>JAQUNZ010000001.1 GCA_028717345.1 Candidatus Methanoperedens sp.
ACTTGTGGAATTAAAAACCGTTATGCTGTTCCACGGCTTCTTCAAGTGTCATTTCACCTTTTGCCACTGCCCTGGCAAGAAGGCGGGGGATAGTAGAGCGCCCGTTCGAGTGTTCCCTGCTATGCTCCTGGATTACCCTTACTTCACCCTGCGACGGCTCTATGAACTGTTTTCCAACTTTTTTTCCTTTGATCCTTGCGATGTTTATGGCTGCGATAATATCTGATACGACCTGACCGTGAACCCCCCTTCCAAGACGGGGGGTTGTACCGGTCTCATCCACCATTTCAATATGAAGCCCAAGATCAAGGAGGTCATTGATAAGCCGGGAGCGAACAAGCCTCGCTCCATGCCCGATACGCACCAGGACATTCTTACCATCAAACTCTCTCAATATTTTTTTTATGAGCGGGCAGACCTCTCCTGCTGAAACATGGTGAACAGAAATGGTTTTCCCATTTCCGAGAACTGCGATACCCGGGAATTTTCCAGGATCTATCCCGATCACGATCTCATCGAATTCTTCAGAATATAAAAGAGAACATGCCCTGTCAAGCGCAGCCTGAGGTCGCCCGTCAGCTATGATGATCCTGTCACGATTGAAATCGATAATATGGGATTCTTCTTCAGTAGTAATGATCACTGCGACGCTTGAAGGAATGGGCTCAGGTGGACTGAGAACCAGAATGTCAAGTTTGCCACGCTCCCGCGACTCCTCTATAATAGAATGATAAACAGGGAAGTCGTCTGTGACAAGGGCTATTCGTCTAAACCTTTAAAGCCCTCCATTAATGTGTTTCATGAGTTTTACTCATTAATAATATTATAGTTCAGGGTATATTACTCTTTTCAATCCTCAGGTTCCTTCCTGTTAATAAATCCCCTGCCGGGAATTACTCTTCCACGCCCTCTTTTTCCAATTATTTCACCATCTTCTGCCACTATTTCCCCCCTTGATATCGTCATTTTGGGAAAAATACCCTGCATTCCAGCGTACGGCGTCCATCCTGCCTTGCTGTGCATCTTTTCCTTACGTATCACCGCAGGTTCGCCCGTTAACACAAGATCTGCATCATATCCCTGAGCTATAGCTCCTTTTGGAAGCCCGAAGAGCCTTGCAGGATTTGTGCACGTTACTTCAAGTAAACGCTTCAGTGTAATAAGATTGCGTTTAACAGCAAAAAGCATTAATGGCATCATGGTCTCAACACCAGGAACTCCTGCAGGGGCGCTCCAGATGTCTGTCATTTTCTCATGCTCAAGATGGGGAGCATGGTCTGAGGCAATAATATCAATGGTGCTGTTATTCAATCCTTCCCACAAACTCTGCTGAGATTGGTAATCCCGAAGCGGGGGGTTCATTTTTCCAAGTGTTCCAAGGCGCTTATAGTCCTTTGTGGAAAGGAACAGATGATGAGGCGCTACCTCGCAGGTTATGTTTTTATTGTTGGTTTTTTCGTTTTTTATTGTTTCAAGGCTTTCGCCAGCACTGATATGACAGAAATGCAGGTTTGTATTCCCTGCCATTTTTATCGCCTTTTGAACAGCTATCTTCTCAGACAGTGGGGGTCGCGACTTTGAGTATGATTCGGGCTGCGAAGCGCCTTTCAGTATATGAACGAACCGTTTTCTTGTTTCCTCATCCTCAGCATGGATGCATGCAACAGCGCCCAGGGTTCCGATGATGCCAAGCGCCTCTTCCAGCGTCCTGTCATTCACATTAAGTGCGCCTGTTGATTCTGCCATGAATATCTCCCCGAACGCGGTTGCACCAAGTTCCCACAGGGGTTTCAGGTGTTTCAGGTTATGCGTAACGCCTGAATTTATCCCGTAATCGATTATTGACTTTTTCGCTTCCTTCTGTTTTTTCTTGAAAGAATCTGGGTCTATAGTCGGAGGAATAGTGTTTGGATGGTCGATCACTGTAGTGACACCTCCTGCCGCCGCCGCGCAGGAGCCGGTGTACCAGTCCTCTTTTTTTGTCATTCCAGGGTCGCGAAAGTGAACATGCACATCAATGGCTCCAGGAAGAACAAGTGCATTTTTAGCATTTATGACTTCGTTAACGTCTTTTGCATCGATGATCTTTCCGACTTTTGTTATTTTCCCGTTATCTATTGCGATCTCGGCTGGCTGTATAGCATTGTCGATAAAAATCCTGGCATTTTTTATTACAAGGTCTGGCATGGTATGTTACTCGATTGGATACTTGAATTTAGATATAAGGCTTCATTATTATCGTGCCGTTACTTTACATGTTGGTATAATTATTATTTCTTACCTGATAGTACAGCCGATACCTTTGAGAAGTGTCTCCACACTTCCCTGGACAAGAGCCGCATTGCTATCCCCAAATATTGTGATACGATAAGTAACACTTGTATCGTTTTGTTTTTTGAATACATCAATGATATCAGATGAAACAACGCCATCCACGCCATTTAGAACAGTTTTCAATATTTCCGGGTCAGAACCGTGCGGTATAAAAACTGATACATCCCGTGTAACATTTTTCATGGATGTGGTTTTCCATGCTATCAATTCCAGTTCATCCAGCAGCCGGACATTCTCTATTAAAAGCTCGGTCGTTTTTCCTCCCCGCTCTAAAATAACACTTCTGGGACCTACTTTTTTCACATTCCCATAGTGTACAACTCCAGAATAGATGTGCTTGAGCGCTCGTTGCTTTCCAATTCCGCGCACAAGCTCATCATGCTCGGCTATCTTTGTGCCTATGAGCTTCTCAGACCTGCGAAGCGCCGACTCCGTATCCCCGAAATGAGCGGCTGCCTTTTTCATGTTGTTCACAAAAGCTTCGATGTCTTTGTTTTTGACCATGTCTGCCATCCGGTTGCACTGGCAGATATAAGCCCTGTGTACCTTCGCTACCTCAGGGTTCATCTGTATCATGGCATAGAGATACGGGTTCTGTGCCAGTATCCGTCCCACAAGGTCAAGCATGATATCATACATCGGGCTCATGAAACGTCTGGATCTTGCTACATCGAATTCAAGCTCCATGAACACGGAACCAATTGAGATGTATGCGAAATGCGTGAGCCCCTGCACAACTGCCATCATCCTGTCATGCTCTGATGTATCCATGATCTCGATATGCGCGCCGTTCTCCTCATACAGGCTCCTGATTACAGGGAACCATCTCCCGGATCTTCCCTCAATCGGTGTAAAGATGACGATCTGCCCCCTGATATCAGGTATTGAGGGACCGAACATGGGATGGGTTCCAAGTATTTCGACATCCACTGGTGCGAATTTTTGCATGGCAGCCACAGGTCCGGTCTTAACAGACGTTATGTCCATGAGAAGGCTTCCAGATGGCATTTTTGGAGCTATTTCCTGTATCGTTTTTTCAGTGATGTTTATCGGGACTGATATCATAACGATATCACTTGTTCTTATCTCATCATCAAGGTCATCGGCAAACCTCACGCCAAGGGTCTCTGCTATGTCTTTTTTCTTATTTACGCCCCATATCGCCACATCAAAGCCGTGTTTCTTGTAGAACTTCACGAACCACCTTCCTGTCTCGCCTGTCCCACCGATAATAAGTATTTTCATGAAAGCTTCTCCCTCACGGCTTTTTCCATAACGTCAACTGGAGGTGTCTTTCCAGTCCATATCCTGAAAGCTTCTGCACCCTGGAAAACAAGCATCATCACGCCATCAATGGCTTTTGCTCCTGCTTTTCTTGCCTTGCGAAGCAGCATTGTGTCCTGCGGATTATAGACAATATCAAAAACTGCAAGGTCTTTATGCATCATATCAGATGTTACAAGGGTTTCGGATGTTTTCGGGTACATGCCAACAGATGTTGAGTTTATCAGTATGTTGCTGTCCTGTATCAAACTTTTAAGATCTTCATAACCCGAAGCCTGCGCTTTACCAACTTTTTTCACATCTCCTGCAAGCGCTTCTGCCCTGTCTATCGAGCGGTTGGCAATGGTGACGCTTGCACCATCTTTTGCAAGCTGGAAAGCTATGGCGCGCGCAGCTCCCCCGGCACCAAGCAGCAGGACATTCTTACCCTTAACTTCAATACCGTTGTGGGAGAGAGCCATTTTTGCCCCGATGCCGTCCGTATTATATCCTACCATCCCTTCCTTAAGATCAACTGTGTTTACAGCTCCGATCTGCCTTGCAAGTTCTGTGGCATTTACGATACCAAGAGCTTTTTCCTTCAAAGGTATGGTCAGATTCAGCCCCCCGAATCCCAGCGCATGGGCGCCGTGCAGGGCTTTTTCAAGATTATCAGGACTGACCCTGAATGCATGATATTCGCAGTCCATTCCAAGAGCTTTGAAGGCTGCATTATGCATGACAGGTGAAAGACTATGAGATACCGGGTCTCCAAGAACGCCGAACAACTTCATGCATCTTAATTATAAGTGTTAGTTGAAAAATATTTTGATGCATGGAAAAAAATAGAGAAACGAATTACATACCTGACAGGACTTTTACAAGGGGATGAGTAAATTCCTGGTGTATGAAGTTCTCATTGCTGATAACGGGATTCTCATATGTCCTTGACCTGAAGGTATCTTCAACACCAGTAATGATCTGCCTGGCTCTTGTTGAATAATACTCTTCCTCGCATTCACAGCATTTTACATAAGGCTGTGAACCCTTATGGACAAAAACATGGAAATAGAATTTGTGTACGTCCCTGTTTCCGCAAACTTCACATGGCATGAATTCTTGTATTACTTCACGAATTTTCATGATGATTTCAAAAAGGTGCATGGGTGTATATATAATTTATTATCGAGATAATATAAATACTAATAATAATAATCATAACAACTGCAAAGCCGATGCAAAGCATTTAACCTTTTAAGATAATTACAGCCTCCAGATGAAAAAGTCAAGTATTATTGTTCAGACAATTATCGGCATTGCTATTATAATTTTTATTCTGAATAAACTTGATCTTGGCGAGGTGTTCTCCACACTCAATAGAACAAAACCACAATTCTTTCTTCTTGCCTGCATTTCTTATGTTCTCCTGAATGTTGTCCTGACATCACGCTTAAGATATCTCCTTACCCGGATAGGATACAGGTTTAAATTTAACGATGTGTTTTTTTCACACATGGGTGGGATGATGGTTGGTGACATCACTCCTGGCAGGAGCGGATATTTTCTGACCCCCTCCCTTCTGAAAAAAAAAGTCGGAAGCAAGGTAACAGACGGCATGGCATGCATTTTTGCGCCGCAGGGTATTGAGTTCATCCTTAAAGTCGGGGGCGCTGCTGCTGCCATCATTTATATTTCTACATTTCCCGGCATAAGCAATGATCTGTTGATATCCGCATCTATTGGCGCTGCGATACTTCTTGTTGCGGGTATTATCATGCTGATAATAGCTTTCAGGGACGAAAAAATAACTTCAAAATTCCTGAGAAAGGTGCCGATCTTAAAAAATTATGTCGCAAATCTGTCGTCCTTTAAAGAACGAAATCTCGGTATAAAAGAGAACATGAATGCGATCTTGTTGTTCACGATGATAGGATGGGTCTTTGCAGCGCTGCACTGGTATTTTCTTGGAAAGGCGCTCGGGCTGGAACTATCCTATTTTGATTTCTTTCTTCTCCACCCGCTTCTGACCATACTGATGTTCGTGCCAATATCGCCCGCAGGTTTCGGGTTGCTGGAAGGTGGAGCCATCCTTGTATTTTCCCTTTTTACGATCTCAGCTGAACCAGCAATGGCTTTTATTTTGCTTATGAGAGCAAGCATACTCCTGGTCGATCTGCTCGGTCTCAAAACAATTATATCAGCACTTCGCGATCTGGAGATATAACCAGATCATAATCTTACCCCTGGCACAATTCTCTTTGCAACTTCCCGATATGCTGCCACAAGGTCTCCCTTGTCGAACCTGAATACATCCTTATCAAGTGATTCTCCAGTAGTCCTGTCCCAGAACCTGCAAGTATCACAGGATATCTCATCAGCAAGGACTATCTTTCCTTTGCGCCTTCCGAACTCAAGCTTGAAGTCGGGAAGCAGGAGGTTTCTTTCGGCAAGGTATTCAATAAGTATGGAATTTATCCTGAGAGCGAGTTTTCGGATCTCTGCAAGTTCGGCTTTTGTGGCAAGCCCCATTGCAAGCGCCATATCATCGTTTATCATAGGATCTCCAAACTGGTCGTTCTTATAATCAAAAATGATGATCGGTGGGTCAAGTTTGTCCCCGGTTTTGAAAGGATATTTTTTAGTAAGAGAGCCGGCTGCAATATTCCTGACAATGACCTCTATCAGGACAATTTCCACAGAATCCACGATCATCTCTGTGTCCGAAAGCATGCTGTCAAAATGCGTTTTGATGCCGTTCTCCCCAAGAAGCTGGAGAAGCGTGGCAGATATCTGGGCGTTGTAGTATCCTTTCCCTTTTGCTTCGCTCTTCTTCTTGCCGTCAAAAGCCGTAAGGCTGTCCCTGAATTCCATTATTAATTTATCCGGTTCGTCGGTTTTATATACCGTTTTTGCCTTTCCTGAGTATAGCGCCTCTTGCCTCATCATGAATCGACTTAATGTAATTAAATGGATATAAAAGAGACGTTTATTAACAACAAAATATATCTACACAAATAGTATATTAAAAGACGTGACGACATGAAAAAAATTAACCAGTTTTTAATTTCTTTAATACTGATAGCTATATTGACCAACCCGGTTCTTGGATATGCTGGAATGGGAGGTAACAGTTCAGGAATAAATGTTAATAACATCTCTCAAAACCCTGAGGAAGCTATTGATCTTGCCAATGCTACACAATCTGACATGGACATAATGTTGATCCAGCATCTCATCGAGGTGGATGCAGCCCAGTTTGAAGCGCAAAACAAGATATATGTGCGCGAAACCCTTATTTTTAAAAACATCGGGGAAAAGAACTTCTCAGGTACGCTGAGGACCTGGGTTCCTGACGGGCTTGAAGGGCTAAAAGTAGGAAAAGTACCAATGACGATGGGTGGAAGCGTCATACCAATTAATGCTATCCAGAATGGGAACGTTATTAGCTGGAATGATTATATTAAATCAAATAATCCACTTCCACCCCTGTATGCAGTGGAATATGTGCTTTCTGCCGAACCCAAAGGCACATTCAGCAAATCGAAATTTTATACAAAAAAACTGGTGTACCCCACACTGGTCAATAAAGCCCCTTTGAACGTTGTACTTAAGGTAACCAGGGGCAGCGGAGAAACCATAACTTTGAAAGATGAAGTTGGAAGCAGCATTTCAACATCAGTGAAACCTTTGGATGAAGATAACAGCGTTCTGTACAACTGGGAAACACCCAAATTCAAGGAGATCAATATCGAAATTTCAAAGTCCGCGATCGACCTGTCACAGATAGCGATTTATTTGATCATCGGTCTGTTGATAGTACTTGTCCTGTCATATCCGGTTATCAGGAAAAAGAGTCCAAAGCTAATGGAGATAGAAGAGAAAATAAGGACATCCCTTAAGAGGGAACCAGGGAATGAAGAACAGCAGGAAGCAGTCGAAGATACTCCTGAAGAAGAGCTGGAAGAAGAACAAGAAGAACCTGCCCCTGATGAAGAGCTTCCAGAAAAAACAAAAGACGAGCTTGAAACAGAGAAAAGCGAACTTATTTCAAAGCTCGATGAACTGGAAAAAGATTATGCTTCAGGTAACATGATAGATGAAGAATATGAGGAATTAAGGAATTCATATCAGAAAAAGCTCAAAAATATTAACAGAAGGATAGAACGATCATGAGGCTCTATCCTATCATTTTTAAGAAATAATGATGTATCCTTGGATCATCCGTAAGTTCAGGATGGAATGCAAGGGCAAGCATATTTTTTTGTCTTGCTGCAATAATAACGCCATTGTACTCTGAGAGGACTTCCACACCTTTACCGAACCAGGTGATGCCTGGCGCCCGGATAAACACCGCATTGAAAGGTGAATCAAGACCTTTAAATTCTATCAAGCATTCGAATGATTCTTTCTGGCGCCCGAATGCGTTCCTGTTAACAGTTATATCCATTATGGAAAGAAGTGACTGACCTGTTTTCTTAACCTGTTCATCACCCCTCTTTGCCAGCAGCACAAGACCGGCGCAAGTCCCCATAATAGGGACGCCTGCTTTCGCGACCTTTCGTATCTCTTCAGATATGCCTTCTTTTTCCATCAATCTTCCAAGAGTTGTGCTCTCACCACCCGGAAGAATGAGCGCGTCGCATGCAGGGACGAGTCCTTTATGTTTTATCTTTATGACTTCTGCTCTGCGACCCGTCCTGTCAAGCGCCTTTTGAATTGCATTCACATGCTCTTCTACATTGCCCTGAATTGCTATGACACCGATGCGCATGCATCCAGAATTAATGGGCAGGAATATAAATTGTTTTGTTATTAACAATATTTTTATATCAATACGAATCTATTAATCTTCAGATTATGGAAAAATTTACAGAAGTTATGGAAGCTTCAAGACCCACCGTGTCTATCATCGGTCTTGGGGGCGCTGGCTGTAACATCACGACCTACCTCTCAGAAAAAGGGGTAGGAGGCGCTAAAATTATAGGCGCCAATACTGATATTAACCATCTGGTGCTGCAAAAGGCAGATAAGCTCATGCTGCTTGGGAAAGAGACCTGCCGTGGTAAAGGATGCGGGGGTTTTCCCGAAGTCGGGATGCAGTGCGCCGCAGAAAGTGAAGAAGAGTTAAAAAAGGAACTTGAAGGAAGCAATATCATTTTCATCGTTGCTGGTCTTGGCGGAGGGACAGGCACGGGGTCAGCTCCTGTAGTTGCTGAAATAGCCCATGCAATGGGCGCGGTTACAATAGCATGCCTGACAATGCCATTTGAGATCGAATCCCTGAGGCGCCAGAATGCATTCGATGCTATCCGCGCCCTGGAAAGTACATGCGATTCCGTTGTATTGATCGATAATACAAAACTTCGCAAATTTGCCGGTAAATTGCCTCTCAAGACCGCTTTTGCAGTCGCGAATTCCCTTATCGGGGCGCTGGTCAAGAGCATTACAGAGACCATCACAGAACCAAGCCTTATGAACCTTGATTTTGCAGACCTGAAAGCAGTGCTTGAAAAAGGGGGTATCTCCTCGTTCGGGATAGGTGATGCGGAAGGTCAGGATCGCGTCGAAAAAGCAGTGAGTCGCGCAATATCCACACCGCTTCTTGATACTCCGGCAATATCTTCCCCGTATGGACTGCTTATTAATATAATCGGTGGCAGGGATATGACGCTTGACGAAGTGGCAAAAATAGGAGAGCTAATGACTCAGCGTGTGCCTGACTCAAAGCGGGTCATCTGGGGTGCCAGAGTGAATGATGCCATGACCGGACGTATCCAGATAATTGCACTATTTTCAAGTGTGGGTAATCCATTTGGGCAGTAACACAATCTGCATGATTTGGAATGAATTTGGGTATAAATCTGGGAAAATCCTATTATATAGGGGAACATGGTTGATACTTGTAGAGGATAAATAACAATTATGATTCACTTCCTATCCTATCCAAAAATCATATAATCCTCTACCTTTTCTATTCATTTTTATTTTACAACAAGCTTTACATATCTGCGCCAGTATTATACATGTAAATGAAACAACCTGCTGTTCTTGATGAGAAAGTAAAAAGATATGAGAACCTGTTAAGCAGGGCACTGTTGGCATTTGAAGTCTCAGCGCAGGATAATTCTCATCTGAGGAAAGTGGCTGATGATTTTTCCACGATGGCTCAGGCATATTATGATGACGGCAGGTTCTTTCTTGAACAGGGGGATAAAGTGAATGCCCTTGCGTGTTTCAGTTACGGGCACGCCTGGCTTGATGCAGGTGTTAAGCTCGGTGTGTTCAAAGTTAGTGATGGGAACCTGTTTACGATCTAAGAGAGGAATAAAATGACGAATTATATTGTTACACTGGAAGCCGCCTGGCTTGTGAAGAGTGTGGATAGCGTCGAGGACGCAATGAACATAGCAATATCAGAAGTGGGAAAAAAGCTCAATCCAGACCTGAATTTCGTTGAGATTGAGGTTGGCTCAACAAACTGCCCTGCGTGCGGGGAGGCTTTTGACAGTGTCTTTATGGCGGCGGGCTATGCGCTTGTGGGCATACTGCTTGAGATGAAAGTTTATGATGCTGAAAGCGAGGAACATGCTGCAAGGATAGCAAAATCCACTATCGGTAAAGCCTTGAAGGATACTCCGCTTGATGTTGTGGACGTTGAGGAATTCGAGGGCGGAAAAGAGAAAAAGGAAAAGAAGAAAAGGTCAGAATTCGACGAATGAAACTGGCTGCGTTGATATCAGGGGGCAAAGACTCATCTTTTGCCATATACAGGGCGATCAAGGAAGGTCATGTGGTAACAGACCTGGTAACAATAATGCCTGAGAATGAAGACTCTTTTATGTTCCATTCTGCGAACATCCATCTTACGCATCTCATTTCAGAGGCATGCGGGATCCCCCTGACCTGTGCGCCTTCGTCTGGTGAGAAGGAAAAGGAACTTGAAGACCTCAAGAGTGCGCTTGGCAGTGTGAAAGTTGATGGTGTCGCTGTCGGCGCCATAGCATCTGAATATCAGGCTTCGCGCGTTCAGCGTATATGCGATGAGTTCGGAATTACGATGTATGCGCCTTTGTGGCATAATGAACCTGAAGCTCTCCTTCGTGAAATGATCAAATTGATGGATATAAGGATGGTCAAGGTAGCAGCAGGGGGGATGGATGAGTCATGGCTTGGGCGAAGGTTTGATGAAAAACTGATCGAGGATTTGTTGGCGCTTAACAGGAAGTACAGAGTGCATCTTGCGGGGGAGGGAGGGGAATATGAGACGCTGGTGCTGGATGCGCCTTATTACAGAAAAAGGATCAATTTATTGGAGACTGAGGTGGTGTGGATTAGGGATCATGGGATGATGAGGGTTATAAGGGCGGAACTGGGGGAGAAATAAGACCACAGAGATTAGAGTAATGGATTTTACCACTGATGGGCGCCGCACATTTATCACTCTTTAAATATTAATTAATCCATGGCGCCGATATTCTCTCTCCAATCAGGATATGATAAGCTATATAATCCATGAAGTAAAACATGGTAAAACGGTGTATAACATGGAAACCTCAAAAGTCAGCATAAAAGGACAGATAGTAATACCGTCAAGGCTCAGAAAAAAATATGGGTTTAAAACAGGCGAGAAAGTGACCTTCATAGAGGAGGATAAATATATAATAATCAAACCAAAAACCAAATTGGTAGATCTATGCGGATCAGTAAAGCCATTATATACACCGGAAGAAGCAAGAAAGAAATTGAGAGAAATGCGAGAGAATTGGAGATAGAATAGATGAATAAGATCCTGATCGATACAATGCATATTCATGACCTCCTCACAACTCAGGATAGTTCGTATGTGAAACTTTCACAGGCAATTGATGACGAAAAAATCAAAGGGGTAATTTCAGTTACTACCCTGTCTGAATTGCTTATTTTCCTTGGTCAGGACATTTACAAGAAAAAATTAAACGAATTGCTTTCCTCAAACATAGAGATCGTAGATACTGATCGGACAATGGCAATACGTGCAGGTGAGCTGCATATGATATACAAGATTCCACTTGGTGATTCTTTGATTGCTGCTACCGGTATAATTGAAAATATCAAGCATGTTTTAACAGACGATGCTCATTTTGATTTAGTACAGAATTTCATCAAGCCAATTAACCTGAAAACTGCTTTAAAAATGGGCAGGTGAGATAAGAAGGTTAATATATATAACAAATCACCCCATCCTCTCCAACCTCATCCTGAACTCCTTCCTGTGCCGCTTCTCCTCATCCAGTATGTGCTTCAGGACACCAACTATTTCAGCATCGTCGATAAGCCCGATCTGCTTCTTATACATCTCTATAGCCTCTGTTTCATGGACAACCTGCTTCTCTAACTGGCTTCTCAGGTCATCCCCGCCAAAATCAAGCTCTTTATGCTCCATGCTGGGTTTGCCGCCCAGTTTCACTATCAGGTCAGCAAGCCAGTTCATGTGTCTCATCTCATCGACAGCTATTGCTTCCGTGACCCTGCTCGGGTCGCACTGGGGGATGACAAAGGCATTGCGCACGTATATCATAGTAGCTTCGATCTCATGGACAAAAGCTTCATTCAGCAGGCGGATCGTTTCTTTGGTATCCAGATACTGTTCCTCCTTATTTTTTCAGTTCTCCTTCCCCTGACTGCTTTTCTATTGTCCCGGAACCAGGCTTTCCTTTTGCCGTCAGGAAGTAAATCACCACAGCTCCGACAACGATTATTATGCCAAGCACAAGGAATACATTGAACGGCGCTTCCTTTACTTCTACAGTCTTCTTCTGTCCCAGTACCTCGACAGTATAATTACCCGGGAACTGAGACACTTCTTTGCTGAAAGTTACTTCCTTAACTTCCCCTGCAGCAAGAGTTACCGGCATTGAGTAAATCTCAGTGTTGTTGACTATGAGCCCTACTGGAAGCGTCGCTGCTTTTGTGCCAATATTTGTGATATTTGTCTTTATTTCAGCTTTTTCGTTCGAGAACACAACATTTTTTACGCTGATATCAATAGCCTTGAACTCTGCAAAGGGAACCCTGACCTCTATGTCCCTTGCAACTTTTGCAAATCCTGTCATAGATGCGTATATTGTATGCATTCCACTATCTTCAAGCGTATATTTCAGTTCGCCATTTTTATCAGTTACACCTATATCCTTATCATCAAAGCTCACTGACGCCCCGGCAACCGGCTGGTCTTTGTTCAACACCCTTATCGTTATGTTCCCAAGCTGGTTTCCTTTTGCAGGCGCATCAATACTGAGCCTGTTCTCAACATAGCCCTGGACAACCAGTTCTTTGCTTGTCTTTTCGTAGCCGAGTTTGGTCGCTGTTATGTTGTAAGTACCGCCTTTCATTGTTTTCTTCAGGGTTAAGTTCAGCAACCCATCAATGTCTGTCTGCCCCATGTCTGAATTGATGGAAATAAATGCCTCTTCAACTGGTTTTCCTCCTGCTGTGACCTTTATCTTTATAGCCTCTCCAGCAGTGGCTTTGAGAGGTGCATCGATTAAAAGCTGGCTTGAAATCATATCAGGTGTTACATAAACAAATGGATAAAATCTCACATCGTCAGAATTAGCCACCCTGAAGCTTATGTTCCCAAATAATTCCACTGTACTACCTGAAGAAAGGTCAATAGAATTTACATTTGCCATTTCAATGCTGCCTGTATTGACTGTTTTCACTTCCATCGCCCCGAATCTGTCGCCCGGTTTTACTGACGTGAAAGATTCTGATATTTGGAAAACGCCCCTTACAGAGACCATGTTTGTTTCCCTGCCCAGGAATATGTTATCAATATGCACTGCTATAATAGGAAGGTCGTCCTTGCTCCCAAATTTCTTAGAGAAGAGATAATCATCACTTCCTGTTATTACGTCAGTATCAACTTCAACTCCATCTTTCAGCAATGAAATCAATGCCTGTCGCGGGCCCGCTCCGACATCAACATCTTTTATCTTAAGTACATATCCCTCTTTCAATGTCAACGTGGTGCCATCTGTAACCTTTCTATTTGTGTCATCATCAATAAGCACTTTATGCAATTCGAGCCTCCCCAGGGTACTTTTTGTTTCTTTGTTTGATATCATGCTATTCGAGGTATAACCTGCGAAATACCTGTCAGCCATGAATCCTATGATCTGGTAACTGCCGAATTTTGGATATTCAAAGTCCACGTCTTCTGATGTTGTTGAATATATCAGGTCTCCCTCTTCAATAGTTCTATCGCTTATTCTTTCTATCCTGAGACTTTCTTTTCCCACGTCTTTGTCCATGTCATAGTAAAATCCAAGGTTCGTCCCTCCGATGTTAAGACCGAAGTTCATCGGGTTCCATTCAAAAGTCCTGGGATGCGAAGAGGGATAAATTGTACCCCTCATCTCAAAAGCCCCAGTCCTCTCTACTGACAGGGCAAAACGAAGTGTGTCGCTATCTGCGACTATTATCTTAAGATTGCCAACAAGATCAACGGTATTACCCGGAGACAGGGATAATGAGTTCCTGTTGGTCATGTCTATCCCACCAGAACTGACACCGCTGATCTCAAGTTCTCCGTATCGATCTCCACTTCTTACTTTTGTAAAGGATTCAGATATCTGGAAGATACCCCTGACAAACGCTGCGTTCACTTCCCTGCCTCTGAACACGTTTTCAAAATGAACCGCCAATAGCGGGACATCTTTTTCACCGCCTAATTTTGTAGAATAAACATAATTATCATTCCCGGAAACCACATCACTGTCAACTTCGTCCCCGTCTTTTAAAAGGGTCACCCATATCTGTCCAGGTCCTGCGCTGATATCGACTTCTGTCATTTTCAGCACATATCCTTCTTTCAGCGTCAGGGTACCACCCTCATTGATCACACGCTTTTCTTTATCGTCAAGCAGGACCTTGTGAAGCTGATTTCTGCCAAGCAGGCTTATCGCATCATTTCCAGATATGACGCTTTCCCCGCCATATCCCGCAAAATATTTATCAGCCATGAAACCGATGACCTGGTATTTTCCGAATTTCGGGTATTCAAAATCCACTTCGATCGGCATTGTGGTATATGTAAGATCCCCCTCTTCTATCGTTCTATCGATATCAGTAATTGTAAGTTTTTCAGTGCCAAGGTTCTCGTCCAGGTTATAATAAAACCCGGCAAAACTGTGCGAGTTCCAGGTATATGTGGTTGGCATTCCTTCTTTCCATACCCTGTTTCCCGATGCCGCTTCTACCGGCCCGATAAGCAATAATAAAAATATCGTAATTCCGATCACTAATATTAAAGATTTTCTTCTGAAAAGTTTCTCTGCTATCATTTGTATCACCATAGTAATATAAAGTTAATATGCCCTTTTGGCATTAACAGGGTGATTCCTGTAAAGTATAAAAACTCTGCTACGGTTCTGTTCTTATTCTAGAGTTCTGCACAGTTTCGGCGCACCTGAACCCTGCAACAATTGACCCGTTCATGCTCCTTTCAGGATAGTTCGCCTCTGAGAACATGCCAGCCAGGTAAAGCCCTTTAATATTTGTCTTATATGGAAGCACTTTTTTCCCGTATCCGACCTCATACACAGGTGCAGTGTCAATATCTCTGCGTAAGCGCCACCAGTTCACTTTTCCCCTGATCCCCGGGAAGAGCTTTTCAAGACCCTTTATATAAAGCTCGACAACCTCATCATTGCTCTTTTTCCACAGGGCACTCTCAGGGTTCTGGAAGTAAGATGTCACATACATCAAATGCTCTCCATAATCCTGCTCAGGAATGAAGTTGGTATGCTCGATCACAGCGCCGAAAGGGACATCTTCTTTGATGTTGAGCCAGTAGGTATCTTCCATGACCTTTTCCTTGAGCCCGAAAAGCACGCAAGCAGTGCCCTGATAACTTATATTAGTGTTAATTCCTGAATGTTTTGTATCCATTATTTTTTCAAGGACATTCGGAGCGACAGTTGAGATAACCCGATCGCATTCAATGCGTTTTCCATCCACAACAACGCCTTTGACAACTCCGTTAATTATATCTATCGTATAGACGTTCCCCTTTAATATTTTACATCCTTTCTCTTTAAGCTTATCAGCCATTGCTTCAACAAGTGCGTGGAATCCCCCGCGCATGTACCCAAGCCTCTCACCTTTTGCGCCCCTGTTGGAGCGTATCTGCACGCGTCCCAACAACCAGGCAGCAGAGACTTTATCTTTATTGTCTCCGAACTTACTTGAAAGAAGCGGAAGAAAAAAATTATTATAAACCGATTCCCCGGCAGTTTCAAGTATCCACTGTTTCGCAGTGATATCATCAAAAGGAGTCCTGTCCTTTATGGTCCTGGCTTTCATTACAAGCCATGTCAGCCTGATAACATCCATCAACGGGAGAGCACGCAGTATCTCAAGGGGCGTGTTCATCGGGTATATCCTGCCGTTGAAAAAATATCCTGTTGTCCCCCGCAACCACTCAAGCCTGCTGCCAAGCCCCAGTTCTTCTATAAGAGAGATAAGTTCCCTGTCGCTTGCAAAGATATGATGGTAATATTTCTCGATATGATATACGCCATTTTTTGAACCAGGAATTTCAATGCTGTAGCTTGATGCCATGCCCCCAAGTTCATGATCTCTCTCGATGATGGTTATTTCATCCTTTCCAGCAAGCCTGTAAGCTGCAGCAAGCCCTGCAAGTCCGCCTCCGATGATGATCGTTTTCATGAGCTGTGGATATGGTCTTGTGGATATATATGGTTTCTTTTCGGCATAAGAACGACAAGCATAACCGCCGCCACAAGCGCAGTCGCGCTCCCGAACAGGAACGGCGCGCCCGCTCCTGCAAGATCCCACAGCAATCCCGCTATAATGCTTGAAATAAGAGCCATGAGCCCTGTCGCTGTATAATAAAGACCGATAGCTGTGCCTCTTTTATCAGCAGGGACAAGATCCACTGCGTATGCTTTGCTAACCCCGTCTGTCATTGCGATATAGAAACCGTATATTGCGAACAGGACCCAGACCATGTATCCGGCGTTAGCAATCGCAAAACCAAGATAGACAATGGAGAATATCAGGAAGCCGCCTATCATAACATTCCGTCGCCCGATCCTGTCTGAGAGCATGCCCGCAGGCATTGACAAGAGGGAGTAAGTGATGTTATAAACTACATAAGTCAATATTACAACTGCAATGATTCCGATTGAGCCGAATGTGGATGTGATGATCAGGGGAACGCCCCCGAAGTTCTCAAAGATGTCCTTTGTGCGAAGTATCAGGAATGCGTTGCTTGAATTGCCGATGGCAAAGACCACAGATATCAGGAGAAATATCTTGAAATCGCGGCTGAAATCAGATAATCTGAACTTCAATCCGTCCTTTCTCTCACCTGCTTTCTCGGTGACAAAGAACAGCAGGAGCAGCACGCTGATAAGCGCCGGGATGAACGCTATCAGGAATATCATCCTGTAGCTTGCGTCAGTATCCCATTTGCTGATCTCAAAATAGTACATCAGCACAAGGGCGATAAGCGGACCTATGACCGCCCCAACGCTGTCAAGCGCGCGGTGGAAACCGAAGGCTTTTCCCCGGTACTGTGTTTCTGTGGAATCCGCGATGAGCGCATCCCTTGCTGATGAGCGGATGCCTTTCCCGAACCTGTCAAGAAAGCGCGCAGCAAGCACGAAATGCCATGTTGCCGCGAATGCCAGCAGGGGTTTGGCAATAGTGGACAGGCTGTATCCATAAATCACAAATGGTTTTCTTTTTCCTGACTTATCCGAAAGCCATCCTGATACCACTTTAAGGAAGCTGGCTGTACTTTCTGCGATACCTTCTATCAGTCCGACAACGGACATCGGGGCGTGAAGAACTGCTGTGAGGAAGATAGGGATTATGGGGTACAGCATCTCGCTGCTGATGTCGGTGAAGAAGCTGACAAGACCGAGGATAAATACGTTCTTCTTTACGCCTTTGATGATGTCTTTGTCCATGGGACTGCCTTTATCTTTTTTTAGGATATAAAATGATGGGGATATGGATGATTATTATTGTTCAATCATTATTTTGATTGATGATTACAGAATTTCCTGGCTCAGTTTGTTCAGCGACCTTCAGTATGGTCGAATTCAATTCCGGCAGTGACTATAAAAAGAAGGTGCTTTTCACTACACATGCATTGAACCAGATGAATCTGGCAGAACAATTCATGTGGTATGTGCGCCGAAGGATGATTATCTGGCAATCATCACGGCTTATATACCATCATCCGGTAAGTGGGAAAAGAATCTAAAAAGCAGGAGGAAAATATAATGGAATGTCATTTTTGCGGAAGGAGAGATTCAGGGCAGAGATGATGACTGCGGAATGCAGGGAAGAAATGAAGAGAATATGGGACTTGTCTCAGAAGAAGGAGGTATTCCTGGTATGCTATGAAAAAGATGGTAGTCTCCAGATTTAGAGTTTATTCATCTTCATCCTTGCCTTTTTGCAAGATTTTCATATGCTTTTGCTCTTTCAGGAGTTCCGCTTCGATACGCCTGCACTCTTCCAGTGCTTTCCGTTTTTCCTCTGGCGACATCATTGCTTCTGGCCTCTTACACTGGAGTTTAGCGATAAGTTTTGCAACGCATTCTGATTTGGATATTTCTCAAGCCAGTATGCAGTAAAACCGCCACCGTCATTGAAAGTTTGCAGTAGTCTCTTATCTACAAGGTTCTCCACTAGCTTTTCTGACTCCTTCTTGGTGATAGCAAAACACTTTGCTATCTGAGAAAACGTTACACCGATTTCTGAGTAAAAGACGTAGTCATACACTTCTTTCTTTATTACCATTTCAATACCTGCGATATTTTCTTCTCCTTAAGTACAGGTCAATATATCGGATTTTTCCGATATATAGTTTTTGTTTAAATGCACATATAGATATACCCAGATTATGGGTATTATCGGCGAAACTAAAAAACAGATTTTAGAGGAAATCAATAAAAGCCCTGTGCATGGGTATCAGATTGCTACTACTCTTGGAATCCCGTTATCGACAGCATACGAACATTTAAAAGACTTGCAAGAGAACAATTTAGTTGAATATAAGATATCAGGGAGAAGGAAATTATATTACCTGACAGATAAGGGAAAATCATTTTTAAAATTATTAGAATAAAAAGAAATGAGTATCGTAAAGGAACTGGCAGCGCACCAAGTTCCTCGTTGTACCCCAAGCCTCGTGATATGTAACGGCGAGCTTGCGCCCATCTGCGACCATGCTATCATGCATATGCTGCGGATTCTGGAGGAGAAGGAGCGCACCATCCCTGTTTAATTATTTTTTCTCCTCATGTTATTCCTGAAGCGATCTCACATCAATTTGATCTTAAACCGCTATGATACTCGCCCATGGATTGTATCGTTATCTTCCCCTTATTCATCGCCTCGATAGCATCTGCCGCAGCCAGTGCAGCCTGAATGGTAGTAATATAAGGCACGCTGAAATCCACAGCAGCGCGCCGTATCTGGAAACCGTCCTTCACTGTCTGCTTGCTGCTGGGTGTATTGATGATCAGGCTAACTTCCTTCTTATGTATCATGTCAACGATATTATGACCCCCCTCGCTCACTTTGTTTATGATATCCATCTGTATCCCATTCTGCGACAGGAATTTCACAGTGCCGCGCGTTCCTATCAGATGCAGTCCTGCAGCCTCCATTTTTTTTGCCACCTTTGCTATTTGAGTTTTATCTTCGTCCCGTATTGACATGAACACGGTCCCTGATAGCGGTAGTATGTTATCAGCAGCCCATTCAGCCTTGAAGAATGCGCGCCCGAAATCATAATCTATACCCATTACCTCACCTGTGCTTTTCATCTCAGGACCAAGCAACGGGTCTGCGCCCGGGAGTTTATCAAAAGGCAGGAGGACTTCCTTCACTGAAACATGTTTTGTTACCGGGTCGCCCTTGAATCCGAGTTCTTTCAGCGTATGACCCACCATGACCCGTGCTGCGATCTTTGCAAGCGGAAGCCCGACAGCCTTACTAACGAATGGGATCGTGCGGCTTGACCTGGGATTTGCCTCAAGCACATAGACCACGCCGTTCTTTGTTGCCATCTGGATATTCACTATCCCGACAACACCAAGAGAGAGTGCTATCTTCTTAACATAATCGCGAACAATAGCAAGGATCTCAGGCTTCAGTGACTGCGGAGGGATAACGCAGGCTGAATCACCAGAATGAATGCCCGCTTCTTCGATGTGCTCCATTATCGCTCCTATAAGCACTTCCTTCCCGTCGCAAATGGCATCAACATCTATTTCAACGGCATTATCAAGAAAATCATCTATCAGCACGGGATGTTCATTAGATACTTTGACAGCTTCTTTCAGGTAACGCGCAAGATCCTTATCATCATATACTATTTCCATCGCCCGTCCGCCGAGAACGTATGACGGGCGGACAAGCACCGGATAGCCGATCCTTTTTGCTTCGTTGAACGCTTCACTGTAATTGGTGGCGCATCCTGCCTCTGGCTGGAGGATACCCTGCTGTTTCATCATTGCATTGAAACGCCCTCTATCTTCCGCAATATCCATGTTGTCGGGCGTGGTGCCGAGGATAACAGTGTTCAGGTCAGTCCTGCGGTCAAGCTCTTTCTTAAGCGGGATGGCAAGGTTCACAGAGGTCTGACCTCCGAACTGCACCATTACGCCGTAAGGGCGCTCCCTATCAATAACGTTCATGACATCTTCAAGTGTGAGGGGTTCAAAAAACAGCTTGTCTGAAGTATCATAATCAGTTGAAACTGTTTCAGGATTATTGTTTATTATGTGTGTTTCAATCCCTTCCTCACGAAGGGCAGTGACCGCATGCACTGTGCAGTAGTCGAACTCGATGCCCTGCCCGATGCGGATAGGACCTGAACCAATGATGAGTACCTTCTTCCTGTTCGTTGGGGCGGCTTCACACTCGTCTTCGTAAGTAGAATAATAATACGGTGTGGCAGCCGCGAACTCTGCCGCACAGGTATCTACCATTTTGTATGTGGGATTGATGCCATTAACTCTACGCATGTCGTTAATTTCTTCGCGCGTCCTGAGGCAAAGGGAAGCGATTTTTTCATCGGTCAAACCCATGCGCTTTGCTTTTCTAAGAATTTCGATCGAAAAGTCATTCTTTACCGCATCTTCGATATCGATGATGTTCTTTATCTTTCTTATGAAGAAGGGGTCGATATTTGTCATTCTGCATATTTCATCACTTGTCGTGCCGTTTCGAAGTGCCTGGTATATGACGAAGAGGCGCTCGTGCGTGGGATGGCGCAGGATGTCTATTATTTCTTCATCGCTCCACTCTTTGAACCCGAAGAACATATCAACTTCAAGCGAGCGGACTGCTTTCTGCAGTGCCTCCTCGATCGTGCGCCCGATAGCCATCACTTCCCCGGTGCTTTTCATGGCTGTGGTAAGATGCATATCTGCTGTCACGAATTTATCAAATGGCCAGCGCGGGATCTTGACAACAGTGTAATCGATTGTGGGTTCAAACGATGCTGGTGTCTTTTTTGTGATGTCGTTAGTTATTTCATCAAGCGTCATACCGATAGCGATCTTGGCAGTAACGCGCGCTATGGGATAACCGGTTGCTTTTGATGCCAGTGCTGATGATCGCGAAACCCTGGGGTTTACTTCTACGATCCTGACCTCATCATCACGAACTGCGAACTGGATGTTGCATCCTCCTTCTATTCCAAGCGCCCTGATTATCTTTATAGACGCGCTTCGGAGTTTCTGGTGGTCAGTATCAGATAAGGTCTGCGATGGCGTGACGACAATTGACTCACCGGTATGTATCCCCATAGGGTCGATGTTCTCCATGTTGCATATAACGATACAGGTGTCGTTTTTGTCTCTCATTACCTCATATTCGAATTCCTTCCATCCGATGATGCTTTCCTCTATCAGCACCTGATGGATGCGTGAGCGTGTAAGTCCCCGTTCTGTTATCTCAAGAAGCTGTTCTTTTGTGTACGCAATGCCGCCGCCTGCGCCCCCAAGCGTGTATGCGGGGCGTATTATGAGCGGAAGACCAAGTTCATCGATCAAGGCTTCTGCTTCCTGCAGTGTTTTCACAGCCTTTGAACGGGGAACTTTTTCTCCGATGCTTATCATTTTTTTCTTGAAAAGGTCGCGGTCTTCAGAATCTTTTATTGCCTGAAGCGATGTGCCAAGAAGTTCGACACCGAATTTATCAAGGACCCCATTTTCTGCAAGTTCAGAGGTAATATTAAGCCCGGTCTGCCCACCCAGACCTGCAATGATGCCATCCGGCATTTCTTTTTCTATAATCCGTGCTATTATCTCAGGTTCAAGGGGTTCGATATAGATGGCATCAGCCATGTCTGTATCTGTCATTATGGTTGCAGGATTGCTGTTGACAAGGACGACCTTGATACCCTCTTCCCTCAGTGAGCGGCATGCCTGGCTACCTGAAAAATCAAACTCTGCCGCCTGTCCTATCATGATAGGACCTGAACCTATCAGCAGGACTTTTTTTATGTCGCTTCTTTTCGGCATTCTACCTCGCAATTTTAAGGCTAAATGTCATGCAGTGTTATTAATTCTATCCATTGAGCTCTTATGTTCGTATATTAAACTGTAGTTTGTATAGTTTTATGACGACTAAGTATATCTCAATAACCTGCCAATATGTTATCGAGGTGAATTAAATGCCTGAATGGAAATATACAAACAAAACAGTAACAAAAGAAGAAGCACAGAAGTCGTTGGCGGCTGTAAAAAGCGCATGTTTCAAATGTGAAAAACATGCCTCCGGCTGCCCGATATCCAGAACAGCAGGTGAGATAAAAGCAATGACTGAGGAAAAATCATGAGCGATTTTCCCTTTAAGAGCGCAAAAAAAGTTGCGGATGTAATAGTTGAAAGAGCAGGGCTCTAAAGCCCTGTTTATTTTATCTCAAATAGTGATCAACATGAAAAGAATAAAACTTGTAGAGAATTACGAAGCAAGTGACGAGGTTAAGGCGGTCTATAAAGATATAGAAGCAGCATTCGGGATGGTTCCGAACCTTTTCAAGACATACGCCAATTTTCCAGCGCTTCTCAAAGTGAACTGGGAAAAGACAAAGGTCTTGCTGATGGGGGGCGAACTTCCACGGGAGCTTAAGGAACAGATAGCAGTAGTGGTATCTGCTGCAAATAGCTGTAAATACTGTGTAGCTTCACACTCAATGGCGCTTTCGATGATGGGATTCAGCCAGGAAAGAATAGATGACCTCACAAATAACATCGAGAGTTCCCTGATTTCGCCCAGGGACAAATTGATCCTGAACTATGCAAAGAAAGCAACACTGACCCCGCATAAGATTACTGACGCTGAAACAAGGGAACTAAAATCTTTCGGTCTTACAGAAAGCCAGATCGTAGAGGTGCTTGGGGTCA
The DNA here is from genome assembly GCA_028717345.1 of Candidatus Methanoperedens sp. Taxonomy (GTDB): domain Archaea; phylum Halobacteriota; class Methanosarcinia; order Methanosarcinales; family Methanoperedenaceae; genus Methanoperedens. The sequence continues at coordinate 23,040 of JAQUNZ010000001.1, forward strand.
TGGAACTGTTCACAGGCTACAATAAATTCCTTGATTCTCTTGCTGTACCGCTGACTTAGATAAAAAAAGATTTTCAGGAGGTATAATTATATGAAAGTTATAGGAATAAGTGGCAGTCCGACAAAGGACAGCAACACGGATACGCTGATAAATGCGATACTTGATGCAACAGGGGCAGAAACAGATTTCGTAAAATTATCGGAAATTAATGTAGGTCCCTGTATCGCCTGCATGAAATGTGTTGATACCAATGAATGTGTTATCAATGACCATTTTAAGTGGGTTTCAAAAAAAGTGATGGAAGCAGATGCCATAGTTGTCGGTTCGCCAACATATTATGGCGCAGCAAGCGCTTTTACAAAGGCGTTCATAGAGAGGCTTTATTCAAAGAGGCATGTAAAACTCCAGACCGGTGGGAAACTTGCTGCAACAGTAGCAGTAGGAGTAGCTGCTGAAAAGATGGTAGCTGAGTGGATGGGAAATGCCCTTCGCGCCGGGGGGATGGAAATCGTAGGCAGCATGACTGCGAAAGGTACGCCGTGCTGTTTTGTGTGCGGTCCGGGAGAGACGTGCAATTATACTGTCTGGAATGCGTACTCAAAAGAACTGACAGGTATGGATTTGGGTGTTGAGGAAGCGTATAAGGGTTATCTTGAACTCCTTCCTGATAACAAGCCGTATGCACACGGCTCTGCTAAATTCCTGAAAAGTTACAGGTCTGTAAAAGATGAACCCTATGTGATGGATGAAGCCAGGAGGTTGGGGAAACTCATTAAAGAGAAAATCAAGAACCGCAGTAGAAAAGCAGGTGATTTAAAATGCGGGTGTTAGGAATAAGCGGGAGCCCTGTTAAAAACAGCAACACCGACAGGCTGGTCAAAACAGTGCTTGAAGCTACTGGCATTGATTACGAATTCATTAAACTTTCAGACTACGATATCCATCCGTGCAGGGCATGTCTTGGCTGCACTAAGGACAACATTTGCAAGCAGAAGGACGACTGGCATATCGTTGAAACCAAAATCAAAGAATGTGACGCACTTGTTATTGGCGGCTATCCTACCTACGGCACTCTTGATTCAAGAACAAAAATGCTGACTGAACGCATGTACTCCATGCATCATCAAAGAATGCTTAATAAAGGTAAGATCGGAGCAGCCGTGGCAGTCGGGGTCGGGCGGGGAATACCAAGCGTAGACCAGGCTGCTGACCAGATCGCCGCTTTTATGCAAATGGAAGGGATCAATGTTGCCGGGAAAGTAAGCGGAACAGGGAACATCGCATGCCTTTCATGCGGGCATGGAGGGACTTGCAAAATAAGCGGAGTTCCGCTGTTATTCGGCAAAGGAGCAGTGCCATCAAAGGATAAATATATTGCAATAGAAGACCAGAAGGATATCATTGAGAAAGCAAAAGAAATCGGGCATAAAATCAGGGAGATGCTGGAAAAGGAAATAGGTGAGGCCACATAATATAATGAAGAGAATAATAGCGCCACTGGCTGCGGTTTTGTTGGTAGTTTTTATGTTCTTTGCAGCATCTGCGACCTTTGGCGAAGAAATTATTTTTCCTGAAATTGCCACTTTAATTATTGCCGCCTGGCTGATAGAGAATTCACCATTGGCAGATAAACCCCTTTACTTATGGTTGTCTCCCACTTTAGCTGCAATAACCGGTGTAGGGATACTTCACTTTCTGCCTTATAATCCGGAAATCCTGATTACTTTTACTTTTATCCTTGTCGGTTTGCAGTTATACCTGTTGCGTTCGAACGTTTTACCATCAATATCAGCCGGTATTCTACCGATTTTTTTAAATTTCGATAGTCTTTATTATCCGCTTTCTGTCTTCATATTCTCAGGGTGCATCGTTGCAGGCAGGGATTTGTTGACCCGCTTTCATTTTAGCGGGTATTCGCCAATCAGGTTAACCTCCAATTTAAACATAGAGGAGAGGAAACCATGGGAAACAATGAAAACCAGTCACTGGTTAATGCTTTTTATCGGGGTCATTTTTGTTTTAATAATTGCTTTTAAATCAAAATTTATATATATTATATCACCACCCTTGATCGTTACTTTTATTGAATTTTCCAACCCGTGCGGTCAGGTCTGTCAAAAGCCACTACGTCTTCTCCTGTTGCTTTTGCTTGCTTCTATTTCAGGGATACTGTGGGTGGAAGTGACTCACTTTTTGTTAAATTGGCCTTTATGGGTTACAGCTGCATGTATTGTTATATGGATATTCTTTTTATTCCGCCGGATGCAATTTGTCTTTCCTCCTGCCGCAGCGATATCACTGTTACCGACAATTATTCCAAGAGAAATGCTTCTGTTATATCCCTTACAGGTAGCGATCGGTGTTGTTATTTTCATCGTTATCGGAAAAATAATTATAGCAATTAACCTCAAATCAACAGATATCGGTTCAGGGATGACTGGTGGGCTTAACCGGAGATCGATGAAATAAACTTAAGCAAAGTGAGACTCTCACGATAAACCAATTGCCATCAACTTTAAAAGTTAACAGCCGGGTGATCCAGCAAGAAAATCTTCTGTACAATACCTCGCGCACAGATACAAACTATACTTTGTATACCGAAACAGGAAAGAAGGTTGATAATGGTCTTGCAACCGGATTTATTAAGAGCACAACAGGAGGCAAATATGCCCGGCTTGGCTGGTTCGGAACTCTTTTCGTAGCAGTGAACGGTAAAGCGAATAAGTTAGCCAGGCTGATAAAAGAGCAGAAGAAGGAAGAAAAACAGACCCTGAAGCTGGGAACATCCTGGAACCTTGGAGAAGGTTACAACCTTACGGTTGAATCACTCGATACAACCATATCTCCAAGACAGGCGTGGCTTAATTTCACTAAGGATGGTAAAACCATAGACAGCAAAGTTGTGAATGAGGGAGAAGTTTATTCCTATGTTGAGAAAAGCGTAAGCGGTGAATCTAATGTACCAGTATTTGTCACTTATGTGGAAAGTATTTTCACAGGCGCAGAGGGAATGTCGGCTCTTGTCCAGCTCAGATACACATGGTTAATATCCCAGAATGTGCTCGACATCAAGGCAGGAGATAAGTTTGGAGTATTTGAAGTAAAGGAGGCAAAAGAGAGTTATGTGCTTCTCTACAATAAGGATAAGTCAATAAGTCTTGATCAGAACACGGTTCAACCATTATATGGAGAATTGAAGTTCAAAGTGGCAGATAGTTCGACTGCGTTGCGGTTCTATCCTTTGTTCGAACATACTATCCTTCCACCAAAAGTGGAATTAAAAGCAGCAAGCACCGCAACTACCAATGCACCGACTGTAACAGCAACAGCAGTCGTAACACCAGTGTCTGTCTCTCAACCATCCTCGCTGAATGCAGCAGCGCCATCTGGAACACTACAGCCAAATTTGGCACAGGCAGAGACACCGGTAAAAACACAGGGGGATACAGCCAAACCAGCGCAATGGAATTGGGTGTTGTATGCAATAGCAGGTTTTGTCGCGATAGTATATCTGGTAAAGAGGAGAGTCTAAATACTCTCCGGTTCTCTTTTTTTAACGCATTGTAGAATCCTGATTTTATTTGACCAGTAAATATATATAGTAATAAAGATATTTAATTAAACATAAGGATACCTGGCGAATCATATATCTAAAAACGGTAGCCTGGGTTAGTGTTGATACATCATAGGGCATCAGGTCGAAGAAAAATGAGCATAGCGCAAGAACATCTGGATCAAATTGTTGTTTTTTCCATAGCTGAGCAGCGATACGCCCTGTATCTCCCAGCCGTTGTAAGAATTATCCGTGTGGTTAAAGTCACTCCTCTGCCGAAAGCGCCAGATATAGTCCTTGGTATAATCAATGTACAGGGGCGAATAATTCCGGTTATAAATATCCGAAAACGTTTTGGCTTACCTGAACGGGAAATTAGCCTCAGCGATCAGTTAATAATTGCACAGGCATCAAAACATGATCTTGCACTTCTTGTAGACACGGTAAGCGGAGTTATTCAATATTCGGAACATGAATTCGTAAGGGCACAGGAGGTTATTCCTGGCACCTGGTATGTCAAAGGCATGATAAAGCTGGATGACGGAATAAATCTTATTCTTGACCTCGATACCCTTCTTTCTTTTGAAGAAGTCAGATTGCTGGGCAATGCCATGAAAGAACCTCACGGGGGTGAACTATGATCTCTGCTATCCCAGATGATGTGCTTTCAAAGCTCAGAGAATCCGTGAGCTCAATGATAGGGATGAACTTTCCGAGAGAGCGGTTTTGCGATCTTGAACGCGGGATACGTTCTGCGGCAGAAGAGTTTGGTTTTAAGGATACAGAATCATGCATCCGGTGGCTCATCAATTCACCGCTCACAAGAAAACAGATCGAGATCCTTGCAAGTAATTTTACTGTAGGTGAGACCTATTTCTTCAGGGAGAATAGGAGCTTTGAGGTTATCGAAGAGCACATTCTTCCTGATCTGATACGCCTGCGCAGCAATAAAGAGAAGTACATAAGGATATGGAGTGCAGGTTGTTCTACAGGCGAAGAACCCTATTCCATTGCAATATTGCTCAATAAAATGATCCCTGATCTTGTGGATTGGAATATTACTATTTTAGCTACAGACATTAACCCCTGTTTTCTTCAAAAAGCGACTGAAGGGGTATATAATGAATGGTCGTTCCGTGAAACCCAGGGCTGGATCAGGAAATATTTCAGGAAAACAAAAAGTGGTTTCGAGATATCACCTGACATAAAGAAAATGGTAACATTTTCTTATCATAATTTGGCAGAAGATACCTATCCATCTCTACTGAACAATACCAATGCCATGGATATTATCTTTTGCCGCAATGTACTGATGTATTTCTCTACAGAGCTTACAAAGAAAGTTATCCAGAATCTCTATCATTCTCTCGTTGAAGGAGGATGGCTTATTGTCAGCCCTGTTGAAAGGTCTCATGTTCTTTTCTCTATGTTTGAAACAATCGATTTTGAGGGTATCAGCATCTATAAGAAAGACAGCATTAAATCCCACACGAGAGAAGAGCTTATTCCAATAATGATACCTTCCTGCCCACTCCCCGGGTTAATAAAGATCACACCCTTGCAACCCCCTGATTTTATACCTGAACTAAAAAAAGCTGAAGAACTGCAACCGTATGAAGAAGCACTAATGCTTTACGAAAAGGGCAGATATGCAGAGGTAGTTGAAAAAATAGGTTCGCTGGCTTCGCTTGACCATGATACGAAAGCAAAGACTCTTCTGGCAAGAGCTTATGCAAACCAGGGAATATTGACCGAGGCGCTTGAGTGGTGTGAAAAAGCCATAGCCACTGACAATTTGAAACCGGGCTGCCATTATCTTCGCGCCACGATATTACAGGAACTTGGGCTGGTTGAGGAAGCAATGAAGTCCCTTAAGCGAGCACTTTACCTTGATCAGGATTTTGTGCTGGCTCATTTCGGTCTGGGGAACCTGAACAAATTGCAGGGGAAATTCAGGGAATCTGAAAAATCTTTTGGGAATGCTCTTATGCTCGTGAAACGGTTCAGGCAGGACGAAATTCTTCCAGGCTCGGAGGGGGTTACAGCCGGCAGGCTCTCTGAGATCATAACTTCAATTAAAGGAAGAAAGGAGCTGGCATGAGCGACAGGATAGAAACTGCTGTTGAATCGGGATATACGCCTCAAATACCGGAAAAGGAGAGGATACTTAAAGCAAGAGCCGTGGCACTTGCAAAGCAGCCTGAAGATACTAAAGTGGACGATGAGTATATTGAAGTGGTGGAGTTTAAACTTTCATATGAAAATTATGGGATCGAATCAGGTTATGTTCGTGAGGTTTATCCACTGAAAGAACTCACACATGTACCATGCACACCACCTTTTGTTTTCGGGATAATTAACGTACGCGGACAAATACTATCGGTCATCGACCTAAGGAAATTTTTTGAGCTTCCTGAAACAGGGCTTAATGACATGAATCGAGCCATTATCGTTCATAATAGCAGGATAGAGTTTGGTATTCTTGCAGATGTCGTTCTTGAAGTGCATTCAATCCCGCTTCGGGAAATCCAGCCACCCCTTCCCGCATTGACAGGTACCAGAGCCGAGTACCTGAGAGGGGTCACGAAAGAAAGGCTGGCTGTTCTTGATATCGAAAAGATACTGTCTGATAAGAAGATCATAGTTCATGAGGAGATATAAATATGACCATAGGTAAAAAAATAATCGGCGGATATGCCGTTGTATTGTTACTGATGATAATAGCAGTTGCAACAGGATATTATGCTCTCGCAGTTGTTGATAGTAACTACAACAAATTAGTTGAGATAAATATAGAACAAATTCGTAATGCTGAAAGGCTCAAATATTTAGTGGATGAACAGAAAGGTGATTATCGGGGTTTTTTGGTTTACCCGGATGATCCAAAATCATATCTGGATTCATTGTATATACACCGCCGGGAATTCGATGATGCGGTCATAAAAGCGCAAGAATCTGAGTTATCTGAAAACGATGAAGCAGGTCTTGGCATACTGCAGAACATTGCTAACCTCCAGGCTAAGTATAAGCAGGAACAGGAAAAGATTATATCACTATTAAATGCGGGGAGTCGTGCAGAGGCTATTAATGTCAGTATTAATGAAATCCGACCTGTAAGGGTTGAATTATTAGATGCAATTGACAAATATGTTGCCGTCCTGGAGAAAAAAGAGGTAGAATTTCATGCAGATATTGCTGCCACAAATTCACGACTTTCCCAACTGATGATCGTCGGTTCAATAATTGCCCTTATTGCCGGACTTATCATTGGATTATATATTACACGTTCCATCTCAGGTCAACTGCGCGGCGCAGTTAGCCAGCTTACTTCCTCATCATCAGAGATCTTAGCCACGACCACACAGCTGGCATCCAGTTCAACAGAAGCTGCAACTGCTTCGACCCAGACAAGCACGACTGCCGTAGAACTCAAGCAAGCGGCTCAACTTTCCAGTGAAAAAGCGAATAATGTTTCGGAAAGCGCCCAGAAAGCGGCTTCTGCTGCGCAGCAGGGTAAAACTGCTGTCGCCGGGAACCTGGAAGCAATAAAAAGGATCAAAGGACAGGCTGAGTTTGTTGCCCAGAGCATTGTAAAACTCAGCGAACAGACCCAGGCTATAGGTGATATCACAACAACAGTGAATGATATAGCAGAGCAGTCCAACCTCTTAGCGGTCAATGCGGCAATCGAGGCAGCAAAAGCAGGAGAGCAGGGGAAAGGATTTGCTGTTGTAGCTGCTGAGGTCAAAAATTTGGCTGAGCAGTCAAAGCAGGCGACTATACAGGTGCGTATGATATTGAACGACGTACAGAAAGCTGCAAATGCGGCGGTGATGGCAACAGAGCAGGTAAGCAAAGCTGTAGAAGCGGGTGTGAAGCAGGCAACTGAAGCAGGTGAGTCTATCAGGATACTTGCGGATACCAATGCAGAAGCAGCACAGGCAGCTACCCAGGTTGCTGCATCCAGCCAGCAGCAGCTTGTTGGAATAAATCAGATAGCTTCAGCCATGGAAAATATAAAACAGGCAGTCCAGCAAAATGCAGCAGGGGCAAAACAGGCAGAAAAGTCAGCGCAAGATCTTAACGAACTGGGGCAAAATCTGAAGTCAATGATAGAGGAAGGTAGATAAATGGATGAAAATGAAGAAGAGTTCCTGATAAAGCTTATCTCAATATTCAAAGTAGAAGCAATAGAGCATATAAGCGCAATAACCTCAGGTCTTATCGAGCTAGAGAAAGCTGATGCGAAAATGCAGATGGAACATATCGAGACCATCTATAGAGAGGCGCACAGCCTGAAAGGCGCTGCCCGTTCCGTAAACCTGAAAGAGATAGAATCGATCTGCCAGGCTATGGAAAGTGTATTTGCTGCCCTGAAACGCAAAGAGATCATTACTTCGCCCCAGCTATTTGATATGCTTCACCAGGCTGTTAACTTCATCGGCAAACTTATTTCAAAAGATGATGAGATAACCGCCCTGGAAAAATCTCAAATTATTGAAAATATCAGGCACTTTGAAGATATCCTGAAAAATGCTGCTGTCACACCTCATCAAAGCTCTGTAAGAGAAAAACCAGAAGAGGAGACAAAACCAGAGATTCCTGAGATCAGGCATTCAGCTATACATGAGGGAACGGTAAGAATCCCGACAGTTAAGCTTGACTCACTATTACTTCAAGCTGAAGAATTGCTTTCTTTGAAACTTGCAGCCAGTCAGCATGCTACTGAACTGCGAAAAATTAACGCTGTTTTTGCCTTATGGAAACAGGAGCTGGCAAAAGTCCATGCAGAGATCCAGAAAGGTCAGGGTTCACTCGAAACAAAAGATGTGAGGTTTAATCACATCCTTGAAATTCTTGATCCGAACAATGCCAGCATTAAATCGCTTGAGAGCAAATTGACTGCACTGGCAAAGTCGGCTGAGATCGATCATAAATCGCTTGGTGGGATGGTAGACAATCTGCTTGATGATATGAAGACTGTGCTGATGCTCCCCTTTTCCTCGCTTCTGGGGGTATTCCCAAAGCTTGTGCGTGACCTTTCCCGTGATCAGGGAAAAGACGTGGACCTAGTAATCCAGGGAGAAGAGATCGAAATTGACAGGCGTATCCTGGAGGAGATGAAAGATCCTCTTATTCATCTGGTGAGAAACTGTATCGACCATGGTATTGAAAAGCCTGAAGTGCGCAATCTTAAGAAAAAATCCCCCAGAGGGACAGTGAAGCTTGCGATCACGGCTAAAGATAGTAACAAAATAGAGATACTTGTTTCTGATGATGGGGCAGGATGCGATGCATCGGAACTGAAGTCCGTGGCAGTTAAGCGCGGCATTATATCCCAGAAGGAGGTTTCAAAACTTAACGAAAAAGAAGTGCTATCACTTGTTTTCGTATCAGGGGTTTCCACAAGTCCAATTATTACGGATGTTTCCGGCAGGGGGCTTGGTCTTGCTATTGTTCATGAGAAAGTAGAAAAACTCAACGGCATGGTTTCTTTTGAAACGAAAATTGACACCGGGTCAACATTCAGGATCGTTGTACCTCTCACCCTTGCCACTTTCAGGGGACTCCTGGTCCATGTTAATGAACAGATGTTTGCCATCCCGGTCATAAATGTGGAACGGGTAGTAAGGGTTAAAACAGAGGAGATCAGGACTGTTGAAGGTCGGGATACTATTTCCCTTGACGGTCAGGTTGTTTCAATGATCAGGCTTGGAAATGTGCTTGAACCTGGAGAGGGAGAGAAAAATAAAACTGATGAGAATATCCAGGTAGTTGTTCTCCGTTCCGGAGAGAAACGCATGGCATTTGTGGTGGATGAGGTTGTTCATGAACAGGAAATTCTTGTGAAAAGTCTTGGCAGGCAATTGTCCAGGGTACGGAACATTATGGGTGCAACGATATTAGGAAATGGCAGGATAGCGCCGATACTGAATGTCAATGATCTAATGAGATCTGCTGTAAAGGTTACTTATGCACCAGCTCAAGCTCCTGAAGAAGTTTTAAAAGATAAACCAAAAAGAAGATCTATTCTGGAAGTTGATGATTCAATAACGGCGAGGACGCTTTTGAAGAATATCCTGGAATCGGCAGGATATGATGTCAAAACCGCTGTTGACGGAGTAGATGCATTTTCCACATTACAAACACAGGAATTTGATCTGATAGTATCAGATCTGGATATGCCCAGGATGAATGGATTTGACCTCACTTCAAAGATCCGTAATGACAGGAAACTTTCTGAGTTACCGGTTGTGCTTGTTACGGGACTTGAATCCCGTGAAGATAAGGAACGTGGTATCGAGGTCGGAGCAAATGCGTATATCGTGAAAAGCAGTTTTGACCATAGTAATCTTCTTGAGGTTATCCAGAGGCTGATATGATAAAAGTCCTTGTTGTCGAAGATTCACCTGTTGCGCGTGAACTATTGGTTCATATCCTGACTCAGGATGCAAAAATAAAGGTGATCGGACATGCAAGAAGTGGAGAGGAAGCCATCGAGGTTCTGGAGCGACTGAAACCTGATGTTATCACTATGGACATCCACCTGCCGGAGATGGATGGGTTTGAGACAACCAGACGGATCATGGAAACGCATCCTTTGCCAATAGTCATTGTGACAGGGACATCCAGGGCTAAAGACGTGTCTATGGCAATGAAGGCAATGGAAGCAGGTGCGCTTGCTGTTGTTCAAAAACCACGGGGTGTTGGTCATCCGGACTATGAGGGAGAAGCAGCGAAGCTTGTCCAGACCGTTAAATTGATGTCTGAAGTCAGGGTAGTGAGACGATGGGCACGCTATCGAGAGGAAGCGCAGGTTCAGACCAGGAATAAAGTTAAACTTGATCGATCAGCACAGATCAAGATGGTAGCCATTGGTGCATCTACCGGAGGTCCACCTGCCATTCAAAAAATCCTGTCAGGGCTTCCAAAAAATTTTCCTGTTCCCGTATTGATAGTTCAGCATATAGCTGAAGGATTTACTCAGGGGTTTGCGGAGTGGCTTGGGCAAACGTCCTCCTTACCTGTCCATGTGGCTCTTCACGGTGAATATATTCTTCCCGGACATGTTTATATCGCACCGGATGAACTCCAGATGAAAGTTAAGGTGGACAGAATATGGCTTTCAAAAGATGATCATGAGAATGGTCTTCGTCCCTCAGTTTCTGTTCTCTTTCTCTCTGTTGCAGAGGAATTCGGAAAAAACGCAATTGGGGTTTTGCTTACAGGCATGGGAAAAGATGGTGCAAAAGAGTTGAAATTGATGAAAGAAAAGGGCGCTATGACTATTGCGCAGGATAAAGAAAGTTCTGTTATTCATGGCATGCCTGGTGAAGCAATTAATCTTGATGCAGCTATTTACGTTCTTCCGCCAGAAAAAATTGCATGTGCACTGGCAGATTTAGTCAATAACAGCAATAAACAGATAGGTGGTTAATTTATGGAAATAGAACATAATAGTGGCGAACAAGAAATACTAATTGTGGAAGACAGTCCTACACAGGCTGAACAACTGAAATTTCTTCTTCAAAAAAACAACTATCAGGTTTGCGTTGCACGCAATGGCAGGGAAGCAATTGATCTGATGAGACGGCAGATGCCAACTATCGTTCTTAGCGATATTGTCATGCCTGAGATGGATGGTTATCAACTTTGCAGCTATATCAAATCTGATGAGGCATTCAAAAAGATCCCGGTAGTTCTTTTAACATCTCTTTCTGACCCGGGAGATGTTCTAAAGGGTCTGGAGTGCGGAGCAGATAACTTCATGACAAAACCTTATGATGAGAAAATACTGGTATCGAGATTAAAGTACCTGATCGTAAATAAACATCTGCGCGAAACTGATAAAGTGCAAATGGGCGTAGAGATATTCTTTGGAGGTCATAAATATTTCATAACTGCTGAACGCCAGCAAATCCTCGATCTTCTTTTTTCCACGTACGAAACCGCGGTATGGAAAAATATTGAGCTGGTCAGGGTACAGGAAGAATTAAAGGCGCTGAACGAACGACTTGAGGAAATGGTAGATGAAAGAACGGCAGCCCTTAAGGCTGAAATCGAGCAGCGCAAGCGGGCTGAAGATGAGATCAGAATTACCAAAGAAAAACATGAATCGTTTTTTAATAATACTTCAGATGCGATTAGTATCGTTGACTTGAACGAGAATATATTACAGGTTAACAAAGCCTTTGAAAAATTATATGGTTGGGATTCGCAAGAAATCACAGGAAAGAGATTACCAATGGTTCCTGAGCATTTGATGGCAGATGCACAAAGAATCATTGACGAACTTAAGGCAGGTCAAGTGATAAATTCTTATGAAACCATCAGAAAAGGAAAAGATGGAAGTTTGCATGATGTCAGCCTGACCGTTTCACCAATTTGCGATAAGGAGGGAAATGTTACTGCCTATGCAGGAATATCAAGAGATATCACCGAGCGCAAACATGCGGAAGAGACGCTGCACGAAAGTGAGGAGCGGTACCGCACTATAATAGAACATTCCAATGATATGATCTGGACATTAGATCGGGAAGGCAATTTCCAATTTATCAATAACCGTTCTGAAGAGATAACAGGATATAAACCAGAGGACTGGCTTGGAAAATCCTTTATTCCACTGATCAACAAAGAAGATCTACCATATATTATGGAAGTATTCCAGAAAACGATTAGTGGGCATATACTGCAATATGAAGTAAAAATTCAGCGTAAGGATGGCAGCGATCTGATCCTGTCAGTAAATACTGCACCTGTATATTCAAAAGAAGAGATCGTTGGCACAGTCAGCTTCGGCAGGGACATTACTGAGTCCAGAAAAGCAGAAGAAATACGACTTGAAAATGAACGTCTTGTGTACGCAAGCAAAGCCAAGAGCGAGTTCTTAGCCAGCATGAGCCATGAACTCAGAACCCCTTTGAATTCTGTCATCGGTTTTTCGGAACTTTTAAAGGAGAAGACAACCGGGGAGATAAACGAAAAACAGGACCATTATATAACTAATGTTATTACAAGCAGCAAATTCCTGCTCAACCTGATCAATGATATTCTTGACCTGAGCAAGGTAGAAGCTGGGAAAATAGATTTAGTCGTTGAAAAAATCTCTGTACCAGAGACTCTTGATGAGACTATCATTCTTATAAAAGAAAAAGCATCAAAGCATAATGTTTTTATTAAAAAAGAATTCGACCCTCAACTGAAATTTATGGAAGCCGACAAACATAGGCTCAAGCAAATACTTTTTAATCTGCTGAGCAATGCAATAAAATTCAGTAAAAAGGAGGGAGGAACAGTAACTATTACCACGAAAAAAGTAAAAGATATGGCACAAATCTCAGTTTCTGATACAGGCATAGGGATCAGGGAAGAAGATTTATGGAAATTATTCAAAGAATTCGGGCAGGCAAACCCGGGAATTTCAAAAGAATATGGGGGAACGGGACTGGGTCTTGCAATTTCAAGAAAGCTGGTTGAGCTGCATGGAGGAAAAATTTGGGTTGAGAGCAAGTATGGTGCGGGGAGTACTTTTACATTTTTGATACCATTGAGCCAGGAGGGGATGCAATGAGCGCAAAACTCAAACATACCCTGCCTCTATCTTTTGTTTTTCCGAATAAATAGGACCAAACTTGCTGATATATGATATTGTCAATTTAAAGGGGTATATTTAAATATCTTCATCGCCATATAATCTATTATGGCGGTCAAAAGAGAAGAGACTCATAAATGTCCAAAATGTGGAAGTCAGGAAAGTGTTTGGAGAGGTTACAGGTACAATCAATCAGGGAAAAAAAGATTGAGAAAATGCAAAAACTGTGGATCAAAATTCTCCCCAGATGATGGATTCTTAAGACGACGTTTTAAGAAAGAACACATTGCAGAGGCAGTATCTCTATATCAAAGTGGTCTTTCATTAAGCAAGGTCAAAGATCACATGTGGCAGCACCATGGAGTAAAAGTATCTCGATGGATGATACTCCTATGGTGTCGTCACTTTTCCAAGGTAAGAAAAACTATTACTGGGGAGCTAAATACGTTTTCGAAAAAATAAGAAATGGCTGTATAGGTATTCCAAAAAATATCATTACCGATAAGCTTGCTCATTATCGCAGAGCCTACAACATGTTTTTCTACAGGTTGCGAGGGAGTTGCAAACTTGTTCATGGTGTTCCTATTGGATGTAAAAAATATGGGCTTGAGCATAACAATAATTGTGCTGAACGAGATAATGAGCGTATCAAGCAGAGATATAAAACCACAAGAGGATTTAAAAATTCAGAATCGGGAGAAGATTTATTGAAACTAATGGATAATTGTTATAATTTCGTGCATCCACATATGGGATTGAAAGGAAGAACTCCTGCGGAAGAAGCAAACATAGTTTTAAAATTGGGGAGGAATAAGCTGTTGAATCTTATAAAAATTTTTCACGATTTTGAAATGAAGTATTCAGGGTCAATAAATGCCGAAATTCAAAGATGTGCTATTTTATCTCCCTATAATTAGACAATATCGCAGAACCGGAACGTTTATTAAACGATAGTATAATTATCTTTTAAGAAAACCTGATTTGACATATCAGGCAGGAGTGATAAAAATGGGACCCAATGAACACAGCACATCAAAGAACTTTCTTTTATCATCCCTCTTCTGGTTGATATTATTCACCACATTCGGCTTCATTCTTGCCGTAAAATTTTTCGCACCCGAGTTCCTGGGGCAGACTTCGTTTCTCACTTTCGGACGGGTGCGACCCATGCATGTCAACGGCGTAGCTTTTGGTTTTCTCTCCACAGGGCTTATCGGCGCAGCATATTATATCGTTCCGAGGCTCACTGGCACGAAGCTATACAGCGAAAAACTGGGAAACCTTACATTCATACTGTGGAACCTCGCAGTTGCATCGGGTACGGTCCTTCTTGCCCTTGGATACACACAGGCAAGGGAATACGCTGAGTATATCTGGGTAATCGATGTAGCTATAGTGATCACCCTGCTGCTTATCGGTTATAATATTTTTAAAACGGTGCAGAAGCGGACAGAGCGTAAATTATACGGTTCCTTATGGTACATAATGGGAACGTTTCTCACTTTCCCGATAGTTTATTTCACAGGCAACGTGATGTGGCATCCCGACACAGGCTCACTTCAGGGTGCAGTGGACGGGGTCTTTAACTGGTTCTACGGGCATAATGTCCTGGGTCTCTGGTTCACCACTCTTGGCATAGCAGCCTGGTACTACCTCGTACCGGTCATTACCAGGCGCCCCCTTTACAGCCATATGCTCTCGCTGATAGGCTTTTTTTCCATTGTTTTCGTTTATACAGGTGTGGGCGGTCATCACCTCCTTCAGGCTCCCATCCCTGAATGGCTCAAGACCGTGGCTGTTGTGAACAGCGGTCTGATGATGATACCCGTGCTTGCTTTCATCACAAATATACTTCTTACCATGCGCGGTAGCTGGAACCGTTTTATCGAAAGCATCCCGCTTCGTTTTATCCTTATTGGCGCGTTTTTTTATTTCCTTGTCTCAGCGCAGGGCACTTTCCAGGCTATGCGCGATATAAATTCGTACCTGCATTTCAGCCAGTGGCCTGTCGGTCATGCGCATCTTGCGCTACTTGGCAGTTTCGGGTTCCTTGTCATGGGCACTATTTATTTTATTATTCCAAGGGTGACAGGCAGGGAAATATTTTCGATGCGCCTTGCAAGCTATCACTTCTGGTTCACAATACTTGGTTTTTTGTTGTTCTTCGCTTCAATGACTAACCTTGGTCTTATCCAGAGTTCAGGATGGACGCAGAACATAACAGTAGCTATCGTGCTCCTTCAATTAAAGCCGCTTTTCATAGTGAGGGCGCTTGCAGGCGGAACGATAATACTGGGGCAGTATATCTTTTTTTATAATATGATGATGACCTTCAGGTCAGAACCTTCGACACGACCCACACCTTCGATCACTCCATCTCTTACGATCACAGAACAGAAGAAAGTCGAAAAATACAGGGAAAGCGCCCCGATTTTCACAATCGGAGCCCTGGGATTGTTCCTTACAATGTTTTTTATCGTTGTGATCCTTCCATATCTTCTCATGAATTATACCCCCACCGCAATAGCCCATCCTTATTCCGATGAACAGGCAAGAGGCAGGGAGTTGTACAAAAGCAACGGCTGCATATACTGCCATTCCCAGTTCGTAAGACCGCAGGACTGGGGGCTGGGGAGGACTTCCCTGTCGGGGGATTATTATTATGACCGCCCGCACCTTCTTGGCACTGAAAGGACAGGTCCAGACCTTGCCCAGATAGGAGGCGTAAGGCCAAAATTATGGAACGTCATGCATCACAGGAACCCGCGGTCGGTAAGCCCGGGTTCGATCATGCCGAACTTCTCATACCTTTCGGATACGGAAATTCACGATCTTGAAGTTTATATTGAGGGACTTGGAAACCGCAACCTCGAAACCCAGGATTTCCAGCCCTTGGTACCAGAACTTTACGCAGGGAGTAAAAATCCATATGATAGCATTATTGCCAATGCAGGTTCGGACAACCAGAGCAATGCTACCTATGCAGACCTGATAGACGGAGGAAAAGTACTTTTCGTTCAGCGCTGCCTGCCATGCCACGGAGCATCGGGCAGCGGTCAGGGTCCGTATGCGCGCCACGTAAATACCCATCCTGCCAACCTGAACGACCGGATCTCGAATTTCCCGGGCAGCAATTATCATTTCTGGCGGGTGATGGAGGGTGTCCCGGGCACAGCTATGCCGCCGTGGAAGCTTTCGCTGACCGAAGAAGCTATCTGGAATATTATCTCGTATGAGAGAACGTTCGTGGACGGAGTTGTAAGAGTGATTCCGGGTGATTTCTCGGACAGCGAAGCAGAGGATTTCGGGAAAACGGGGATAAGCTCACCCATTATCCAGGATGAAAAGAATTTCACTGAAGGAAAGAAAATATTCAACCTGTACTGCGCCCAGTGCCACGGTGTGAACGGGCTGGGGGACGGTCCCGCCTCTGTCTATATCATGCCGGAACCTGCCAATTTCACAGAGACCAACAATGATTTTACCATGCAGGGGCAGTGGTTCTGGAAAGTGAGCGAAGGTGTGGAGACCACGAACATGCCGCCCTGGAAATACGTGCTGCCAGAGGATGAACGCTGGAAGGCGATTTATTATATCCAGAAGAATTTCTCTGAGCCTGGTGTCTTTGATACGAAATGGAGGATTTGAAATGCTTGGAGACCATGTTATGTCAGATGGTTTAATGCCCGGCGACCCTTCGATGTCGCTTGATTATCTCATAATCCTTATAGCAAGCGCGGTGATACTTATAATATTCCCGATCCTGCTTTACTGGGGATGGAGAAAAGGTCAGTTCAAGGATATTGAAGAAGCAAAGTACAGGATGATCGAGATGGAGGAGGAACATGCCGATTGAAGTTTCCCAGGCTCAGTTGCCTTCACTTATCCTGCTTTTTGTGCTCCTGGTATCAGTCGTTATCGCTATTTATCTTGGATTAAAGAGCGGGGATAAATATTCAGTTGAGGATGCAGAGAGCGATGCTGTGAGTTTTGCCGGGGAAGTTACGGAAGCTGAAGGACCGGTTACGACGTTTCTTAAAATTGCATATATTATCCTTATTTTGTGGGCTGTAGTCTATCTGGCGCTGTATCTGTGATAAAGACAAGTTATCCCGCCCTTATAACAGCCCCAGCTCCCTCAGCCTCTCCTGCTTCGGTGCACCGTTCTCGTCCCATCCCCTCAAGAGGTAATACTCATCAAGCGCCTTCTCAAACTCCATCCTGTCAATTCCACCGCTCTCAAAGAACCTCTCAGGAAGAGTATCATCCTTTCTTGAGAATCCTGCTCTTATATTGAACATCCGTTCAAGGTTCCATATCCTCTCCCCGCATTTTAAAAACTCCTCTGTGGAATAATCCACACCAGTAGCAGTTCTGAGCATTGCGGCAAACTCTCCATCAGCCATGGCGAGTGATGAGAACAGGCACAGCACCAGGGAATCAAGAGATGCCGTCTCGTTCTGTAATTTCTGCACAAGTTCTGCCTTTCCTGAAAATGTAAATCTGTCAATCTTCTTTGGCTTTCCCAGTATCTCAGGCGCAACCATATATGCGCGCAGGTGGCATCCACCGCGATTGCTGGTGGCATACGAAAGCGCCATTCCGAGTACACTTCGCGGGTCATAGCCCGGAAGCTCAAGCCCTTTTGAGTGCATCGCAACATCTTTTCCATGAGATTTTGAAAGAGCCCTGGAACCCCTGCCAAGCTCCTTTCCGATCCCGTCGCTTTCACCTATATTTTTAACGAGTTCGGAAAATTCTTTAAAATCTTGTCCCATTATCTCAGCGTAAGCAGCTATCGTGCTTCCCGATGATATAGTATCTATACCATAATCATTACAGAGGCGGTTCGCCCTTATGACAGCTTCCAGATCCGAATTATTATTATCAGGACCGTAAGCCCACAGGGTCTCATATTCAGGTATCTCAAGACCCTCAAGAGCGCCGCTTTTTATCACGTGCCTGCATGCTATTATGCAATTATAGCAGGTTTTGTTCATAATATCGTAATTCTCCTTGATGAAGTCGCCTGAAACCTTCTCTGCTCCACTAAATTCAGTATCCCGGAAGTTTCCAGATGGCAGTACCTTCAGGTAGTTCATCAGGTTCAATGCAGCTGATGTCCCATAGGTGTTAAGTCCTTTTGATGACATGGGTCCTTCTTTTATTAAGCGCAGTGCCACCTCTTTTGCCTTTCTGAATCCATCCTCATCTGCTATCAATGGTCTTTTATCCCCCCTTACCACGAGAGCTTTGAGTTTCTTCGAACCCATGACTGCGCCCATGCCGCCGCGCCCGCAGGCATGATTATAGTCGTTCATGACACTGGCAATGGGAACAAGCCTCTCACCAGCCCGACCAATACATGCCACGCGTCCCTGTGCTGAAAGTTTCCCTGTGCATGACCTGACGTTTTCTCCCCACAATCCGTCCGCAGGATGTATATTTATGTCATCGTTATTTATAGAAATATAGACTGGCGCTTCTGCAGCGCCTTTTATTACCAGGGCATCTATCCCCGCGAATTTCAATTCTTTCCCGAAGAATCCTCCGCTGCTTGAATCAAATATCGTGCCTGTCAGTGGAGATTTTGAAACCATGGCGTGCCTGCCCGACATGGGCGCCAGAGTGCCTGTAAGAGGACCTGTGGCAAATATCAGGATATTTTCGGGGCTTAAAGGGTCGATAGAGGGGTCAACAGCATCATAATACAGTTTAACTCCAAGACCTCTTCCTCCGATAAAAGAATGAAGGATATTTGTATCACTTTTTGTTTCTGTAATACTGCTGTCTGTCAGATCGATCGTTACGGTTTTTCCTGTCCAGGCGTGCATATGGATTTTACAATAGGGCGGTAATATATTAAAGGTATTTATGATGAAATCTAGGTTAATTCTCTTTTTAAGATCTTATGCGCAATATTTAATTGCTTAAATTTCTCAGTGTCCCCTGTAGGCATATCAGGGTGTAATTCTTTTGCCATCTCTTTGTATTTTTTAGTAATTATCTCAAGATCGTTAAGATCATGGGCAACTCCAAAAAACTCTCGTGCCTCTTTGCGTTTATCATCAACATCTGAATCCTCCCTGAACTCTGAAATAAAATCGTCAAAAGTCTTCTTTTCAGAAAGAACCAGGCTGGACTCCATCTCAATTACCTTGAATAGAACATGGAGATTATCAACGAATTTACTTTGCATGTTATGGCTATAATACATTCGGTGACCAGAATAGTACCAGGTCGCAGAAGCTTTAACTTTTTTTATCGCTATATTTTCAACAGGGACGTCAATGTCATTTTCGTTGATGCCAATACTTGTTAATAACTTAAAAATATTGTTTTTCAATTGAATGGCTCTTCGATTATGAGCATTCTTAAAAATTACTGTCTCTATTTCGTGTCCTTTTATTATTACCATTTAATTCACTCAAATTTGATAGCTCAACATTAAGCGAGCCAGCTCTTCTTATAATTACCATTGTGGCATATACTTACCCATCAAGTTTGCATTAAGCTCAGCTCACTGGCAGCAAATGTTTATTAACATAGTAAATGATCTTAACATATGGACAACGGGCGCGTCGTTGGGGTGTTATTATTCGGAGGTGCGTTGCTGGCGTTAATTGGAATTCATCTTGCAGAGTTCCTTTATCCAGGCTATAGCGTTTCAGGGAATTACATAAGCGACCTTGGCGCTACATGCCGCGCCACATGCATCGTGTATCAGCCTTCTGCTTTTATCTTTAATACCTCTGTAATCCTTCTTGGCATTTTGATCATATCATCTTCTTTCTTAATATGGAAGGAATTCCACTCATTAATTATTACTGCATTGTTTGGTCTTTCGGGGCTCGGAGCTGTTGGCGTGGGTTTGTTCCCTGAGACCGCGGGTTTTCTCCATGTGATCGTTTCATTCATAACCTTCTTCTCTGGAGCCCTGGCAGCGATCGCAGCAAGCAGAATTGTTAAAGCGCCGTTTTCATATTTTTCTGTTCTGATGGGATTAGCAAGCATCTTCGCCCTTGTTTTGTATGGTCTTGAAATATACATGGGGCTGGGACCGGGTGGGATGGAGAGGATGATAGCATATCCGATCCTGCTATGGGCGATAGGTTTCGGAGGATATATGATGTCCCCTCAGCAAACAATGTGAAGGATTTCCATTATAGATCGCCATGGAGTCTGATGATAAGGAACCGCAGATAAACGCGGATGAACGCAGATTAAATGCATCGTCAACTATCTTGCCCCTTCCATGATCTTAATGATAGAATCAATATCCACAGCCCCATTCAGACGTTCCCGCACACATTTTATATTCTCCCTGTTCTTAAGGAACCTCTGCGCTTTTAGTTTCAGATCGTTGAATGTCAGCATGTCATATTTGCGGCAAAGTTGTACATACTCAAAAAAATCATCCAGGCGTTTATCAAAAGTCCTCCGGGGAAGCAGCTCGCCTGTTTTAAGATAATGCGATATCCTGTGGAATATATACGGGTCACCGACCGCGGCACGACCGATCATGAGCCCGTCGCATTGTGTATATTCAAGCGCGCAGGATGCCGTCTTTTCATCCCTGATATCCCCGTTCGCGATAACAGGGATGGATATGGAGCTCTTTATGGCTTTTATTGTTTCCATGTTTACCGTTCCAGAATAACCCTGCTTCTGCGTCCTCCCGTGTACTGTAAGTGCAGCAGCTCCGGCTTTTTCGATAGTCTTTGCAACCTCAATAGTCATTTCAGGGCTATCCAGTATCCTGATCTTTGCTGTTACAGGCACATCCAGCGAACCTGTGAGCAATTCAATGATTTCCCTGATAATCCCCGTGTTATTAAGCAGCGCACAGCCGCATCCGCTCCTGACCACATCCTGCGCCGGACAGCCAAAGTTCAGGTCGATGATATCGGGCTTGTATATTCTTTCAAGGGCAACGGCTGATCTTAGCAGTATTTCAGGTTCGGAACCCATCAACTGGATACCCACCGGTCTCTCCTGTGAAACGATCCTGCCAAGAGCCAAACTTTTCGGGTTCTCACGCACGACCGCTTCGCTTGAGATCATCTCTGAATAAACAAGAGACGCGCCGTATTTTTTGCACAGGAGCCTTAAAGGCAGGTTCGTTATGCCCGACATAGGGGCGAGAACGAGGTTTCCGGGTAGCTTTAGTTTTCCGATTTTCATGTCCATAAACTATAAATACTTTTGTTCGTATATATACGAATTATAGTGGGCAGGGACAAAATCTTTTCTAACCACCACCCTCAAACCTGCCCACTACCTCCTTTTAATAAAATTATATTTCAGTCTTATTGCCATTCTGTATCTGCGCGATCTTCTCTTCAAATTTCAGGTTCACTATTTCATTCAGGTGCAGCCCCACTTCGTCAGAAGTAAGTCCGAGCGCAAGCCCGAGCAGCTGGGTAAAATGAAGCACAGGAATATCATAATTCTTTCCAGATTTTTCAAGCTCAACCTGTCCTGCATCATACTGAAGGTGACAGAAAGGGCATGCATCAATAATACAATCAACTCCTGCCTTTTGAATCCTGTCAAGCTTATATTCCGTCATCCTGAACGAGGTTTCAAGCATCGCTGACCGCACGCCTCCTCCTGCGCCGCAGCAGCTTGTCTTGCCTTCATAGGGAACACTTTTTGCGCCTGTGGCTTCAACCAGTTCGTCAAAGAAAACAGGGCATTCCGCACTTCCAAGCTTTCTATCTCTTGTAGGCTTGAGAAGGTGGCATCCATAATGCACAGCAGCCCTTATTTCAAGAGGCTTATCTATGGCATCGCCCAGTTTTTTCACGCCAATATCAGTGTGGAGGAATTCTATTATGTGCCTGACTTCGATCGTGCCCCTGTACTCTTTACCGATCTTTTGGAGGTGGGCATTGACTTCGTTCCTGAGCCCTGCGTCGTTTTTCAGGATATTGTTGGCATCCATGAGCGAACTGAAGCACCCGTTGCAGATTGTCAGGATGTCGGTGTCCTTCTCCTCAGCCAGCACGAGGTTCCTTGAAGCGAGGGTGAGCCATGTTATCTTGTCGAAGGAGCGGTATATCCCGGGCGCAGGGCAGCATGCAGCCTCTTTAAGGTAGCTGCATTTGATCCCGAGCCTTTCAAGAACGAGCATTGTGGCTTTTTCAATGCCTGGATAGCGGTTAGGGATCAGGCATCCTGTGAAAAGGGATAATTTCTTCATCTTTTTACCAGCTCGTCGAATCCGGTTGACCTGAGAAGTACTTTGACTTCCTTGCGGGCTTTTTTCCAGGAAGCTTCGTCTGTCCTGAGGTTGAGTTTCTTCCTGATCTCAAGGTGTTTATCATCAAGCGGGATGGACTGTCCGGTTTTGATAAGAAAATTGCATACCTTCCTGTGAGCTGGAAGTATCTTTCCTTTTTTAACTGCCTCGCTCCTTAGCGTGAGCACTGCGTCAGTGACCTTTATCCCGCGAGGACAGCGCTCCTGGCAGTTGTAGCAGGTGGTGCACATCCAGAGTTCAGGCTGGTCTGAGATGTCTTTCTTGATAGAGTCCCTCACTATCTTCCTGATGTTAAGGCTGGTGTATTTTCCAGATGGGCAGCTTGCATGGCATGTGCCGCACTGGAAACAGGTGAGTATATCGGGGTTTTTCATTGGATTAAATATGGGGAAACTAATATTTAAGCGTATAACTGAATAACTCATTTTATATATTCCTGAAAAATTTCGGATACAGGTAATACATATAAAAACGAAGAATAAATCACCAGACGATTGCACCTTCGTTACGTGCTGTTGTGGTAAATACCAGTGCCTTCTCTCCAAGAAATTCCCCGGCTAGCTTCCTGAGTTCCTCCGCATCTTCCCCGAATGCATATACAGTAGGTCCGAAAGAACTCATTCCTGCTCCGTATGCCCCTCCTTCCCTGAGTATCTTCATCAATACGTTTGAAACAGGCTGATGCCTTACCTCTTTTTTCTTAAATCCAAGCTCCTGGATTGCATTTATGCTGCTGCCGAATGTTGATATATCCTCTTCAAAAAGTGCGGGAAGAAGCTGCATCAGGATTATGTGTGAGAGTTCTTCAACCTCGCGCAGTGGAACCGGGCATTCTGTCTGGAAAATGTTTTCTTCTTTTTTCATCGAGGCGCCCTTCTGCTGGGGAATCGCGATCATAATATCCCATTCAGGGAAATCTTTTCTCAACAGGACAGGAGCAGGTGGAAGCCTGCTTGCTGCGGATGGGAGGAAGGCTTTTTTTTCGCTGAATTTGTGCCCCCCATCAAGTATGAATCCGCCGTTTTCAAATGCAGCAACACCTATTCCGCTAGTCCCACCCCTGCCAACTTTTAAAGCGATCTCGTTCACACTTAAACCCAGGTCGTACAGTCTGTTCACAGCCATACCAGCGGCAAGAGCAGCCTGCGTTCCCGAACCCATACCGATGTGGGATGGGTAATCCTTTTCAATATTAATTCGTATCCCTTCTCTATCGGGCAGTAGGGCTACCGCGCTGTTTTTCATGCGCTGTGCGTGTTCGCCGTTTCCTGTCACCTCAATTACATCGGATTTTTTAGCAGTGATGCTGATTACTGGATTATCAAGCGTAAGCCCGATACTGCCGTCCACACGCCCGCGTGAGGCATTCATGTCTATAAGGGTCATGTGCAGGCGGGAGGGGGTGGTTATTTTTAACATGAAAATCATTAGCATTTATTGTGGATTTTTTATTATATAGCCACATTTGTATAAATACTATTTGACATGATTTTCCGCTTGTGACAGGAGCCTAACATTACATCTTTCCAAGTGTCCTGTTATTCTGGCTTTTTCTCTTGTGTTTTCAGTCACAAACCCCGTACAAATGTACGAGGCATGTAGCTATCGTTTTCTTTATTTCTCTCTATTATATTCATACTTATCTTGTTCGCGAATATACTTTTCCACGACTTCCCAGCCATTCCCAACCGATCCAGGAAAACGGCAGGTGCCCAGAAGTGCTCACCACACCATTCGCATAAATGGGGAAATTCTTTCCGCAATATCCTGCTTGAACTGCCTTAGATTCGTTTCGCAATGTAACTCAGGGAGTATTTCGGGGAGCTTTGAAAAAACATATATCCCAATAGAATAATCAATAATCATGCTTACTGAAAAAGAGGGGGACATAGCAGTTAAACTTGCCCGCAAAGCAATCGAAGAATACCTGGGAAGCGGGAAAAAGATCAAACCAGATAATCTTCCACCCGTATTTCGTGAGAAACGCGGGGTTTTCGTCACACTGAACAAAACATCAGAAAAAAAAGAGCTTCGCGGCTGCATCGGAAGACCATATCCTGTAATGCGGCTGGGGGAAGCTATAATCACATCAGCTATAAATGCAGCCCTGGAAGATCCGCGCTTTGATCCTGTAAGAAAAGAGGAGACAGACAGCATAGTGATCGAAGTTACGGTGCTCACTGTTCCAGAACTTATCAAAGAAAAACCCCAGAAAATCCCTGAAAAGATAGTGATAGGAAAGGACGGGCTTATCGTTGCAACAGCCAGGTCACAGGGGCTTCTCCTGCCTCAGGTGGCGGTGGAACATAATTTCGATGCTGTGGAGTTCCTCTGCCAGACATGCATGAAGGCAGGGCTCATGCCTGACGCATGGCTTTCTGGCGCACAGGTATATTCATTCGAAGGTCAAATTTTCGAAGAACTCCAGCCAGGCGGGGAGATAAGGGAAAAACTATTAACCTCATGATACATCTTTAAATTGGGTGATAAAAATGGCTATTATCAATTTATATGAAAATTCATCCAGCAAGGAGGTACTTCCTGTTGCTATGATGGTGCATGAACTATTCTCACTTCCCGTCACCATGCGAAGCAGGAACAAAAAAGGGGTAAGGATTGAGAAAGGAAAGGTCGTTGATATGGATTATACAGGTCCTGTACTTGAAGATGCGCTTTCCAGAAATTGTGTGATACATACAATACCTGAAAACGGGGCATATAAGGGCGTACCAGTTGTTGTCGCTCCGGTCCGGGACAGCAGCGGGGAAGCAGTAGCAGCTATCGGCGTTGTGGATGTGGTTTGCACGATCGACCTGGCGGCTGTGTTCGGAAGTTACCCCCAGATAGTGAAGCAGGTGGAGGAGCGGAAAAAGAAATTCTGAGCAAAGGGTTAAATCTTATGACATTATAGTAGGCAGTCCACCAGAGGTTAAATATGGCAAGATTTCCAGAAGCGGAAAAAGTACTTTTACACATGCAGATTTGCATGAAATGCAATGCGCGCAATTCAATGCGAGCAACACGATGCAGAAAATGCGGATATACGGGTCTTAGACCAAAATCAAAGGAAATAAAAGGCAAAGGAACGTCGTAAGTTAATATGGGTATAGAGGACCGCCTCAACCAGATAGTAAAAAAAGACGGTGCCGTCCACCTGACCCTTCTTGATCCCGATTCCCAGCAGCCTGATGTTGCGGGAAATATGGCAAGAGAGGCAGAATCCGGCGGCACTGATGCGATCATGGTAGGCGGTTCTACCGGCGCCACAGGGGTAGTAGTTGAAGAGACCGTTAAAGCGATAAAAGCTGCATGTTCTCTTCCTGTAATTCTTTTTCCCGCAAACCCGGGAGGGGTAAGCGAAAGCGCTGATGCTATTTTTTTCATGAGCCTTCTGAATTCAAGGGACATTAATTACATCACAACAAGCCAGATGATAGGCGCGCCTCTTGTCTATAAGCATGGCATTGAACCCATCTCAATGGCGTATATCGTAATAGAACCAGGCGGAGCTGCAGGCTGGGTTGGAGATGCACGGTTAATACCCAGGAACAGACCTAAATTTGCAGTTGCTTATGCTCTTGCGGCAAAATATCTGGGCATGCATTACATTTATCTTGAAGCAGGCTCAGGCGCAGATAAACCAGTTCCTGTTGAAATGGTGGCTGCTGTGAAAAAAGCAGTCGGTGAAGAAACAAAAGTGATCGTAGGGGGCGGCATCCGCGACGGGAAAACAGCAAGAGAGCGGGTAAAAGCAGGAGCTGACATGATAGTGACTGGAACGATCGTGGAACAGGTCGAAGATGTCAGAGGGAAGATAGAAGAACTTGTCAGTGCAATCAAATCATAAACGCAAAGCATAGCAATAAATCTGCGTTAATCAGCGTTCATCTGCGGTTTCTTTCTAATTATTCTCAATAATCAAACTGATACTTTCTCCAAAAGATATTGGCTCAAATCCAAATATCTTTTTCAGGTCATTCGCCTCGCAGACCATATTGTTTCCCAGTGATTCAATAAGCCAGTAAACCACATTCGAGTTCACAGATGACATTTTACCAAGTACCAGAGATGATAGCCAGTGCCATGAACCCGGAATATGAATAAAAATTCTGTTATATCCAAGCTCGCGCGCGTATTCCCGCATAAGTTCCTCATAAGTAAATACTTCAGAGCATCCGATGTCATAACATTTGTTCAGAGTCTCTTTTTTATCTAGACATTCCACAAGATATCGTATGACATCCCCGATAAAAATAGGCTGGACGCGGGTATTTGCCCAGTTAAAGACCGGAATTATTGGAACTCTTCTCACAGCGGTATCAAGTATCTCAAAGGCTGCGCCGCCCCTTCCTATAATCACAGATGCCCTGAATATCGTGTAGTTTATGCCGCTTGACCTTATTATTTCCTCAACCTCTTTCCTGCTTGCAAGGTG
Source organism: Candidatus Methanoperedens sp. (assembly GCA_028717345.1). Lineage (GTDB taxonomy): Archaea > Halobacteriota > Methanosarcinia > Methanosarcinales > Methanoperedenaceae > Methanoperedens. Next base: position 49,885 of record JAQUNZ010000001.1, read on the forward strand.
ATGCGAGAGTTTTTCACGCGGATCGCTCATCCCGGTCAGATGGATTATTCTTTTTACTCCATTTATCTTGCAGGCTTTCACCATGCTGGTTATTGCTCTCCTGTCAAGTATGTCGAATTTCTCCTGTTCCTTTTGTTTCCCCATCATATGTATGAAATAATAAACAGTATCAACTCCTTGAGTGGCTTTCACAAGGGATTCAGGATCAAGGACATCCCCGGTCACATAAGAAATATTCGGGTTTTTTGAATCTACTGTTTTTCTCACAAGGCATCGTATCCTGACGTTTTTTTTTGATAGCTCCTTCAGAACAAGCCCGCCGATAAAACCAGTAGCTCCTGTGAGCAGGATCATGATATTATCTGATGATGCCGGCTGCCTTAAGACTTCCTGCCTGAAATAAACACCCTGAACCACAAGGAATATAAATTCTTATAACAATCAGACCTCCAATGAAAGTCTATAAATCATACGAGGACCTGCCCAGGATAAAACTCCCGCTGGGGCAGGATGTATTTATAAGTGACAGCACTATCCGCGACGGCTCACAGATGGCAGGGATAGTGATGAAAAAAAAGCACAAGACCGAGATTTATGAATATCTTCATAAGATCGGGATCGAGAAGCTTGAGACTTTCGTCTATAATGAACGCGACAGGGAAGCAGTCAAAGAAATGCTTGACAGGGGTTATGAATTCCCGGAAGTTACAGGATGGGCGCGCGCCAATCCAAAGGATATTGATTTCGTACTGAGCATGGACGGCATAAAGGAAACAGGTATCCTCATGTCTGTTTCAGATTCTCATGTTATTGATAAGATGGGGCTTGCAAGCCGCGAAGAGGCAGAGAAAAAATATACCGATGCGCTGCAGTATGCAGTTGATCATGGTCTCAGGACAAGGGCGCATATCGAAGATATGACACGTGCAGATAACGAAGGATTTGTATTCCCGCTTATAGAAAAACTTCTTGAGATCGACCCGGACTGCATTATACGCCTTTGCGATACAGTGGGCTTTGGCGTGCCGTTCCCTGAGGCTGATGAGCCATATGGTATTCCATATATTGTCAGGAGATTGCGCCAGATCGGGACAAAGAACATTGAAACTCATATCCATGATGATTTCGGTATGTCAGTGGCATGTTCCATTGCAGGATACTGGTACGGCGCGAACTGGTCAAGCCTGACTTTCCTGGGAATAGGTGAACGGGCAGGTAATGCCGAACTTGAGAAAGTCGCCCTGTTCCTGATACAGCGTGTGGAAGGATTCCAGAAATACGACCTTAGATCAGTTACTGAATTTGCTGATTTTATGGAAAGGGAGATCGGAATAAGGGTGCCGCGCAACAAATCCGTAGTGGGGAAGAACATCTTTGCCCACGAGAGCGGCATACATACCGCAGGCATTATAAAAAATCCATTCACTTACGAGCCCTATCCGCCTGAAATAGTTGGCGGAAAAAGGCAGTTGATGATAGGGGATTCTTCCGGACTTGAAGTGATAAGGTTCAAGGTAGAGGAGACGCTGAATGATCTGATGCATGTGGACACGAAGATCGATAAGAACGATCCGCGCGTGAAAGCAATACAAGCTGATATCCAGAAATTGTATAATGAGGAGAAGCGCATATCTGCGATATCTGATGAGGAACTCAAGAAATTCGTTGAGAAATATTTCATGCTTGGGTCTATCATCGAGGAACACAGCGCCAACGGGATGCATAATTCGAAAAAAGCAAAGAAAAAATAATGCTTTTTCGGATGTAAACATATATAAACCCTTGAAGCGAATAGCTGACAGGGATTATGAAATCAGAGAAAGTTATTGTAACACTGCTGGGTGCGATATTTGTTGTATCAATTGCCATTGTACTGATAAATAGCGATGCTCTCATAACTGAAAAAGAATACAAACCATCTGCATACTTTTCCATACGCGAGATCGATGTAAAACCTGTTGAGGTAACAAGCTCCCTGATAGAGGTTAACGTCACCGCATACATTTATCACGGCGAAGGTGAGGCAAAGAACCCCATAATGCTGATACGTGCGATAAACAGCAACACTGGTCTGCATGAGGCTGAAGTCTCTACCCCCATACCTGAGAGCGACAGTGATAAAACAGTAACAGCTTCAGCGAAATTAAAAGTAGAACTAAACGGGAACTATGACCTCAGGATACTGCTATATGACAACGGCAGCATCAGGGAGAGCGGTTCGGTGGGAATAAAAGGTTTGAATGCGCTGACGCCTGCTGCAAAAAAGAGCGGTATCGAGGTCAATAATATTGATTTTATCGTAGCAGGAGCATCAGGCGGAATTGCATCAATAAGGTCTGATATATACCTTGAGAACAAATGGGCAGCGCCCTCTGAGAACATGAACATGATCGTCAAGGCGCGGCAGGCTGAATCGAACCTTCTTGCTGATAAAAAAACATCCGAGACAGGAGTCGTCGCAGGTGAAGCTACATCTGTAAAAAGCGTCCAGCTTGATGTGCCTGAGGGTTATAATTATATGATGGTAGTAGAGCTCTGGAAAGGAGATGTTATGGTAAATACATGGGAGAAAGCGCTGATGCTGGCTCCCACAAAAACCGTCCCGAAAGAGAGCCAGGAGAAGAAGATGACCCTAGAAGTTTCTAAGTTCATGCGAGAGGGCGGCGCTGCGCCAGTTCCTGGAGCAACGATGGCTGCCGCTGCCGAGGCATATCCCACAAAGAAACAGGAACCCGGGTTTGAGGTAATAGCAGCAATTGCTGCGCTGATATTGGTAATAGCATTAAGGAGGAGATCATAATGATAAACCGGGAAAAATTAGAGGATTATTTTTATCTTGGAACGTTCCTGATAGCAATGCTATTCGCATTACTGTCTGTAATTAAGATATATTTCTCTATTGAAGAACTTATTCGCGTCTGGTTCACCTACAAATATCAGAACATATTTCAGGCGCTTTATGGCATTTCAGTCCTGGCGATATGCGTCTATCTGATGAGGGAAAGACTCATAAAAAGATAGAGTTGCTGTAGCCTGACACTAACCCGGAACTTCATCCGCTGGCGCATGCCGCTGTCCGTTGCCGTAACCCTAGTGTCAGGCGATATCGCGTGTACCGCATTGGGGTTGTCTGTACGGTCATAGATTTTGGCGTTGCCGTTCTCCCGCAAGGACCTATCAACACGATTTGCCCCAGATTTCGTAGGTCTGGAACATTTATATATTGATTATTAAGTATATAGGGTTATCCACGACTGTCACGCCAGTCGATTGCGTGCACACGTATGCCAGTGCGCTGGCATACGTGGACTTGAGGTATCACCGAATCACGCATCGGAAGGGCGTGTCCACGTATGCCCCGCAGGGCATACGTGTGCGCGGAGTCGAGAACCCGCCGGGTTTCGGTTCATCCACGAAGCATCTTCATAATATCGTGTTTTGTCACCATGCCTACCACTACCCCTTTTTCAAGAACAAGAACCGCAGGATTCTTTTCCAGTATCCTTGAGACCGTATTTGCATCAGAGGTGAGAGAGACCGTAGGGAAGGACTCACCCATGATATTTCGCACCAGTAGATGCGAGACTTTCTTGATATCCTGATCAGTCATGGATGACACTATCTGGTCAGTGGATATGCTGCCAACAGGAACTCCTTTATCTATTACCGGCATCTGGGAAAATCCATGTTCCTCAAGTATGCGAACAGCATCCTCTATCGAGCTGTCTGAAGTAGTATGAATGATGGGTGAATGCATAACGTCCCTGACAAGCACCTTTTCTTTGCGCGCAGCATCAAACGCATCGAATATCTTATGCAGTGTGGAAAGCCTTGGATCAACATCACCGGATTCGATACGCGCAATCAGGGGCTGGCTCACGCCTGCACGGGTAGCAAGGTCGTGCTGGGTAAGACCCAATTCCAGACGCAGTTTTTTGAAATCTTCGGGTGTTGGTAGGAACATAATATATTACTATGGGTAATTAAATGTATATCAATATTACTGTGGGATATAATATCATATTTCACTCCCCCATTTTTCTCACAACAACGCTTCCGTCCCTCATCCTCACCAGCCTCTCCTTCATGATCCCATACTTATGATAACTCATCGCCTCCACATGCCCGATGCCCAGGCGCTTGATCATTACCTTTGCATCATCCTGCGACATAGAAAGCTCCTCAACAGGAGGCGCGGTTCTAATCTGTTTCTTTGCATAAATTACCCCGTCCTTGAGGTTAGCTCCTGCAAATCCCTTTGCATCATTCAATATCAGCGTCCCTCTCTTCATGTACGCGCCGGCGAACTCACCTGCCATGCCATCCACTATCACAATACCCCCATCAAGATGCGCTCCCGAATTCATACCCGCATCGCCTTTTACATGAACAACGCCTTTTCGCATCAGAATACCTGTGCCGTTGTAAGCATCCCCTTCCACCGAAACAAGGGTATCACAATAACACCGCGCCGATATTGTCCCGCGAAGTATGCCGTCGTTGAGAATAAGATGCTTTTTCTGCTCGATGTAATTATTTTTGATGAGAGTGTCTTTTCCCACCCCATTGCAGAGAATGTCTGTTATTGACCTGAATTTTCGATAACCCTGTTGGTCCGAGACGACTTCGACTATATTCCCCATAGGTTCTTCCACGTTCCCTTTTACATATATGATCCCTGCGACCATACCCATTCCCATCTCAGATGCCACATCGCCTTCAATATACAGTTTGCCTGCTTTTTCAACATTTCCAGAACCTCCGAACTGCCTGATATCAGCGCCCATGCTGTTGGCAAGTCGTTTCCCTGCATTTGCACGAATCCTGACTTCCCCCCCGCTTCTTAATTCATCCACAAGGTCTTTGAAGGTATAATTTGTATCCTCCTGGGACGGTATGATGTTGTCAGGGCGGAGTCTGCTGGCTTTCAATGTGAACGTGTAGGTATAATCACAGAGGCTGTCAATTTGCTCTTTCAGTTTCAGGTACATTGTGCTCTTAGTTCTTGCTTTGATATATTATATAGCCACTGCCAAAGCAATACGCAAAATTCACTCTGTAATGTTGCCTTTAGAATGGAGAGGGCATCAGCTATTTCCTTGGGTATTCTTACCGCGATACTGCCTCCAAGGTTGAAGGTTTTGCGCTTGAACAAATCCACAAGTCTGTCGTGTTCTTTTTCATCTATCCATTCATCTTTACATTGTGGACAGACCTCAACAGGGGATATTAAGAGGCTTGTTGTTGGGACAACGAGAGAACCAAAAGGAGAATGGATACGCTCGCTGACGCTGCTTGAGAAGAACGGATAATTATCAAGATGCTGTCGGCGGTCAGGATATGAAAAGTTATAAATACACTTATGAATACAGTTAATTCTATGGCACATAAAACATTGACAATCTCTGAAGAAGCGTATGAAGCGCTTGCAGCACTTAAAAAAGAAGGGGAGAGCTTCACTGAACTGGTAAAGCGCATCACTGCACCCCTCAGGAAGAAAAAACTTAGTGAATTTATTGGCATAATGGCCGGTCCGGAATATGATGATTTTGAAAAAGCTGTCCTGGAAGTAAGGCACTCCAAGAGTACCAGATTGGAAAGGATGAAACTATGACTGTCCTTGATTCCAATTTTATAATAGACATCCTCAGAGACAAGGGGGTTTCGGAAATAACAGTGGATATGATTGATGACCCAAAAACGACCATAATAAATGTATTTGAACTTTATTTCGGAGCGAGACTTTCTGTAAAACAAGAAGAAAATATCTCAAACATCAATACTTTACTTAAATCCATAAAAATTATTGACTTTGATAGATATGCGGCAGCAAAAGCTGCTGATATCCATGCAAAATTAAAGAATGCAGGAAAATACATTGACATCCTTGATGTTCTCGTTGCAGGCATCGTTATTGTAAATAACGAAGAGCTTGTGACCAGGAATCTTGATCATTTTAGGCGGATACCCGGTCTGAGATGCACCTCATGGCAGCCAGGGGATTATGGAAGATAAGAAGATTAAAGGAATAATGAATTATTCGGAAGAAGATGGAACAAAAGAGATACCAGGTATTAAAAATAGACTAAATGCTTTGAGACAAGATCTTGCAGAATTGAATAATTACAGGGATAGATGGACAGATTTTGATGTGGCTGTCATTTGTTGGTTGGTGGCACGATCCTGACGAGATAGAATTCTGGAAAGAAACTGAACTTTAAACCTGTTTTGATTCTATAATGATATATCCGGTATAAGGTGGCGTTTTTTCAAAAAAGTTCGATGTTGTTTATCTTACAACTACAACAGCATCAACTACCATTGTCCCGAATGGCATAACAACAATTTTAACATCATATTTGGTGTTTGGCGAAAGCATGGGGGCAGTACCAATAGTGTAGCCAATAAACGTATTGTTTACAGTGTAGGAACTAGTACCATTTGTCAAATAAGTGGTGATTATCTGGTCTCCAACATTAAAATCAGAACTTGATATTTGATATACAGGCGATTCTCCTGCCGGAACTATTGATATCTTCCATGATCCTGATCTTAACGGGTCTCCGGATTTGTGCACGATTTTCAGATCATAAATATTGATCGTTTCTGGAACATTACCTAATGTAATAACCGCAGTCGGCCCTTTTTGATTCATATTACTGCCAAAACCAAATCCGAATGCCGCAATTACTGCCGCTAATATGACTGTGATCGCAACCATCAGGATAACTCCTATCACTGGTGATACTGCTGTTTCGTCCTTCATGATCGTTCTGCTATTGCCTAATATTAGATAAATAAAGATGCCCTCTGAAAAAAGAAAAAGAGGGCATGAGATAATTTCACCTTACTTCTACAACCTGGTCAAGCAACATTGCATTGGATGGGATGTGTACAAGTTTAATATCATACTTTTGACCTGTTGCTATTGGATTATTACCTGCATTGATTGAGAAGGACGAATTGCCCAACGTACAGTTCATAGAACCTGGACATCCAGTTGTTGTGTTTGAAATACTGATCTGTGCTCCAACTGCGAGATCGCTACCTGCTGTTGAAGTTACAAAGTTCGGTGAAGTTCCGGAACCGCTTGCATTTACAACGGATAACTTCCAATCCCCGCCTTTGAGCATATCTCCGCCTTTGTGCTGTATCTTCAGGTCATATGCTTGTGTATCAGGGTTATTCGAAGCCACAATACTTGCTGTCGGTGCAGCCTGCTGCGACCCGCCCAGACCGAACACGAATGCAGCAATTACTGCTGCTAATATTACAGTGATCGCGACCATCAATATAACACCAATGACCGGCGATACTGCTTCTTCATTCTTTCTAAATATTCTCATATAGGTTTCCTCCGATTATTTTTCCTCTTGTTTCCTCTTAACGACTTTTTCGAGCTTTTTAGCCCACATATCCTCAACGTGCGTATATTCGCAGTCAAGATAATGATGGACCGCTTTGGCGAGGGCATCTTTGGTAGCGGTTTCTCCAGTCTTATTTTTTAAAGCCTCGAGATCCTCTACCATAAGAACCGTCTGCACGTGCATGATCTTCGCCATTATTCATCTCCTTTGATTGGGTATTCCCCGCAACAATTATTGCGGTCCAACCTTCTAATCATATCATTATAATGATAATGTATTTAAATGTTGCGCCATTAATGATAATTCACATAATTCTAATGACCAATAACGACCGGTTTTTCCATTTGATCGCGATGAACTGAAAAAAATGAGATCTGGCCCTTTATATATGCTCCAGAGCCTGTTTTACATCTGCAATTATATCTTCGACATCCTCAAGCCCCACAGACATGCGCACAAGTTCGTCCTGAATGCCATATTTTAACCTGTTCTCTCGCGGGATGACGGCATGGGTCATTGACGCAGGATGCTGGACAAGGGTCGCTGTCTCACCCAGGCTCACCGCAAGGGTACACAGCTTCAGGGCATTCAGAAATACTGGGACATCTCCTGCATTTTTAAGAACAAAAGCTATCATTCCACCATTCCCCTTCATCTGCTTTCCTGCAATCTCTTTTTGCGGGAAGCTCAAAAGTCCGGGATATAGCACACGTTCTATCTTCTCATGACCCTCAAGGAACCTTGCAACATCCATCGCATTTGAATTATGCCTGTCCATCCTTACAGCAAGCGTCTTCATCCCCCTGATTATAAGCCAGGCGTTAAAGGGACTTAATGCTCCACCTATGTTCTTTGCAGTGTGCCTTGTTGAGCTTATGAAAGAAGATGTGCCAACCACAATGCCGCCTATCGTGTCCCCGTGACCGTTCAGGTATTTTGTGGCGCTGTGCAACACCACATCTGCGCCAAGCGACAGGGGTCGCTGGAAATAAGGGCTCATATAGGTATTGTCCACAAAAACCAGTGACCCTTTCTCATGTGCAATATCAGATACAGCATTAATATCTGTCAGTTTCATGGTCGGATTAGCGGGAGTCTCAAAGAAAACAAGCTTTGTTTCCGCCAGGAATGCATTTTCAACGCTGTTGAGGTCAGAGGTATCCACAAAACTCACCTTTACCCCGAATTTTGCAAGGTCAACGAAAAGGTCGTATGTGCTTCCATATAGTACTTCATCTGCGATAATATGGTCACCAGATTTCACCGAGGATAATACAGCCGTACTGATGGCTGCCATCCCGGATGCCTGCGCCAGTGCAGCCTCCCCGCCTTCAAGATCAGCTATCTTTTCTTCAAGCACCTCAGTGGTAGGATTCATGCCACGGGAATACACATAACCTTTTTCTTTCCCGCTCATCAGCCTTGCCCCGTGGGCTGCGTCTTTGAATACAAAAGGCGCGGTCTGATATATTGGAGGCACCATAGCTCTTAGCTCTGATTTTTTCTCACCTGCGTGGATAGCACGTGTGGAAAATCCGGTTTTCCTGATGGTCATGAATTCCAGTTCACTCCTTGTTACCCATCTGCGCTATAGGTGAGACCGCATTCAGGACAGGAATAGGTGATAATATCCAGTCCCTTTTCGCTTTTTTTCATATTATTCTGAATCCCCTCTTTGAGCCAGGGGCGAGCCACACCCGCCGCAGTACCTGTTTGATGTTGGATTTTCCCGTCCGCACGAACATGTTATCCGTTTTTCGGTCAGGACGAAAAGTTCTGATAAGCGGTCTGAATTCTTATGAACGACTTCCCATAGAGAATATAACGGCACCATAATGAGCAGGAAAAAAACGATATGATAAATACCGTAAGGCAGGAATTCGGAATAAGGTCGAAATGTAACATACAATGTTATTATCACAAGCGTAAGAACAAGACCAGTTACTATAGACCGCGAGTCTTCATTGGTTATTACATTGTTGAACTCAAAGCCGAACTTCAGCAGTATTATTATCACAGCAATAGATAACGCAATATCCACAAAAGAATAGAATTCCACAGTGTTCTTAAGTGTCAGCACGGCAGCGAATTTGATAAGTATTATAAGAATAAGAGCCGTTATCGCTCTTGCTATTGGTCTGTACAGTTCCTTGTTCATATCCCACACTTAAATTTCATGCAATATTAATGTAAGCCTATTTCAACCCTTAGCTTCATACAAATACCTTCATATATCTTTTGACTTATATCAACGATCATGGACATTCCTGGTCTTCACAAAGAAAACACACAGGCTTCACACAGATATGCAATACTTACTGTCAGCACATCAAGATATGCGAAATACGGGTCAACCGACCGACCCGAACGGGCTGAAGACGCATCAGGAAAGCTCATCTGGGGGATGATACAGGTGCAGGGTGGCGAAGTAGTGCATTACGAGCTGATCCCTGATGATATTGAAATGATAAGACACACTTTAAAGAATTGCCTGTATTCCGAAGCTGACGTTTTGATCTTTACAGGGGGAACAGGTCTATCTCCCACAGACGTCACCATCGAATCTGTGACGCCATATCTTGAAAAAGAGATAACAGGTTTTGGCGAGCTTTTCCGACAAAAAAGCATCGACCAGATAGGAAATGCGGTCATGCTGACAAGAGCGATCGCCGGAGTTGCGAGAAAGAAAGCGATATTCTGCCTTCCCGGATCGCCGAACGCTGTCAAGCTCGCACTTGAGATCATGCTTCCTGAGATGGGGCATATCATAAAACATATAAAGGGATAAAAATCTGCGTTGAAGGTTTCGTCTGTTATGAGCAATATACTTATGTTAATGTACTATAAATAGTGATAATAATGCAAAAACTAATAGTCAAACATCCTTATATTACGAAAAAACCTGGAATAAGCAAGGGTAGTCCTATAATAGCAGGAACAAGGCTGAGAGTCCTGGATATTGTCATTGAATATGAATATCTTGGTCATTCTCCAGATGAAATTATTAGTGCACACCCCCATTTGATCCTTCCTCAGATACATGATGCTTTATCTTTTTATTATGAGCATAGGAAAGAGATGGATCAAGAAATCAGATCAAGAAAAGAGGCAATAGTAAAACTGCGTGAGAAGTTTACTTGAAGAGGGCTTTTGAAAGAGAGAAAACTTCTCAGGATATACGCTGATGAGAATGTAAATATTGCAATTGTTGAAGGTCTGAAGCGCAGAGGTATAGAAGCCTGCTCCGCCATAGAGAAAAGGAAGCTTGGTCTTAGCGACGAAGAACAATTGATGTACGCGATCAAGGAGGGAGCAACAATATTTACGCATGACGATGATTTTCTCAGCATGGCTACTGAATCTAAAATTGAACACTGTGGGATAATATATGTTCATCAGGAGCATCTTTCTATCGGGGAATGCATACGTCGGCTGAAAGCAATAGTTGAAACCATGTCTCCTGAAGAAATGCATAATAGTATTTTGTTCCTATGAAAAAAGATTCCCGCTTTTACGGTCTAATCTGAGAACGTCAAGTTACGTACTCCGAATGAACCTAACCCATCAGTTTCAGGAATATCTCCTCAAGGGAGGGCTCCACGTTCCTGATATCGATAATCTTTCCATTATTCTTTGCTACCCAGCCAGTTATCCTGTTAAATTCCTCGAGGTCGTTCGTTCTGGCAATATAATTCCCTTTATTCCTGACAGCTTCGAAATCGAGGTCTTTACCCCGGTCTTTATCTCAGGCGGTCTTATCATAGACATGGTCACTGAAGAATACGAAAGAAAAACGATTGATCTGCTTGAAGTTGCGCCAATGTCTTTTTCAGATATCTTAAACGGCAAGATGCTTGTTGCAGTGCATAATATATTTTGGATACTGATTGTAACAACTGTGATGGCAGCCCTTATAGTCCTGCTCGGAGCCATTATTGCCGTGAAATACAGGGACAGGACTCTCTCACAATATTTGTATTCACTAATTCTTATTTTTTTATTCCTGGGTGCGTATCTATTTGCGGATTCGCCTTTCAATCTTGTGACACGGCTGTCATCAGGTGCGGCAAGCGGAATGGATGCTTTTGTAAGCATTGCGCCGTATGCCGTTGCTGTTATCCCGTTGTACTTTTATTCAGGGAGGATGCGGGGATAATTTTATATAACGTCACTACAGAAAACTTTTATAGAAATAGGTTATTATAATCATCATAATGGAGAGATATTCTAACGACAGGGCGCAGACAACCATAGACTATATGGTGGGAATGAGTATATTCCTTCTTACAGTGGCTTTTGTATTCCAGTTCATGAACAGCCTGTTCGCCCCTTTCGAGACAACGTCAGATGATGTAACCCTGGCTGCTGACAGAGCAAGCACTGTACTTGTGGAGCGCCTGCTCATAGCAGATAAATCTGGAGCCATGAGCATTATAGATGAGGGGAAACTTAATTATTTTAATAATACAAGATTAAATTACACAAACAAAACAACAGATAGTAATAATAAAACCAACTATCAGAACGCGCTTGATGAGCTGGGGCTGTTAAGTGAGTACATAATCTATGATATGAACATGTCGGTCACTGATCTAAATGGTTCGAAGATGTATATCAGCGGTCCCGAACTTCTGGAAAATGTGGATATTGGACAGACCAGGCGCCTCGTATTGATCCTAAATTCCACAACAGGCAACCAAACGAGAGCATTACTCTATGTGAGGGTATGGTAATGTTCGATGAAAAAGCACAGTTGCATACACTGGAAGGCGTGGCAGCAGCTTCGATCATGCTTTTAGTTATAATTTATGCAATAGATGCAACCTCAATGACGCCCCTGACCGCTTCAACATCCAGCGTTCATGTAGAAGCCGAGCTTCGGGCAATGGGACAGGATATTTTTAACATCCTTGATTATGCCGAACCTAATTACAGCTCTAAGCTAAAAATGGATATTACTTCATGGGACGGAAAGGAATACATCTGGAGCGGAGCGAATTATACAGTAAAAGGAACTACAAATGTGACCGGTAACTTCACCAATATCACTGAACTGTTGAATGCAACATTGGTAAAGCAGGGCACAGCGCATAATCTTGATGTGACTTTCTTGAGCCGTAAACCAGATAATACGACGTATCCTGTTAAAATACCGATCATATTCAACGGCGATCCCTCCAATAATGCTGTGATCGTTTCCAGGAAAATAGTATTGCAAAACAGTGATTTTAATGTAAATTACACAGGCCCCATAGAGGATATTGACCTTTCCTCCAATTTTTATAATATTTTAGATATTAAACTTACGCTGTGGAGGATGTAATGGGGTTAATAGAAGATCGCGATGCTCAGTTCATGCTTCTGGCAGGATTTCTTATCGCCATTGGGCTTGTGATAACAACTGTGATGCTCAACAGCATCATGTTCGAAGGCAACATGGCGATAGAATCCGTAACAGAGAACTCAAAATATGAAATGATCAATCTGATGCAGATCACCACTGATGAAATAAGAAGCGCATACAGGAATGCCACTGAAAATGGCGGGACAGTGCAAAACACAACTATCAATTTCACACGGCAGGTAAATAATTTCAGCGCAGATCTGCCTAAAATATACTCAATGTATGGGGGAGGCGCAAAGATAACGTTTGAAAACTGGACAAATAAAGGATATGCTAATTTTACTGAGAACGGGAGACCGGGTGGTAAGGACAACTGGACTGTGATAGAGGGCGTAAATGCCGGCTATGTACGTGTTTTTAATATTTCGATCAATTTTACCGGGACTGCCGGAGCTATCTTTAAGATCGAAGCACACAACTCCACCGGTTATTCGGTTTGGTCAATCGCATTTAACAACACAAACTATAATGTTACAAATGCCACAAATGCCTCAAATTACACTATTGGAAGCTTTAGTTCAGGCAGCCAGTACAATTTGACATCTCACCCATTTGACTTTAATTACTTATCATCTCCGGTATCAATTCATATTATTAATGGTAGCAATGCTTTTGGAACATACAGGATACAGGGGCTGCTGGCTAACAACAGAAATTTTACTCGCGAACGTCATTATGTCCTGAACACCAGTGTCGCGCTCTCGACAGTTAAAGTCAGGGCGAATATTTCAATGCCTGTATCAGTACCGTGGTGATAACATGGCTCTTAAAAGCATAATAAGGAACGAGGAAGCAGTTTCCATTTCAATTGGTTTCATTTTAATGTTCGCAGTTACGGTTATCGTTTTTACAGGAGTTATGATATCATTCTATTCATTATCCCGGAATATAGAGAAATCCGCTATGGAGGAAAGCTTTAAAATACTTGGAAGCGGGCTTGCAAACAAAATAGCCACAGTTGACACTCTTGTCAATGTCAGCGCTTCTTTTGGCGCTACTGTTGAAAGTATTGAATATGAATTCAGGTTGCCAGCCACTATAGCAGGTAAAACATATTCTATTAATTTAACCAACACAACTCATGAGATAATACTGGAATCCGATAATGGAGCGCTTGTGGGTTCGCCGTTCAGTGTTTCAAATAATTTTACAGAAAGAAAGTTCTACGGCGGGGCTGAGGATTATATAATTACATATGATAAAAATGGTAGTAAAATTTATATTGATGAACAGTGATATAAATACTCAGCATTATAATCATTATGATAATCTTTAAGTAGGGACAGGCACAATATATTTTATATGGATGTATCCTTTAAAAAAAGCCATTCAAATTTAAAAGAATTCTTGAATTCAGAGGATGCGGTGGCAGAAGTGCTGGATTTTGTCACCATACTTGGGATACTTATTCTTTCTTTTAGCTTAATCGGGCTTATGGGCTACCCGGCAATAAGGAACGCACAGGAGTCAAGATTCACAGAGAATACAAGACAGAGCTTTGTTGTGCTTGCAGATAATATAAATAAGATCGCACTCGGGCAGGCGCCATCACAGAGCGTGGAAATTAAGTTGTACGGGGGAAAGCTCAGTGTAACAGGGGATAGCACGATACAGATCAACGGCACGATCTATAATGCAAGCAGCATGACAAGCAGTGAAATAACACTGGATACAGAGAGTATGCGAAGCATTGAAAATTCAATAGGTGAAACCATGGTGGCGTATGAGGGCACAGGTGTCTGGGTAAAGTATTCTGATGATGTTATACTCAATCCTTCCAAACCCCTGATAATCAACCAGAGCAACGTTCTCATTATCCCTGTTGTATATCTTTACGGTGAATCAGAAATGGCTGGAAGCGGTATATCCCGCGTAACGCTGTGTCCTGATGAACCATGTTCCCCTGAACTCACTGTATGGAGCAACGTGAGCAATGTTACGATAACGATCACAGGGAACTATACTTCGGGCTGGAAAGATTTCTTCAGAAATTCAAAGGGATTGAACTGGGAAATAGGGGGAACAGGCGATAACTATACTGCAAAATTGAATAACACAGGGATGGACGTTCATATTTTAAAAACTTTGATCTATGCGGTGATAACATGAAGATTATAAATTGTGAAAAAGCGGATGTAGAAGGTGTTGGTACAATAATACTAATAAGCATTACGATTATCGGAATAGGCTTGATAACCTTGGTCGGTGTTCCCTCCATATTCAAGCTGCAGGAGATGGCAAACCTCAGGAATGCCGAACAGGCATTTACGGTTTTAGACTCACATACGAGCAGGGTATCACTTGGAGAATCACGGGTGCAAAATACTGATATAAATCTCGGCGGAGGTTCCATATCCGTTGTTCCCAATTCGTCAGAAAGGAGTTACGTGCTCATTGAGCTTAAGAATGGCACATCAGTGGAAAAATCTTTCACGCTTGATATGGGAAAGATCATTTACCGCCTGGGAGATAAAGAGTTAGGCTATGAAGGGGGCGGTGTTTGGAGTAAGTTCATGTCTGGAAGCGTCATGGTTTCCCCGCCAGAAGTTCATTATAATGGGATGACACTTACCCTGCCTGTGGTCAACGTCTCAGGAAAATCCACATATGGTGGAACTGGAAGAGTTTCTATGAGCGCAGAGAGATTAAAGGATATTAAGATCATATACCCAACCAGGGATTTGACTAATCCGATCTCTGCGAACATCAGTCAGGTGGTTATTACAATATACAGCAGCTACTACGACGCCTGGGGAGATTTTTTCAAGGGTATAACTTTTGCAAAGGTTTCCACCAATGCTTCAGAAAAAAAGGTTACGATAAACCTTGAAACTCCACCTGTATTCACCAACTTTTCTTACGGGGCACTTGCATCTGATCAAATAATTCTGGAACAGAAAGCCAATGTTAAAAGCTATAATTCTTCCATGGGAAATTATACAGCAAGCGTAACCCAGAATGGAAGTATCCGTGCAAATAACTTGATACGTTTCAGGCAAGCAGCTACTGGATCAGGAGTGAGCGGAAATGCAATCAGTGGGGTCACCATAGATGGACAAATTCCCTACTGTAATAACGCAAATAAATGTGTTATATCAAAAGATTCATATGCCCGTTCGTATACTGGTAATTTAAATGTTCACGGGACAAGATATATTGTGACAAGTGATCTTACTGTGACAATTGGAGATGCTGGGGCCAAAGTTGCAGAAAAGATCAATTCGATTAAAAGCACTAATGATAATTCGGGTCAGATTTGTATTAGTGGAAATGTGATTAATGGTTCATGGTCTGGCATCTGTACCATCCCCCGTGGCAATTATTACCTTACCGGTTTTTCATTGGGTAACAAGGACTTGTTATTTAATACTTCTTTGGGAGAAATCAATATCGCTGTTGACATGCAATCATCATTTATTGATTGGGGTCCACAGGCGAATATTTCCGTAACGGGAAGTAATCCTGTTAAAATATGGCTGAACGGTGGATTAAATGTAGGATCTGGTAGCAAGATTAACCGCTATGGGAATCCAAATGATACATCTTCTCGATTTCAGGTAGTTTCTTCTTATTCCGGGGAAATCTCTTTCCAACAGAGCACGGAATTCTGTGGATTTGTGTATGCGCCAAGAGCAAAAATAGAAGTCGGGAATAGTGCCAAAATTCTTGGAGCACTTGTGGGATTTCAATTTGAGGTGGAAAATTCAGAGGATATATACTTTGACGAAGCCCTGCAAAACCTCCCAACAGACCTGGGTGAAGGCGTTACGATCATGTACATGCATATCACTCAAAACGATATTGGGGTGAGCATTAAATGAACGTGGATACCTGGAAATGTCATGATAATAATCATATTCCTAAATAAGTATTAAATACTTAAATATCAATATATTACTGGAGACTGAAATATAAGGTAACTATATGATATTTGGTAAAAAGAAAAAGGTGGCGGATACAAAGGCTAAACCACCTGGGGATACCCCTCCAAAAGGCGAAACAATTGAAGGAGGCGCCACCATGTGGATAACCAAAGGCAATAACCTTGTGGAGAGCAGTATGTATGCAGAAGCGATACAGTGTTACGATAAAGCACTTGAGATAAATCCCATATCTGTGGAAGTCCTGAACAACAGGGGACTTGCACTTGCAAGAACAGGGCGTCTGGGTGATGCCGTAAAGTCGTATGACCTGGCACTTGTTCAAAAACCCGGCGATCCTGAAGTTTTATATAACAAAGGGATAGCGCTTGCTCAGATGGGAAAAGCAGCCGATGCGCTTGAGTGTTATGATAAACTTCTGGCTGCAGATCCCGCGGACGCAAACACCTGGTGCAGCAAAGGCGATGTGCTTTTTGAAGCTGGAAACTATGATCAGGCTCTAATGGCATATGATAGGTCTATCCAGTTAAACCCGAAGGATGAAACTGCCTGGAATAACAGGGGAATGACTCTTGTAAAGTTCAATCGCTATGAAGAAGCCATTGAATCATATGATAAAGCCCTGGAGATCAATCCCAGGATCGAAAAGATATGGAGCAATAAAGGGCTTGCAATAGCAAAAATGAATGAAAAGCAAGATCAGGTCGATCTACAGAAGATCGCCGCTACCCTTCCTAAAGAGGTAAAAACAGACTCTCAGGTAAAGCCAGGATCAGGAGAACTGCAGAAAAGGGAGGATGTTACTGAAGTTCCTGTTATAAGGTCGTTGATGGAAAAAACGATTCCAGGGTTTGAGGAACAGGCGGCAGTTAAGCCTGAAACTGTTATAACTCCTGTTAGTATGGCAGATACTTCAAGAAAAGATGGGCAAGAACCCCTGATAAACAGACCTGCAGCAGTTCAAGAGCCTACATCGCTCGATGAAAACATGGTGAAAGGGAATCAACTGTATTCAGCAGGGAAATACGAAGAAGCAATTGAATGCTATTCAAAGCTGCTTGAAAAAGATATTAACAATAAAACCGCCTGGAACAATAAAGGGCTTGCTCTTGGCAAAATTGGAAGGCTCTTTGAAGCAATCGGCTGCTACGATAAAGCGCTTGAAATAGCTCCAAATGACAATGTGGTCATTAATAATAAAGCGAGTGCACTTTTTAAGAAAGGGCTTGTCAGCGAGGCACTGGAATGTTTCAAGATCACACTTGTTAGAGATCCGGGGAATAAGACTGCAAACAGGGGCATAGAACTGTGCAACAAATATTTCGCAAATTCTGGAAAAAAAGATAGCGTGGTGACATCATTATCAACTTGATTAACAAACAAATATAATTAAAGGATCAAAAATGGCTGAAAATCCTATAAAAGCTGTACTCAAAGAGCAAGCAAGGGCTGCTGCCGCAACTGAAATAGTTGCAGATAAGATCCCTGAGCAGTTAACCCGGAGTACTTCAATAGCAATTCTTGACCGCACAATAGGAGGTGGACTACCTTCAGGTTCAGTGGTTTATATCTACGCAGACCCGAAATCAATGGCTGAGGTATTTCTCTATCAATTCACTCAGGCGCGAAAGAGCTATTATTTCTGCAACGAAAGGCGTCCTCAATATGTGATGCGCGACATAAAGAACTACGGTTTTTCTACAGATAATGTCACATTCGTTGACATATACAGCGCATATTATCTAACAGCCCAGGGAGAAATGGTGGACAACGTGGGAAATGAATTCGTCGATGCCAAGATAGTGGAATTCACAGAAGCGACCCTGAAAAAAATACTGGCACAGGACGAATCCGATATTAATATTATCTTCGATTCTTTTTCGTTTTATCTTAACCTGAACGTTAACCCGGGTGTTATCAAGCGACTTATAAATACTATCTATGAAACTACAAAACACCTTAACTGCCTGGCTTTTTTATACGGCTTAAAAGATACACATAAAAATCAAATTGAGAATGAGATCTTGAAGGCATGCGATTCCATATTTGATGTAGAGCTTGAAAAGACCGGGGATAAGCTTATAAACCGCCTGTCAATACCAAAGCTCAGAGGCAGGGTGCCGACAATGGAAATGGTGAAGTTCAGAGTAGGAGAAGGTGTCCAGATAGATACCACGAAAGATATCGCCTGAAGACTCAATCGATCTTAAGTGGCTACCACAGGTTTATTTTAATCAACGCCTATCTGGTTGCGATGAAAAAGATACTTCTGACCAATGACGACGGGGTGTATTCTACCGGTCTTAAAGCCGCTTATGATAGCATACGTGACCTGGGAGATGTGACCGTAGTTGCGCCGTCCTCACAAAAAAGCGGTGTGGGGCGCGGAATATCCATATTCGAACCTCTGCGAGTATCTGAGGCTAATGTGAACGGTTTCAGGGCGCATGCAGTTGCAGGCACTCCTACGGATTCAGTGATTCTTGGTATTTTCGCTATAATGAAAGAGTATCCAGACCTTGTGCTGTCAGGTTTCAACGTGGGTGAGAACATCAGTACAGACACCGTTACCACAAGCGGGACGATCGGTGCGGCACTTGAAGCCGCAAGCTACGGGATACCAGCTATAGCCGCTTCTCTGCAGGTGCTTGATGAGGGTGATAAGTTCGATGATCACCACGCATACGATTATGACTTTGAAGTTGGCATAAGCATTGTGAACAGGATAACAAAAAACGTTCTTGAGAGAGGGCTTCCTGAGGGAGTTGATCTGCTGAATGTCAATATACCAAAGCATGCCGCCCCGGATACTGAGATCGAGATAACAAGACTTGCGCGAAAAATATTCATGACAGGTGTGGAGGAGCGGTTTGATCCCAGGGGAAGACCTTACTACTGGATCAACGGAGAACTTATCCGCGATGCTGAAGAAGGGACTGATGTGAGGGCTGTGATGAAAAAGGGTCATATCTCAGTGACGCCGCTGTCGCTTGATTCTACCGCAAGGGTGGATTTTAAGGATATCCAGAGATTGCTGTTTGCCTGATCGTAAGTTTTAAGACTTGATAAATGAGAATTGTGTTATTCAATAAGATTGAATATTATCAAAAAAGTATATACAGGCATTGGCTTTTAGTCCGGGGTTTGTGACTGAAGGCGATAGGCGTTCTCGTGCATCCTATTGATATATTCTCAAATTTAACATCTGTTATCATAAAATTTGGGCACTAACAGAATTTAGTTCTCAAATTGTTTTAGAGATTCCTTTGTTCTCATCGTGGCAACTATTGGATACATATTCAGGTACATCTTGGGGAACTCACTGTGTCTGTACTTTTCTACCATTTTAAAATTGTGTTTATCATAAAAAACAGTAGATTCTGGCTTAGAATCTACTGTGATATACCGGCATCCAATATCATTAGAAACAGAGATCGCCTTACCTATAGCAGCCAATAATATGTATCTACCCACGCCCCTTTTTTCTAATCTCCTATCTACTGCAAGCCTTGCAATCTTAATGGCTGGATATTTACGATAAGGATAACCGTCAATTTTATCACTTTTATCCACCGCTTCAACTTCAAGAGTATCTGCAACTAATGTGAGGTAACCCGCTATACTTTTGTCCCAAAAACATAAATAAGTTCTACTCGTCATGTTCTCTTGGTCTCCAAAAGCATCGTTTTTCAAAAAATCGTTTAATTCTGAGTTATTGGAATCAAAAGAAATAAGTTCGTGCCTTTTGGTTAAAGGCTCAATCCAAAGCTCATCATAATGGATTTGTTCCATCAAATTTCTTTAAAATGGATGAGCTTTGTAGATACGCATAGCTTCTTTGAACATTTCTACCTGTTCTTTGGTGACTTTTGGATTCTTTTCATTCTCCCAGAAGTCTTCTGCATCCTTCCCTTCTAAGATTAATCCTAATTCAATCGGTCTTGCCATTTTATTCACCAGTTATATTTCATTTTATCTTTACAATCTCATTATACTTCACGAACTCAATAATAATCATATTATTGTAATACGATAGTCTTATTATTGTAATATATGTAGTGCTCATATTTATATTGTTCCCACTTTTTCCCACCCCATAGGAACTTTCGTTTCGTAGACATCTCAAATTCTTCCATTTATTTCGCTTCCTTTGTTTCGTGCCCCTTCCTGCCGATAAAAACCAAAACAACATTCGGCGATATAAACCTCATGCACCCTTCGTTGATGCCCCGCACAGAGCGAAGCGACTTGAGTGTACCAACAAATAATGTAACGGTCACGAATTAAGCCGTTATCTTTGTGCCAGCCCTGCCTTCGATGGCTTGCAGGGCTTTATCAAGGCTTGAAATGATCGCATGTTTTCCACCTGATCTTACGAACTGCACCGCAGCGAGAATCTTAGGCTCCATGCTGCCTTTCCCGAAATGCCCTTCCTTGATATACCGTTCTGCCTCGCTAACCGTCATTTCATCAATATCAACCTGGTTCTTTTTTCCGTAAAAAAGCGCCGCCTTCTCTACATCTGTTAGTATAAGGAAGGTCTCTGCTCCCACTGCATTAGCAAGCAGGCTGCCTGTCAGGTCTTTGTCAACAACTGCTTCAACACCTGCCAGAATATCATTTCTCCTGACAACAGGTATCCCGCCCCCGCCTGCGGCAATGACTATAATACCTGAATGAACAAGATCTTTGATCGCTTCTTCCTCTACTATCTTTTTCGGCATGGGCGAAGCAACCACGCGCCTGTATCCTTTTTTATCCATGATCATCCGTATTCCGTTCTCTATCATCTTGCGGGCTTTGAATTCAGGATAATACAAACCTATTGGTTTTGTGGGATTTTCAAAAGATACACACGAATCATCAACAAGCACCTGCGTCAATAGAGTCACAACCTGTTTGTTAATCCTTTTCTCTTTCAACCTGTTGCCAATGGACTGCTGGAGCAAATACCCGATAAGTCCCTGCGTCTGAGCCCCGCATACGTCAAGGGGCTGGGGATGAACAAGACCGCACTCCTCCTGCATTGCCAGGATGTTCCCGATCTGGGGACCATTGCCATGCGTCAGGACGACATCATAACCTTTCCGGATGATCTCAACTATCTCACCTGCTGTGTTGTCTATCAGCCTCTGCTGCTCCTGCGGATTTCCCTTTTCCGGATTAAGTATCGCATTCCCGCCTATAGCGATCATGATGGTGCCCATATAAATTAAAGATCACTCTTTCTTTGCCAATTTCTTTTTTGGTACCTTTTTTGGTACGGTTTCTGGAACAATACTCTCTGACCTTTCTGACCCGTTCTTCTTCTCCTCTTCAAGTTTCTTTTGCCACTCAATGAAATTGCAGTGAGGGCATCCGATATCCCAGGGACGCTTCCCTTTATTTATTATCTTGATGAAATAAAGACCGTGCAGTTCACACTGCTTATCAGTGACCACTATTTGCCCGGATTTCGGAAGGGGAAGGGAAAAATCACACTTTGGATATCCTGAACATCCGATAAACCGTGAGCCTTTTTTGGATTTCCTTATTATCAGGTCTGATGAACATTTCTTGCACGTCCCGATAATGCGGTCTTCGTAAAGACCGTTCCTCAGGGATTCACTTATCAGGTCTTTGTTCTTGTCCATGTCCTTGAAAACCCCGCCAAGCATCTCCCTGGATTCCTGGATAACGAAATCCTCTGTGATCTTGCCTTCTGATATCTCATCCATATCAGTCTCAAGTTTACTTGTCATCTCAGGCTTTGTGATCGTATTTGCGTACTTCTCAAGAGCTTCGATAACAGCATATGCTGTTCTTGTGGGCTGGAGGGGATTACCCACAACATAGGCTCTTGAGTACAGTTTTGAGATTATTTCATGGCGTGTGGATTTAGTGCCAAGGCCCAGGTCTTCCATTATTTTTATCAGGTGTCCCTGCCCGTATCTTGAAGGAGGCTGAGTCTCTTTACCTGCAAGGTTCGTTTCTTTGACCGTAAGGACCTGTCCCTCCTTAAGCTGGGGAAGGAGCCTGTCCTCGGGGACGTTATATGAATAATACCATCGCCATCCCGGCTCGATCAATCTTGCGCCGTTAGCTCCAAAATCCTCACCGCTTATATCCACGGTCACTGCCATAGTCTCCCACCTTGTTTCACCTGCAAATGTCGCAAAGAAACGGCGGACGACAAGTTCGTATATCTTCCACTCATCTTCCCTGAGTTCGCTTCGTTTAACAGGAGTTGCCGGGTGTATTGGCGGGTGGTCTGTGGTCTCTTTCTTGCCTCTTGTGGGCGTCAGGTCTCCTGTGAGGAGCTTTTGCGCATACTCGTGGAATTCAGTGTTCAAAAATGATTCCATAATGCCTTTGGTATCAAGCGTGGCAGGATAAACGGTATTATCGGTACGCGGGTACGAAATAAAACCATTGACATACAGATACTCTGCTATCCGCATGGCATTGGCTGGAGATACCCCTATCGCGCTTGCAGCTCTCAGGAACTCTGTTGTATTGAACGGGGTTGGAGGTTTCTCGCTTCGTTTTCCTGTTTCGATGCTTTTGACGATCCCGGTCTTTCCGAGCTTTGCATGGACCGCTTCTGCTTCAGCTTTATCAAGGAACCTCCCTTTCTTATGCTGCGCCTCGAATTCGCCGCCATTCGCAAGTATCGCATAGATTTCCCAGTATGGGACAGGTACGAAAATGTCCCTTTCTTTTTCCCGGTTCACAAGTATTGCAAGGGTTGGCGACTGGACGCGCCCCACAGAAAGGAACTTGTCCCCGAGCCTTCCTGAACTCAGTGAGACAAAACGGGTCAGCACTGCGCCCCATACCAGGTCTATGATCTGTCTGGATTCGCCTGCTGCTGCAAGGTTAAAATCGATCTTCGTGGGCGAAGCAAAAGCCTGCTTTATTTCTGCCGGTGTTATTGTGCTGTAATGAACGCGGTCTGCTGGAACATCAGGATTTATCTTCTGTATGACTTTTAGCGCCTCAACACCGATCAGTTCTCCTTCCCTGTCGTAGTCAGTGGCTATTGTGAGATGCTTTGCTTCTTTTCCAAGTTTGCGAAGCGCCGTGACAATGTTGGCATGCGTGGGTGATGTGTGGATATCTGCATGGATGAGTTCTTTAAGGTCGGTCTTTTGCCAGTTATTATATTCCTTCGGGAAATCCACTTCCACGATATGCCCGGATAGACCTATTACCGCCGTTTCGTCATATTTATAAGTATCAACACCGTTGATCCTCTCTTTTTTCGGCTTCTTTTCGGATAGTATAGCCGCGATCCTCTTCGCTGTGTCGTGCTTTTCTGTAATTATTAGATGCATCGTATCCTCAGACCACTCCGATTAAGCCAGTTAGTTACATAAATAGATTTGGGCGAAAAAAAAGGAAAATCTGATAGATTTGGATATAATTTTGGCAAATATCTTTAAATAAGTAAAGCAAAGATGGATATTATGAGAAAAACGATCTTTGTTGCTTTCATTGCATCCATATGCTATTTTATCATATACATATTGATTACATATTCTTTACAGAATGCAGCATTTGATTGGCAAAGTGCCTTGAAAGGCGCAGTGGTTTTCTGGGTATTTATCTATCTTGTGCATTTTTTCCTTAACAGGGCAGAGCAATCAGTTTAAAGTAACATTGCGCAACACCAAACTTTTTTACAGCCCTTTTTCAGAAACCATTAATATCACAACCACGGTTTAAGGGGCGAGGAATCCCATTGAAAGCAACCGCATTCACTGTTGAAAAAATCCCACTTATAAAGCCTGGTGACAATATCGGGAAAATCATATCTGAAAGAACAAAGCTCGAAGAACATGATATCGTTATCATCTCATCCACTGTTGTATCAAAATCCGAGAACCGGATGCGTTCAATTAACAATATCTGTGCCACTGAAAAAGCAAAAAATATCGCTTTAAAGAACGGCAATGAGCCGGAATTCGTACAGGCAGTGCTTGACGAAAGCATCGAAGTGCTGCTTGAATACCCTTTCCTTCTTGTCTGTACAAAAAATGGAAGTGTCTGCGTGAACGCCGGCATTGACCGCTCGAATGTTGAAGGTTCTAATGTTCTCCTGCTTCCGGAAAACCCTGATGAAAGCGCAAGAAAAATAAAGGATGGGTTGTTTAATTTAACCGGGAAAAAAGTAAGTGTGATTATCACAGACACTAACGGCAGGGCTTTCAGGATAGGGCAGACTGGCGCTGCTGTCGGTATAGCTGGAATAAAAGCCATGCGTGACTGGCGCGGAACCTGTGACCTTTTCGGGAGAATTCTTGAAGTAAAGAACGAGGGTGTGGTGGATGAACTTGCCTGTTTTGCCAATCTCCTGATGGGCGAAGGTGACGGCGGCACTCCGGTCGTAGTGATCCACGGTCTTGAAATGTATGATGAATCAGGCGTTATCAGTGACCTTTTCAGACCTGAGAATGAAGACGTGATAAGAAAAGCGCTCAGATCTCTGTCAGCCTGAATTGCTTCGAGTCTTTTTTTACTTCGAAGAATTCCCTTGCGATCTTCCCGACTTTTTCCCTGTATTCTGCTGGTGTGAATACACCAAGCCTCCAGTTGTCGGTCTGAGCCTTCTCAAGAGCAGCGACAAGGCTTGATGCTTTATCAAGGGCTGTCATTCTGCCGTTTATCAGAACCTGCGCCCTCATTTCAATCAGGTGCGGCTTTTCAGGGATGTCCACTATCACATAACCTGGGTCGATACCCGCGCTTTCTGCTATTTCTTTTTCTACCCTCTTTATCCTTTCCCTGAATTTCAGGGCATCACAGTTCAGAGCCTCAAAACCAACATATAGCGCCCGTTTGAATAACCGCCTTTCATCAAGCCTTCCTGCGATATCGAGAGCGTATCCACCAGTACTCTTCATATTCATCATGAATTCAGCATCATCTATCCTCTGTAGCATGGCAGGTGAAAGTGATCCACTTTCTATCATGTACTGCGCCGCATGCGTACACATGGATTCCGCTATCCTGCTGACATGATGGAAATAGACAGTTGGATGCATCAGGAACCTCGAAACAAGGAGCGATTCGGCAGCCTGGAGCCCTCCTGTGTTTAAAACAAGTTTATTCTCTTTGAAACTTATCTCATGGATAAGCCTGATATGATCAACTAAGCCGAAAGCCACCCCTGTATAATGTGCATCACGTACAAGATAATCCATCTTGTCCACGTCTATCTCACTATTGATTATCTGACCGATGCTGGTCTCGCCCCTAATGTGGCTCGCAACTGCTGAAACAGATATGGAATTATCCCTGAGGATGTCAGAAACCGATCCTTTTCTCAATATTGTTTCAACATCGTCATGTTTTCTTTTGGTGTATCGCTGTATGAGATGTTCTGTTGTATGGGAGAACGGACCGTGCCCCACATCATGAAGCAGCGCGGCTGCAAGCAGTTCTTTCTGCCTGTGTTCTTCCACCTGATCGATCAGCATCCTCGTGAGGTGATATACTCCGAGTGAGTGCTCGAACCTGGTATGGTTCGCGCCCGGATAAACAAGGTTTGAAAAGCCAAGCTGCCTGATCCTTCGAAGCCTCTGGATAACAGGTGTATCTATCAATGAAAGAGCAAGTTCATCGAGTTCGATGTGATCATGTATCGGGTCGCGTATGACTTTCATAAGTATTTGTATTTAATAGGAAATATATAGTATAAAGAACTACTGGATTGTTGAGACAGGTTCAAATCGATTTTGTAATTCCCTAATGTAATGATTAATAATTTAATCTTAATTAATACCATTGTTTTAAGGCAAATGATAGCGATTTTATAATCAAGTTCTCAATAATCGTAAATTGGAATCATAGGAATGTATACAATTAGGAACCTATATACGACAAAATAACAATGCAAGATTCAAGGTGATATAATGGACGCAACAGAAGCCACTATGGCAGTAAGAGAATACTTTGAGAGCATTAAAAAAATCAAGTTCATATTTGATGTCAGAAATGTTAGGTATGAAGAAGAAGAAGAAGAGTGGATTGTTGATTGCGATGTCCAGAATGTCTTCGACGAAGAACCAATATCATATCAGATAGGAGTATCTAATGAAACTGGAGAAATACTTTATGTCGAAGAAATTGAAGACTAGGAAAAAACCAATTATCACTGATACCAGTCCATTATTATTACTTTTAATAGGGTTATATGATAAAAACGCCATAAAAGGTTTCAAAAGACTCTCTGAATACGATTCTGATGATTTTGATTTGCTTCTTCAATTTGTTGCGACAAGGAAAGTCATAGTAACGCCGCAAATTTTAGCTGAAGTATCGAATTTTGCAAAAATGCTAAAAGATAAAACTGACACATTCTCAGAAATCATTGGAAAAAATAAAGAACTACTTGAAAAAGTTTGTGAAAAATATATCCCTAAGAATGATATTCTTAGTTCTCAAGAATTAGTTAGATTTGGATTTACCGATGTCTCAATTATTGTGGCGGCAAAGGAAAATGATGCATTAGTCCTTACGGACGATTTTCTACTATTAGGTATATGTAAAAAAAATGGATTGGATACAAAGAATATGAAAGAGATTTTAGCATGGAAGGAGATTTTTAACACATCTTTCTAAGATGGCATTTCTTCTTTCATTCTATATCGTCTTTATCCATCATTTGTCGAGAGCGAGTTTTACACTAATATCTCCTCATCTCGACGGTCAATTATAGTATATGAACCAAGACGATACCGCGCCCATTCACCCGGCGCGCCGCCTTCGGTGCGACTTCCAGCCGCATCCCTGATAGGACGGCGCGCCCGATGAATTGGAAAGTTGGGCGACACTGCGAACTGCGCAGAGTCAACGATTGTCTGGGATTCATACGGTAACATCCATCAAAACATGCTCCGCAAGGGCAACGTATCGCCGTTGCATCACTCACAAATCATGAGGATTGCACCTACCCTAAAGGGAGCAAGCAAAAGCGAATGAAGCAATTGTATTGGCAGTTAGGGATAACCGCCAAAATGAATTGAAACTGCAACGGTCAGCCATAGACAGCTATTTATATGTTTAACATCTATATAATATATATTTAATATGGTGGTATGTATGGGAAAAGAACCTTCTGAAAAGGATGTCAAAAAGAGAATACAAAAAGCTAAACAAGAACTAAAAGGATTAAACAATCTGAAAGAACAAGCAGTTGAATTAAAAAAACAATTAGATAAAATAAATTTCTCTGGTATAAATGCTGCTATCGATGAGGCTGAAAAAGCTGAAACCAACAAAAACTATACTGAAGCTTATAAAAAAGCAGATGAAGCATTAAAACTGATCAAGGAATCCGAAGATAATCAAACAGATAGCTCTTTATGGTGGGGATGGAGAGCACAGATTTTATTGGCCATCATTGCTTTTAGTATCATGTTTAAGCTGTCGACTGTTCCATATATGGTTTATTACTGGGGAATCTTGGGCGCTATAGCGCATATAGTGTTTTCTATATCACTCCATTATAATTATAGAGATCTTGATTCCACTGAACTATTGTTTTCAACAGCACGAATAATACAATCTCCTATTCTTGCCGGAGCAATCTACTTGGTACTAATAGATCTCGGTTCAAGCCAGCAACTCATATACAATATAAATCAGACGCTTGCCCAAGGTGCTAATATTACAAATCCAAATATTATTACAACATCTAAAGTAAGTGATAATACCTTAATGGCAGTCTCGTTCATTGTTGGTTTTTTCACAGAGACCGCTGTCGGATTTTTGAGAACACTCTCTAAGAAATTACTCCCAGAACAGTCTAGGACATAAAAGAGATATCAAAAATCAGAGAGGAGAACAGCATGTGAACATAATCTCTCATCCAAGAAATCAATTTTTCTAATATATTGCACATCAGGACAACCAACACGAATCGAAATGCTCTCGTATTTTTTGATCAACCTATTACTTTCACCCCGCTTGGTTATCCCATATATACTCCCGGCGTCATCTGTTAATCGAGGTGACAAATATGGATTTATTCTGGAGCGGTCTTGCACAGAGAGCATCCGAACATACATGGAATGAAAGGAGAAGCCAGTTCAGCAAGGTTCATGAAATGGTTATTCAGAAAATAGAAAATGAGAGCCATAATTAGAAAACTATTGAACCGATGATCAGTTGACAACATTTATTTATGGTTCAAGTCTATTCCGATGTAGTGATCAAATGACAGAACCTCCCTTAAAAATATATGAGAAATTAGACCCTGAACTTCTCAAGCATGTAAAATTCCGTAACCGATGAAAGATGGACATGGATATAGACATCAGGAAGGCAACTCAGTCTGATATTAAGGACATTAAAAAGCTCCTCTCATTTTACGCCCTTGACACTGAAAAAGTTGAAAAGAACCTTCCAGAGTTCATAATAGCTGTCAAAGACGGAATAACAGTCGGGTGCGCCTGCCTGGACGTGGGCGATATTGTTGAACTCAGGTCGATCGCCATACTCCCGTCGTATCGCAACAGGGGCACAGGCAGCGAACTTGTCAATGTCGTCCTGAACCGCGCCGCAGAGATTACAGATACGGTTTATATCAGGACAACATCGCCTGTCTTTTTTGAGAAAAAAGGGGCATATAGGCTTGAAAATGATGAGAAAAAAGTCATCTGGAAAGAATGCGATGGGTGTGATAAGTTCGATATCTGTAAACAGGTATTGATGAAATTTGATCTGAAGTTGCGTTGATTATAATAAATATTATTTATCTTATCATCCGAGAAATGTGGGTTTAAAGGTTTTTTCCTTCCAGATACCTTTCGCACACAGCCAGGTCTTCCCCGGAATTTACGTTCAGCGCAAGCTCTTCATCATCAAGGATAAGATTATAATCCTCCTGCTCTTCCCGGATACTCCCGGCATCAAGGATGTTTATCCCGCACGGGACGATAAATCCCCCGTTCTTATGGAAAACCGTGTCAGGACGAAGACCAAGCCTGGTGAATGCATCAAGACCCATGTGCACCGAGAGCGCAGGAGTGTTTAGATCCTTATATTTATTAATTATCCTGTCTATCAATGCAGATGTAATAAGCGGCAGGTCAGCCATTGTAATAAGAACACTTCCGGTAATTCCCGCTTCCTCGACCGCTGATGCCATATCGTTCACGAACCCGTTTCCCTTTGTACTGATAATACACACATTCCTGTGATTTTTTATAAAATCCAGAAGCCACATTCCTGTCTTTTCGACCCGCGGCGAGGTGGCGACAAATATGCGCCCTATGTTTTTTGACCCAAGCAACGCTTCAAGTACATAGGATATCATCGGTCTGTCCTGGATCATAGTGAGCGGTTTCTCCTCAAGCCCCAACCGTTTTCCCCTCCCTCCAGCCATCACTACTGCATCCATACATAACCCCCGATGAACATAAGAGCTGCCAGGCGACCGATCTCATTTGAAGCTCCGACTATATCACCGCTCACCCCCCCAAAATGACGGTTTGCCGTATTCAGCACAAGAAGTCCAGCTGACTGGGATACTATGAGCGCTCCGATGCCAATCGATCCAAGAGCAAGATAACAAATTACTCCTGTAAAAACAAGACCAGCCGCAAAATCGGATATCTTCGTGTTATCCACGGTCATCGCCCCGAAGCCCTCATGAAGCTTCTTTCCGAAAGCAGCCACAGTGACCATGGTCTGTTTTGCGCATGTTTCGGCAGCTATCAGCGCAAAAGGAAGAAGATAGGGGAGAGTCTCTTTTTTTTCAGCAATAGAAACAAGCGATGAGAATACGCCAAGAATTACGATAATACAAAATATCATTCCTCCGGTCCCCACAGCAGTATCCCGCATAGCAGCGATCTTCTTTTCCAGCGTGCCATGTGCAGCCACGCCGTCGCCAAAGTCTGCAAGCCCGTCTATGTGGTTGATCCCTGTAAGATAGTAAATAAAGATAATTACAACGGCTGAAGTCAGTATTGGGGGAAGTACTTCTGATGTGGCAGAGCCTATTCCCGCAAGCAGTAATCCGACAACTGTGCCAACTACAGGGAACAGGTAGATATGCTTCATTAGCTTCTCGATACCTTCCATGCTTATGCCCACAGGTATTGTTGTGAGGAAGCCAAAACCTGAGCGCAGCGCAAAAAGGATTTCTTTCATCCTGCAAACCCGCTTTTTCTCTTTCTGGGAAAGGTCTTTTTCACCTTACCGCCGTCATCTATTCCTCTTGAGTACATATTGGCTGAGGCTCCACCTATGAGCCCTGCAATTACATCGTCCATGAAAGGACCAAGCTTTGCAAGGATTCCGGGTTTTAATTTATCGAACCTTACATATTCAAAGATGCCTTTGTCGCCGCTGATGTATTTGGCTATGCTCATGCCGATAACTTCATCGACTATAAGGTAGGTCAGGTCTTTATCGAACGTCTCCTTGCTCATGCCGGGCAGGTTGCCTTTCTCTCCTTCTGTTTCAAGGAGAATGCCTGCGTATAACAGGATGCAAAGATTTGGGTCGGAAAGAGCTAGTTTTAGTTCTCTTTTGAACACCTTTTCAGCAATGTCCCTGTTCTCAACGCCAGGATGGGGGACGTAGAGTTCCATGGCTGCTGATACGAGCACATCTTCAGAGATGCCTGCTTCTTCGAGGACGCTCATCATACTTTTTGCATTCTTATTATTGACCTTTTCCGGCTGGTTCTTTTTCTTTTTTCCTTTTATGGTTGATAATTTCATTATGCTTCATGGATTACTTTTCATATTTTAATCCTTTCGTAAAGTATGAACTTTTGCAACTGCTATTTTATTAACAGATCAAA
>JAQUNZ010000002.1 GCA_028717345.1 Candidatus Methanoperedens sp.
GAAAATTTTGATAAGATACTTGAAGTTTTAAAAAAGCACGACATCGTGCTTTCGCTTGGGAACACAATGAGAAGCGGTTGCATCCACGACGAGAGGGACAGTGCTCAGCTTGAGGAGATAAGAAAGAACGTTGAGCTTGCAAAGCGAGCCAGTGAAGTCGGCGTGCAGGTGATAATCGAGGGAACTGGAGGACATGTGCGGGCTGACAGGATATCAGAATACATAAGGTTCCACAAGCAATGTTCCAGTTTCCCGCTTTTTGTGGCTGGACCACTCCCCACTGACGTGGCTGTCGGATACGACCATATAGCAGGTGCAGTAGGCGCAAGCATGGCAAGCGGCGCTGGTGCGGACTACCTTTGCTACATCACGCCCTCGGAGCATCTTGGTCTTCCGGGCGTGGATCAGGTAAGGGAGGGGCTTCTTGCTTTCAGGATAGCGGCGCATATAGGGGATTCCATGAAATACGGAGTAAGCGAGAGGGACAGGGGACTTGCCATGAAACGCGCAGAGCTTGACTGGGAGGGACAGATGGGCTTCGCCATTGACAGCGAGAGAGCCAGAGAACTTGCGCCGCAGGAAGGACCTTGCACCATGTGCGGGGATTTCTGCGCTATAAAGATAATGAAAGAGGTGAACAGATGCAGTTATTCGCAATAAGAACACCTCTTATTAAACCAGGGGATGATATGGTTCAGGTATTGGTCGAGGCAATTAATTCAGCAGGATTGAAGCCGCAGGATAACGACATCATAGTGCTGGCAGAATCTGCTGTAGCCACTGCAGAGGGACGGGTGGTAGCTCTTGACAGCGTGAAGCCTTCAAAAAAAGCACTTGAGCTCTCTAAACTCTATCAGAACGACCCCCGAAAGATGGAACTGATAATTCGTGAATCGGATGAGATACTCGGCGGCATTCCGGGCGTGGTGGTCAGTATAACAAAAGGAGTGTTATCACCAAGCGCAGGCATCGATAATTCCAATGCGCCTGAGGGCCATGTAGTGCTTTTGCCGGAAGATCCCAGACGCAGTGCCATCGAGATAAGGGAAAGACTGATAGCAGAATTTAGATGCAACCTTGCGGTGATAGTAGGCGACAGCAGGACTCAGCCGCTGCGCCTTGGTTGTGTGGGCATCGCGCTTGGATGTGCTGGAATAGAACCAGTTGAGGACATGAGGGGTCACAAAGACCTGTTCGGGAAGCCTCTTATGATAACAAGACGCGCCACGGCAGACAATCTTGTGTCTGCGGCGCAGCTTATCATGGGGGAAGCTGACGAGAGCACGCCTGCGGTGCTGATCAGGGACGCGCCGGTGAGATTCATTGAGGGCAGCGAGGATATACCTGTGATCTCGCGCGATGGGTGTTTGTATTTCGGATGTTTCAGGCGATAATACTATTTTCGCTTTTAAAAAACGTAATTCAAAATCTTTACATCTTCTTCAACTTATGTCTCGCAAGCGTATGTGTCGGATCTATTTCAAGCACCTTTTCAAAACACTTTGAAGCTTCTCCCTCGTTTCCTAGCACTTTTAGAGTAACTCCCTTTTCATACCATGCTTTTGAGTTCATCGGATCAATATCAAGGGATTTATTAAAAGCCCTTATCGCCTCATTTCCACGCTCAAGGTCTTTCAAAACAAGACCTTTTTCAAACCACAGTTTTGAGTTATCAGGATTCAATGAAGTGGCTTTTTCAAAAGCCTGGAGGGCATTATCTAAACTCTTTACAGCCTCATAGCGCCTGTCAAGAGATTTAAGGTCAGTACCTTTAAGTTTCCATACAAGCCCTTTTGCATAAAGTGAAAACCAGTTCGAAGGATCCTTTTCAAGCGCTTTATCAAGCAGGACAAAACTCTGAGCATACTGCCTTTGCATTCCCAGATTCAGTCCTTTTCGCGCCATAGCTCCTGAATGTTCAGGATCGATTTCAAGCACCTTAGAAAAAGCGATCGATGCATCTGCATCTTTACCCATATTTGAGAGTATCATGCCCCTGTCAAACAGGATTTTTACATTATTGGGGTCATTTTCAAGAAGCTTTTCATATATCTTTAAAACTTCAGAATCCATTTTGAGTTCCTTAAGTATCATCGCTTTTTCTGACAAAAGCTTGAGATTGTCTGGCTCGGACTCAAGCACCTTATCATAAGCTTCCAGAGCTTCTTTTAACCTGCCAAGGTTAACCAAAACAAATCCCTTCTCATGCCAGGCTTTTTTATTATGGGGTTCTGCTTCAAGCACTTTTTCATAGGCTTCAAGTGCTGGGCCATATTGCTCAAGGGCGAGATGGATCGATGCTTTATCGTACCAGGCTTTCAAATTTGAAGGATCATTATTGAGAATATTCCTGTAAGCTTCCAGCGCTTTATCAAATTTACCTGCACGCTTATAGTCTTCCGCCTCTTGTATTGGGTCTTTAACTTCTGGTTTTTTGAAAAAATTACCTAATTTCATTATTTTACCTCGGCCTCAATTAATACCGTTTGCCTTTCCTTTTTTTTACTATTCTTAACAGTATAAATCTTTCTATGGCTCCTCCAGATTTTTGAAGTCCAGCAATGAAATGCTCAAGCAATAACAATATATAGACGGTCAAACATTACGAAATCTGCATTATTTGTAGTCATCAATTGCTGCATATTCTGGAGAAGTTCTATGTTGAAAGTTAATAATCTGGTTAAGGACTATGTAATCGATTCTGATACGGTCAGAGTCCTGAAAGATGTGAGTTTTGATATTAAAGATGGAGAGATACTGGGTATTATTGGCAGGAGCGGCGGCGGTAAATCCACGATACTGAAGGTCCTGCGCGGAATGGAACCGTTCAGTGGAGGCAGTTTTGAACTTGACGGATTTACGGTCAGACCCGGCGCCAGTCATGATGATAATACCACACTGCATAAAATGACCGCCATACATCTTCAGAGAAATTTCGGTCTGTGGCCAGGCGCTGCGTACGAGAGCGTACTGCGCCGTCTTTATGCCGAAAAATGCGGATTTGAGCAGTTACCAGAGAAAGATTCGCCTTACTATGATGAATTATATGAACAAAGCATGGAATATCTAAAGCTTGTCAATCTTGATAAAAAAGCAGAGCATTTTTCTGCTGTGCTAAGCGGCGGAGAAAAGCAAAGGCTTTTAATAGCGCGCCAGCTTGCTGCGAAACCCCACCTCCTCCTTCTTGATGAACCTGCCACCATGACATGCCCTGCTACCAAACAGGAAGTTCTTGATACTATAAAGAACGTGAACGAGAAGACCGGATTAAAAACCCTGGTGGTTTCCCATCTCCCTGAAGTCCACTCCTATCTGGCACATCGTGTTTTGTGGCTTGAAGGTGGAAAGATAATAGAGGAAGGCGAACCTGAATATGTATTAAAGAAATTCATTAAAAAAATGAAACCCGCTCTCCCAATGCCGCAGCGAAAATCAGATAAAACACTGATTAAGGTGACTGACCTTTCCAAGAGATACTGGCTGTTCAGGCAGGGCGAAGTGCTTGATCTTGATAAGATCAATCTTGAATTCAAAGAGGGCGAGATAGTCGCGCTCATAGGACCAAGCGGAGCAGGGAAGACAACGCTTCTGCATGCCATGGACGGCCTTGTTTATCCTGATGAAGGGGAGATAGAGTTCCTGGTTGATAATGATTGGGTGGAGATGTCAACTTATTCTCCAAAGAGAATGGATGTGCGAAGGATCACCAGTATAATGTATCAGGAGTTCGCACTCTCGCCTCATTCAACTATAAAACAGCAGCTTGCCTACAAACTGGGCGTAAAGGGCCAGAATGTTGTGGAGGAATCCAGGAAACGCGCAAAGGAACTTGGCATATCTGATAAAGATCTTGACGAACTGTACAGGATGACTGACATGCCTGAGGAAAATGCAAAGGAAAGGCTTGCCAAAATGGGATTCACTCCAGCCATCCTGGGAGTGCTTTTCCCGAGCTACCCACTAACTGAGGTGCTTAATTATGCAAAACCCGTATTTGAAGCAGTAGATCTGCCAATATCTGTTCTTGATGCCAAACCGTACCAGATGAGCGGCGGTGAGAACGTAAGAGCAGCTCTTGCGATGGCGCTTGCATCAAAGCCTTCGATCCTTTTACTGGATGAACCATTCGGGGACCTTGACCCGATCACATTAAGGGATGTTGCCAATTCATTGAAGAACATTAATAAAACATTCAATACCACCACAATATTCGTGAGCCATCATGTGGATTTCATAAGAGAAGTAGCACAGAGAGCAGTGCTCATAGACAAAGGGCATATTGTAATGGATGGAGATCCGAGGGACGTTTGCAAAGAATTTATAAAAGCAAGCAATGCCAGATACCTGAAGGTCTGTATTGAGGACTATAAGTAGGTAAATATTAGTAATATAATTGCATTATTTGAATAATGAGTAATTCAAGGAAGCTTGGAATATATTTTTTAGTATTAACTCTACTGTTGTTACTCATAGTGGGTAGTTTATATCTGATACTGGGTGGTGGGAATTTTGGCATCTCGGCAGAAAGGGTCGAGGTGATATACGTGCAGGGGGTGATGCTGACTGGCAGCGTACCCACGGGGTTCGGGATAGCAGCGTCCGAAGATATCACGAAGAGCCTGAATGACGCTTCCGAAGATAAGGGTGTAAAAGCGATCGTAATGCGGGTCAACAGTCCGGGAGGCTCACCAGCAGCGGCTGAAGAGATCCTGTCATCAATGAAAAAGATCGATAAACCCATAGTTATCTCAATGGGTGATGTGGCAGCGAGCGCCGCGTATTATATAAGCGTGCCAGCTGACAGGATAATCGCGAATCCTGATACTATTACAGGGAGCATTGGCGTTATCTGGGAGTTCCAGAACAGGTCTAAGTTCTATGAGAAAGACGGCACTTCATTCTACATCGCAAAATCTGGCGAGATGAAAGACATGGGTGGAGACTGGAGGGGTCTTACAGATGACGAGAAGAGGTACGCTGACCAGGTCATTGCCGAGGCATACAGCCGCTTTGTGAGCGAGGTGGCACAGGGGAGGAACCTCTCCCTTAGCAAAGTAAAGGACCTTGCGGACGGGAGGGTCTATACTGGTGCAAAAGCGAAAGAGCTGGGTCTGGTGGATGATTTCGGGAGCCTGGATGACGCGATTGATGTGGCAGCAAAGCTTGGTGGAATAGAGGGAAAACCACAGGTTACATACGCGAACAGACCATCGCTTTCCAGACTGCTTTTCGGGGGAGAAAAAATTGACATATCCCAGTACACACAATATTTTGATGATAATCAGTTCGGAAGACTACTCTCCATAATCCCATTTACTGGCAACTAATCTCACATACTCATGTTTTATGCATCTTTTAATTAAACTTCGATTCCTGCTTTGACCAGTGCTAATTTAATTATCTGGATTTCATTTTCGAGTTTTTCAAATTTTTCTTCAAGAAGATGGTTTGTCCTGTTGGAACTCAGTTTTATCTCCTTTATATCGTCTCTTATTTCAGGGATGAATTTAGTATTATCCCTTATTTCAGGGATGAATTTAGTATTATCCCTTATTTCAGGGATGAATTTAGTGTTATCTCTTATTTCAGGAATATATTTAGTGTTATCTCTTATTTCAGGAATATATTTCGCATATTCCAACAGAACAACGCCACTCTGAACTATTTTTGAAAGTTGAACTGTATCAAAACTTTGTCTGAACTTATCAATATCTTTTATTTTTCCAGAAAAATCTTCTACAGAAATGCTTTTAACAACAGCTTTTTCTGGAAAATTGGAATTTATAAAATCAACAAATTCATTAAGTGTTGCATCTTCTCCATCCACAAATACAACGAGAGTCTCTCTACCATTGATATTTATATTTCTGGCATCAAAATAACTTATAAACAGATTATCTGCCTCTTCGAGTAAGAGCAGCCTGTACCCCACATTGTGAACCTTGCCCTGTATAGTTATTTTCTTGCCCATTGTAATTAGGTATGTTGTCTTCTATAAAAAACTTATCTGCTGCTTCGCATGTTTCCTTATATATGTGACCTTCTTTTCAAGCTCGTTTAGCAGGTTTCCTTTTATTTCCCCTGAATAGCAGTCACAGCGTGCAGCCAGAGATATTTTCGAGGCGACAGCTCTTGCTATCTTTCCGCGCAGTTTTCTGGGGGCAGAATTAACAAGCTGGTGCCTGAAGATAATGCCATGCTTCGGGGATGGGGCTTTTCCTTTCAGGTGCTTGAACAGCGCATTGCTTGCGCCTATTACCTGTACTGTGCTTGACGGCATGGAAGCGAGTTTTTCAAGGCTTCCTGCAATGCTGATGAGGCGCGCACCGAGCAGATATCCAGCCATGTTCGTGAGATTTGGAGCGGTCTCTTGCATTCTTTTCTTGAGGTCTTCTTCGATACAGGTGCGCGACTCATATAGACCAAGGATGGATGACGCAAGGCTCTCTATCGGATAAGCATCCGGCTTTTTTGTTCCTGTTATGTGGACTGCAAGATCTTTTCCTTTCAGGTTCGTTTCGCCAGAATTCAACAAATACCACTCTCTTAATCTCTCTGCAAGGATATTTGAGGTTTCATCGATATCGTCGATGGCTTCCACGGCGGCGATTATCTGCCTGTCCGGAGTTACAGCATTCTCAACCTGTTTTTTTGCAAGCCTGATATTAAGGTCGTGGAGCATGGTATCGTATTCTTCATACGAAATTGCGAAGTTGTATTTTACTGCAAGTTCGCGAAGGTCGCTGCCTGCTATTTTTCCACGAAGCAGCAAAGGTTCGCAAAGTACGCGGTCAAGTATGGCATCAATATCTTTCTGGAATAATTCGACATTTGCTATTATGTCTTTATCAAGTGTGAAAATACCGAACCATGTCCTTATTTGCATGCGCCTATCTTTTCCCTGATAGTACAAAAATGCTTAGAGAGGAAAACTATAAGTATTAAACATTATAATATTCTGGGTGGTGGATAAAATGAACACTCAAAAAATCGCAGGGTATGTACTGTATGCAATAGGAATAATCGGCGGCGTTGAAGGTGCCACAAGGGCTCTGTTAGGCAAGGATTTAGCGGTTGTAACAAGCGTAGTGTCTCTTGTTGTTATTGTCATAGGTGCATATCTTCTTGAAAAGTGAAATAAAATAATAATACAAAAGTTTAAGGAACATCAAGTAGAGTTATCCAGAGACTCATTATACAAATCAGGAGAACTCTACAGATGAACCTCAAAGGCACAAGAACTGAAAAAAACCTACTCGCAGCATTTGCCGGGGAATCCCAGGCAAGGAACAGATATACTTATTTTGCCAGTGCGGCAAAGAATGAGGGATTTGAACAGATATCCGCGATTTTCCTTGAGACGGCGGACAATGAGAAAGAACATGCAAAGATATTCTTCAAGCACCTCCAGGGCGGCGATGTTGAAATAACAGCGAAGTATCCGGCAGGGATAATCGGGAAGACAGTTGATAACCTGCTTGCTGCTGCTGAAGGGGAAAAGCTTGAGTGGGGTACGCTCTATCCCGGATTTGCTAAAATAGCGGAAGAAGAAGGGTTTCCGAAGGTGGCGGAATCGTTTACCGAGGTAGGTGAGGTAGAGCAGTTCCATGAGAGGCGATACAGGGCTTTGTTAAAGAACGTGAAAGAAGGCTCTGTGTTCAAAAAGAAAACCAGCATAAAATGGCACTGCAGGAACTGCGGCTATATCCATGAAGGAACAGAAGCGCCAAAAACATGCCCTGCGTGCCAGCACGCGCAATCCTATTTCGAGGCGCTTGCAGAGAACTGGTAGCATGGGTTTTGACTGTGACATCAAAATATGCAGATCTCTGTGCTGCAGGAACTGCGCGGTTGTGACAGAGGATGAGGCAATTGCGCTCATAGGAAAGGTCAAAAAAGAATATGGGCTTGACCTTGAATTGAAGAAGTATTTCAGGAAGGCGCAGGGTGAGCATGGGCACTACTTTGCGGTAAAAATGATAAAAGGGCAATGCATCTTTCTTGATAAGGAAAAAAGATGCCGCATATACAGGTGCCGCCCGAAACTTTGTGAGCTTTATCCTGTGGTCGATATAGATGTGGTCGATGCTCGCTGCCCGGATGTCATGAAAAACAGGTTCTCACAGGATATGCTGGAAACTCTAAAGAAGCGCTACGCTATTGAGGTCGATGAGAGGATAAGAAAAGAACAGATATTCTGTTTTGTATGAACAAATCATAATCCTTTTTAACTTCCACATCCAATCAAATTCCATGATCCTTGGCATTGACATCGGCGGCGCGAACACCAGGATAGCATCCTCTGATGGAAAGCTTGTTGAGCTTCATTACCTGCCCCTGTGGAAAAACTCCCGTCTTCCTGAAGCGCTTCTTGATATCTCGGCGCGCCTTGTACCTGAAAAAGTGGGAGTGGTGATAACAGGGGAGCTTGCAGATTGTTTTCCAGATAAGGAGGCGGGGCTGTCTTACATCATCGATGCTGTGAACAATGCATTCGGTGAGGTATGGTTCCTCGACAGCAGTGGCGCGTTCACAAAAGAGAAAAAACGCAGCATTGCGGCGGCGAACTGGATGGCATCCGCGCTCATTGTGGGAAGGGACTTCGGGGACTGTATATTCGTAGATACAGGTTCGACCACAACAGATATCATCCCGATAAAGAAAGGAAAGCCTCTTGCCGCCGTAACGGATTTTGAACGCCTGCGAAGGAGCGAGCTTGTCTATTCGGGCGCGCTTCGCACCAACATCGCGGTTCTCCTCGATAATGTTGATGTTAGCGGCGCAAGTTCTCGCACCTCATCCGAACTTTTTGCCATAACCGCGGATGCATACCTTGTTCTAGGAAAGATATCACAGGGTGATTACACCTGCGATACGCCAGACGGGGCTGGAAAAACAGTACTTGAGGCAAGGCGGCGGCTTGCGCGTGTGGTGTGCGCTGACCTGACTGAGATAAAAGAGGAGGATATCGTTTCGATAGCGCACCAGGTAATGGAAAAGCAGGTAATGGATATTGCGGACGCGATAAATGAAGTTGCGAAGAGCCATGAACTGAAAAAGATAGTTGCGTGCGGTCTGGGGGAGTTCCTGGTCAAAGAGGCGGTGGATGAGCATGGATTTGACATTATCCTGATGTCAGAAAGATATGGAAAAGAACTCTCAAAGGTATTTCCTGCTTATGCAGTTGCGCGGCTGGTAGGGGAGATGTAATTATAAAACTGCTAAGCTATCACAAAAAGTCTATATATTATAAAACTAAAAGTGAGAGTGACCTTTGTAGTAAAGATACCACCACTCCCCAACCCACCTATTTTTCTCTCTTTGCTGCAAAGGTCTTACCGTCTCTATATATAAATTACTTTTCCCGAACTTTACCCAAACGCATAAAGCAAATTTGAAACTATTAACAATCTTTTATCTCGTCTCCAATACCTTAATTACTCCCCCTTACCATTACACTTTGAGAGTGAACATAATGACCGACATGAAAACCCTGTTAGAACGATTATCCAATGCCCACGGCGTTTCAGGTTACGAAGGGAACGTCAGGCAGATGATTGAGGAAGAAGTAAAACCATACGTTGACGAGATCAAAACTGACCGGATGGGAAATCTGATCGCTACAAAGAATGGCGGCTCGCCCACGGTCATGCTCGCGGCGCATATGGATGAGATCGGTCTCATGGTAAAATACGTGGACGATAAAGGCTTTGCGCGGTTCACGAAAACCGGCGGATGGTTCGACCAGACGCTGCTTAACCAGAGGATGGTACTGCATACTGAGAACGGGCAGATTTACGGAGTCCTTGGCTCAAAGCCTCCTCATGCCATGAAAGAGGAGGACAAGAACAAGGTAATAAAAGCAGATGATATGTTCATTGATTTTGGCGCAGCGAGCAAGGAAGATGCAGATAAGATAGGTGTGAAAGCCGGAACGCCTGTCACTTCTGACATCGATTTCAAGCCGCTTGGCAATGACAGGGTTACAGGGAAAGCCTTTGATAACCGCGCCGGATGCGTGATGCTCATAGAAGCGATTCGGCAGATGAAAGATGTAAAAGCCACAGTACATGCTGTATTCACGGTACAGGAAGAGGTCGGGTTAAAGGGCGCAAAGACAAGTGCTTTCAGGCTGAACCCCGATGTTGCGCTGGCTACCGATGTCACAATAACTGGCGACCATCCGGGGATAGATAAGAAGGATTCTGCCATCGAAATGGGAAAAGGACCATCCGTAACTGTGAGCGACGCAGACGGCAGGGGTATCATCGTCCCGGAACCTGTATTGAACTGGCTCAAGGAGGCAGCCGGAGCCAATAACATCCCATACCAGCTTGAAGTGGGAAGCGGCGGCACAACCGATGCATCTGCGATACATCTCACGAAAGAAGGTATTCCCACAGGCGTTATCAGCATGCCTACCCGCTATATCCATACGCCAGTATCAGTGCTGTGCATGTCAGACCTTGAGAAGAGCGCAGAGTTGATCGCAAGGGCGGTGGAGATAGTGGACAGGTTTTTCTAACAGCAGTAATGCTTACGTTCCTGAATAATAAAATATTTTAAATCCTGAACCCACATTCATGAATATGGGTTCAGAAATCATCCCTAAAACGATGACAGATGGATAGAATATCTATCCTCGTTATACCTTCCACGTTATCAAAGTGCCCATCATCAGTAACGATATCCTGTATATCGTGCTTCACCATGGTCACATAATGTATTGCATCGCCCATCTTCCAGCCCTTATTCACCATTGGCAGAGCTTCCAGGAAAATCTCAGGTTCAAAGGGCAGCAAAGCCACACCATGCTGGTTTATGTCTTTCAATATTCCTGCGATCTTCTGTTCTGAGAGCTTTTTCCCTTTGAGGAAGGCATATATCTCTATCATCGTATGGACAGAGGTTGAAGCGGCTTCTTTTCCCGCGGCAACGGATTCAAGGTACTTTTTTGCCGTTTCACCCAATCGATTATCGCCAATAAGGTTCGCGATGAATATATGGGCATCTACGTATCTCATTCTTCTCCCATAGCTCTGTATCCTTCCTCTATGCCCTCATCTATCGTCCCTTTATGCCTGATTATGCCATGAACCCTTCTTACCGATGCGGCGCTCCCGCGGTGGGGATAAATCACAGCCCTGCCCTTCTCGATAACGAATTCCACGGTCTCGCCTATCTTTATCCCAAGGGCCCTGCGCACGTCTTTCGGGATAACTACGAGATATTTCTCATGGACTTTTACTTCGGTCATGGTTATACGTATAACGTTATACGATAAATAATTAATCTTGAGACTGAAAACGGATTTTTGCTCCGGAAGACCTGATCTGATAAGAAGTATGAATGCTTTAGGAGGAAGCGGGGTGGCTGAAGACGGTGGG
Source organism: Candidatus Methanoperedens sp. (assembly GCA_028717345.1). Classification (GTDB taxonomy): domain Archaea; phylum Halobacteriota; class Methanosarcinia; order Methanosarcinales; family Methanoperedenaceae; genus Methanoperedens. The sequence goes on from JAQUNZ010000002.1 coordinate 11,388, forward strand.
TGTTGCGTGCCTCCATTAGAACGTCTTTAGCCAGAATAACAATCGTGGAAGTAAATTTGGGCACGGATTTCTCAAATGCTCTGGCAGATAATATTCAGTTGATGCGGTGGTTCTTTTTGTAATCCTTTTTCAGTGATATCTGATTAAATTACATAAATCTGCTAATACAATTTATCAAACGAAACTATTTTATAGTAATTTGTAGTAAAGTACTATAAAGTATTTATAATGCCTCAAAATGGTATAAAATGCCCCAAGTTACTATAAAATTAGACGAAACAGAAGAAAAGATTGTAAACGTTTTAAAGACTTTGAAAGGCTATAAGAGCAAAGAGAAGGCAATTAAGAATATAATAAACGAGTATGGTAATCGAATAGAAATTAAAGAAATAATAGAGAAAATGAAGGGGAAATAAATCGGTGAAAAAAGATGGATGTATTAAAAGAACTTAATTTCCAGCCATCAGATTTCTTACCAAAAAACAATATTCTAGAATACGCTTCAAATTTAGGCTCTTTATATTTCATCAAAATGGAGAGGGATGCCAAGCTAGATGAACAGTTTTATGATATACATAGAGATATCTGGAATGAAAATAGATCTGAAATTTTCATTGCAATAATTGATGAAAATGAGATAATTATTTGTGATTCAAAAATTCGCCCAGAGCGAGAGAATCCGATAGATAACGTTAAATTGACATCATTCGATTACGGTGAAAATACAGTAGAAGCGAAGAAATATATAGAGATTCTAAAAAGAGAAAACATAGATAACGGTTCTTTCTGGGAAGAAATATCAAAATTTATACGAGAAAGAAAAAAGAAAAGATCCCCTATTGATGATGACCTGTTAAAGAATTTAATAAAAATAAGAAAAACATTACAGGAAATCTTTAAAGATGATATAAATGATATCCCTCAGAAATTAATTGACAGATGCCTTTTTATTCGATTTATTGAAGATCGATTGGGATTTAATAAGTTAAAACGAACTCTCAAAGAACAAAATGTTGATCAATTATTAAATCTATTTAAATATTACAATGGAGCATTAAATGGAGACTTATTCGAAGATGACGGCATACTTGTTATTAATCCTATTGTATTGAAACAACTTGAATGGGTCTTCGGGGAATATTATGTTTATTCTAATAGGCAACAGACACTCATACCTTATAAATTTGATAAAATTCCGATATTGCTTATTAGCCATATCTATCAAAAATTCCTTAAGAAAGACAAAATAGATAAAGAAGGCATCGTATTTACTCCTGAAAACATTGTTGATTTTATTGTTGAGGATGTTTTCGAGTATGAAAATGTGCGTAATAAAGCTCGAAATGGGAAAATAAAGATTTTAGATAGCGCATGTGGTTCAGGCATTTTTTTAGTCAAGTCTTTTGAAAAATTATTAACTGAAAGAGAACAAAACAAGAGACCATTAGATCTTAAAGAGAAGGGTGAATTACTCAAAGAATGTATTTATGGAATAGATTTAGATCCAAATGCTTTACGGGTAGCTGCTTTTAGTTTATATCTAAAAATATTTGAGAATTTGGATCCAAAAATCATAAAAGAAGAAGTATTTAATCGATATGAAAATGGTCTTGAACATTTTATGTTCCCTGGATTAAGAGGAAAAAATCTAATAAATGCTAATTCAATTTTTGATGATGTATTCAGCGAAAAATTTGACTTAATTTTGGGCAATCCACCGTGGGGCTTCAAATTTGAAAATGCTGACAAACAAAAAATTGACGCTAAGTGGGGAGATAGCGTTTCACAATACCAAAGTTCACAGTGCTTTTTGCATCAAACCCAAGTTTGGATGAAGGAAGATACTATCGTTGGTATGGTGGTAAATATTTCAAATTTCACTAATTTCAGGGCTCGGGAATTTAGAGCCAAATTACTGACAACTTATTCTATTTTAGAATTCATAACTTTGACAAAAATTAAGGAAATTACTTTTGAAGAGAGCGATGAACCCGCATGCGTCTTAATTTTTACCGTGAAAAAGCCAGAATCATATGTGAAATTTTTAATTCCAGAATTAACGCAATTTTCAAAATTAACAGGAATAATAACAATCAGGGATAACGATATAATCGAACTCCAACAGGAAAAGTTAAAAGATGATATTTATTGGCATATTTGTTTATTAGGATTAAATAAATATTTGAATCTAATAAAAAAAATTGAGCAAAATGCTTTGCCCCTAGAAAAATATTGCATAATAAAAGAAGGTTCTCACCTTTATTCGACAATCAAAAATGTGAATATAGAGGACGCAAAAAGAAAATATGAAAGTAAAGAAAAGCTTGGGTCAGATTATTACCCAAGAGTCCGTTCAATTAAAACTGTTCAACCGTTTTTGTTTAAATTAGTGGATCTTGTGTTCATAAAACATGGCCCGCATCTGCATAGGCCTAAAAGTATCAAATTGTTTCAAGGGGATAAATTAATAATAACTAGAAGTTGGCCTTTAAAAGTAGCTCTTGTTGGGGAAACAATAATCTTTGATAATAATTTTGATATTCTTAAGTTAAGGGAGAAGGTATCTAAAAGTTATTTGTATGTATTTGAGGGCATATTGAACTCTAAGTTAGGTTTTTTTTACTTGGATTCATTATATCGACAGCGTCCAGAAGGAAATTTCTCTAAAGTAAACATAGGCTCACTTAATAAATTTCTTATACCTAATCTTGAAGAAAAAGGAAATTTAATAGAAGATATCGTCAAAAATATTGAAAACATAAGAAATGGAAAGAATATTGAAAATAATAGAGCACAGATCGATAATTTGGTTTTTGATTTATATGAACTTGATTATTATGAAAAAATGCAAGTATTAGACTATTATAAACTTCAAACTATAGGTAGGAAAAGTTTAGTTTTAACAGAAGAAGATTTTGATGAGTATATAGACGAGTTCAAAGATTCTTTTAGTTTTCTGATTAAAGAAGGGCACACGCTAAACGCAGAATGTTACACGTCTGATTTTTTGGGGGCTTTAATTAAATTTAATTTCTCTACCGAAGAAAAGAAGACGCAATATAATCTTTCTAAAAGTTTAAAAAAGCTTATAGGCATCATTCATAAGGATAAATTAAATAAGATTGATTATAAATCTGTGCTTGAAGAAAATAAATTAAGGTTTTATAATAAAAATAGCCTTATTATTTATAAAAGCAATCATTTAAGGGATTGGACAAGAACCGAAGCTATAAATGATGTTAAAAAAGAAATTGAAATGATTTATGGCAACCTATCCGACTGAGGCATATCGATATGGTTAATCTTGAATATTTTTCAAATTTTAATGTTGACAATAAACCAGAATTCATAAAAAGATTTATCTTCAATCCATTGTTCGAGGCATATAATCACTTAAAGTTGATAGAAGTAATTAAAAACAGTGATGAAGTTAAAATCAATAGGGAGATGTATAAATACATCCGAGATTTTTCATCCATTTCAAAAGAAGTCCAAAAACATATAATTTCTGTAAATTATAAACCAAAAGAGGTGGTGGGCGATGAAGAACACGAGCCGGATTTACAATTTGCTCTACCTAACTGTTTTAACATTTTTTTTGAAGCAAAAAGAATGTACAGACCTGATTCGTATTCCAAATATTGTGGAGAAAGTGGCTTGGGTCGGTTTTTATCAGGTTATTATTCTTCCAAAGACATCGATGGTGGTATGATAGCCTATGTTCAAATAGGCAATATATTAGAAGCCCAAGAGAAAATAATTGGAATGGTTCAGAAAATAGATTTCATAAGTCTAAACAGAAATATCGGGATTAATTCTACGTTCTTATCTGTTCATAAAAGATTATCAAACAATAATATAAAAATCTATCATATATTCTTTGATTTAACTTAATATTAAGTATTTGAATCTTTTTAGAGCGCCGAGTTGATAACCAGGGCCGCGGATTATAGTAGATAGGTTTTTCTAATGGTACCCCTATTTAAGAGGCTTACCGGTGATACAAATGAACAGAAGGAATCGTTTTATTTGACCGCATGAAAATACTTGACACGACTTTGAGAGACGGCGAACAGACACCCGGTGTCTCGCTGACCACTGAAAGCAAACTTTTGATAGCAAAGAAAATTGACAGCCTCGGAGTGGATATAATCGAAGCGGGCTCTGCAATCACATCAGAGGGTGAGCGCGTCTCGATCAAGAAAATAGCGAATGAAGGGTTGAATGCAGAGATATGTTCCTACTGCCGCATTAAGAAAGAAGACATAGATGCAGCTCTTGGCTGTGATGTTGATTCTATCCACCTTGTAGTACCTGTCTCAGACCTGCACATCAGGGAAAAACTGAAAAAAGACCGTGAGACAGTGCGGCAGATGGCGGTTGAGATGACAGAATACGCGAAATCACACGGATTGATCGTGGAACTGAGCGGAGAGGACGCCTCGCGTGCCGAGCTTGATTACCTGAAAACGGTCTATAATGCAGGGATAGATGCAGGCGCTGACAGGCTATGCTTCTGCGATACAGTAGGGATACTGACTCCAGAGAGGTCTTACGATATTTTCAGCGATCTTTCGCAGCTTCGAGCACCCATAAGCGTGCACTGCCACAACGATTTCGGGATGGCAACAGCCAATACCGTAGCAGCGCTTCGGGCTGGCGCGCAGCAGGCGCATGTCACCATAAATGGCATCGGAGAGCGTGCAGGGAACACATCGCTTGAGGAAGTCGTGATGGTCTTATATTCATTATACAAAATCAAGACAAATATCGACCTGAAAGGGCTGTACACCACATCGCGCCTGGTAAGCAGGCTAAGCGGCATACCGGTCGCACCGAACAAAGCCATAGTTGGCGGCAACGCTTTCACTCATGAGGCAGGCATTCACGTTCACGGGCTCCTTGCAAACACATCAACATATGAGCCCATCACGCCTGAACTTGTGGGACGGGAGCGGCGTATCGTATTGGGTAAACACGCAGGCAGGAGTTCTGTGGTTCTTGCGCTGAAAGAATTTGGGATATCTGCTACTGAAAAGCAGATCGATGACATAGTGGGCAGGATGAAAGAACTGGGCGATAAAGGCAAACGTGTCACTGATGCAGACCTGCAGACGATCGCTGAAACCGTGCTTGGTATTTACCAGGAAGCAAAGGTGAAGCTTGAGGAACTCACAGTAGTTGCAGGCAATACCGTGATGCCAACCGCGTCTATCAGGCTCAGGGTCAATGGGAATCACGTTGTAGAGGCAGGCGTAGGTACTGGACCTGTTGATGCAGCCATCAACGCGCTGAATAAAGCCGTCGCAGGCGTGGCAGACATCCACCTTGATGAATATCACGTTGATGCGATAACAGGAGGCACTGACGCTCTCGTGGAAGTATGGGTGAAGCTTAGCAAAGGTGGAAAGACCATTACTGCGCGCGGCGCACGGACAGATATCATTATGGCTTCAGTCGAGGCTGTACTTGAGGGCATAAACAGGCTGATACAGCAGGAACAGAAGAAAAGTTAGGAAATATTTATAAAACATTAATCTGTGTTAATGGTGAACTAAAATGACAAAGCCAAAAATGTCGGGCTCAAAAGCCATTATTGAATCACTCCGCATGGAGAACGTCGAAGTCATATTCGGATATCCAGGCGGACAGGTATTGCCCCTGTATGATGAATTGTACGATGCAGATATAAGGCACATACTTGTAAGACATGAACAGGCAGCTGCGCATGCCGCAGACGGTTATGCAAGAGCCACTGGAAAAGTGGGTGTATGCCTTGCCACCTCAGGTCCAGGCGCCACAAACCTCGTTACGGGAATTGCCACCGCCTATATGGATTCCGTACCGATGATCGCCATAACAGGTCAGGTACCCCGACCACTTATAGGCAATGATGCATTCCAGGAGGCAAATATCACTGGAATAACCCTCCCTATAACCAAACATAACTACCTTGTGCAGGACACAAAAGATATCCCCAGGATATTCAAGGAAGCCTTCTATATAGCAGGGACAGGAAGACCTGGACCGGTGCTTATTGATGTTCCCAAGGATACCCAGATCGAGACTATAGAATTCGAATATCCGCAGGAAGTAAAACTGCGCGGATATAAGCCTACGTACACTGGTAATGAACAGCAGGTCAAAAAGGCTGCATCTCTCATACTCAAGTCTGAAAAGCCCATATTCTACGTTGGAGGAGGCATAATTTTCTCAAATGCCGCGGAGGAACTTCGCGAACTTGCCGAATGCATTATGGCGCCTGTCACGACCACACTCATGGGAATGAGCGCCTTCCCAACTGCTCACCCTCTATCTGTTGGTATGCTGGGCATGCACGGGACCAGATACGCCAATTATGCAGTCCAGGAATCTGATCTAATTATTGCAGTTGGTGTTCGGTTTGATGACCGGGTTACCGGAAAGATTTCGGCTTTTGCCCCCAATGCGAAGATCATCCATATTGATATTGATCCAGCAGAGATCGGAAAGAACGTCCGTGTGGACGTTCCGATAGTAGGGGACGCTAAGAACATACTCAAATCACTCCTAAAGTTCGTTAAACAGGAACAGACGAAAACCGAAGCGTGGAATAAGAAGATAGATGCGTGGAAAAAAGAATTCCCGCTAACTTATAAGAAGGACAATTTCCTCAGACCCCAGTTCGTTATCGAGCAGATAAGCGAGGTTTGTCCTGATGCCATAATAGTCACAGAAGTCGGGCAGAACCAGATGTGGGCAGCACAGTTCTTCAACTACAAGAATCCGCGCACCTTCATATCAAGCGGAGGTCTTGGCACAATGGGATACGGATTCCCTGCCGCAATGGGCGTCAAGGTAGGAAAACCAGAATCCACTGTCATAGATATCGCAGGAGATGGCTCTTTCCAGATGAACTCGCAGGAACTGGCTACGGTCGTCCAGGAGGACATTCCGGTCATCGTAGCGATATTGAACAACGGGTTCCTGGGAATGGTCAGGCAGTGGCAGGAATTGTTCTTCAACAGGCGCTTTTCTTCGACGTGTATTGAGGGAAGCGTGGATTTCGTGAAGCTTGCTGAAGCATACGGCGCCCTGGGATTAAGAGCTAAGAAGAAGGGCGATGTGAAAGATGTTATCAAGGAAGCTGTGAAATCAGGGCGACCTACAGTTATTGATTTTGTTGTTGAGAGGGAGGAAAATGTCTCTCCTATGGTGCCTGCAGGCGCAGCGATTAATGAAATACTGGATCTGGAGTGAGATAAATGAAACATACAGTTGCAGTTCTTGTTGAAAATAAACCGGGCGTCCTGACCAGGGTTGCAGGTCTTTTCTCAAGGCGCGGATTCAACATTGAAAGCCTTGCAGTGGGCGTTACTGAGAACGCGGACACATCCCGCATGACCATTGTCGTAAGCGGTGACGACAATGTGCTTGAACAGGTAATGAAGCAGCTCAACAAGCTCATCGATGTCATTAGGGTTAGCGACATCCCTCAAGAGGATTCAGTGAACAGGGAGCTTGCTCTGATCAAGGTCGGCGTGGATTCCAACACGCGCGCTGAAGTGATGCAAATAGTTGACATCTTCAGGGCAAAGATAGTGGACGTGGGTGTGAAATCGCTAATAGTCGAGGTCACAGGCGACGAGAGCAAGATAAATGCGATAGAGCAGCTGCTTCGCCAGTTCGGGGTAAAGGAGATGGTGAGGACCGGGAAGGTGGCTATGAACAGAGGGGCGAAGGTAGTGCAGAGCGAGAAGAAATAAGAGATATCTTGACCCTGTGGGATAATTTTTTTTCTCGACTCTTTTTAGATCACCAAACTTGCAGATAATCCATTGAGTACACTTTTCCTGAACTCCAGGAACCTGTCTTCCAGTATCGCCTCCCTGGCACCCAATACCATCCGCTGCATGAAATGAAGGTTATGGATAGAGGCTAAACGCAGCGCAAGCAGTTCAGACTCCTTAAAAAGATGATGCAGATACGCCCTTGTATAGTTCCTGCATGTATAGCAATCGCAATTTTCATCGATGGGAAATAAATCCAGAGTGAATTTAGCCCTCGCAATGTCAATATTTCCTTTTGAAGTCATCAGTGTCTGGTGCCTTGCATTTCGCGTTGGAAAGGCGCTGTCAAAAATATCTATGCCCGACTCGATCGCGTTTAAAAGTTCAACAGGGGAACCAACACCCATGAGATAGCGCGGCTTGTCTTCAGGCACAAGCGGCACGCTTGACTTCAATACCTCGTTCATTATTTCTTTGGGTTCTCCAATGGACAGACCCCCGATCCCGTAGCCGTCAAAATCCATCTCTACAAGTTCTTCCGCACATTTTTTGCGTAATTCTGCGAACGTCCCGCCCTGCAGTATCGCGAAAAAAAGCTGTCCATGGTTCTGCTCAATGCTCTTTGCTCTTTCTGCCCACTTTATCGTTCTTCCGGTTGAGGCTTCCACTGCATTGTAATCGCTGCCATACGCCGGGCATTCATCAAGTATCATGGCAACGTCAGAGCCAATGATTTTCTGGTTTTCAAGACAGGACTCTGGCGTATAAGAATACTTTCTCCCGTCGCGCGGATTCTTGTATGTAAATCCCTCATCAGTGATCTTGAAAGGGAAATCCTTGCGTATCATCTGGAAACCTCCGCTGTCCGTGAATATCGCCCTCTCCCAGTGCATGAATTTATGAAGCCCCCCTGATTTCCTTATGACCTCCATGCCTGGAGCAAGTAAAAGATGAAATGCGTTGCTGATGAGCGCCTGCGTACCCATTCCATGAAGTTCTTCAGGGATGATGGTCTTAACAGTGCCTTTTGTTGCCACAGGCATGAACGCCGGCGTATCAATTATTCCGTGGTTAGTCCTGAGTTTTCCAACCCTTGCTCCTGTATTTTTATCTGTGTGGATAAGTTCGAACATGATCCCCTATCTGAAAACAAGCATAGCATCGCCGAAGCTGTAAAACCTGTATGAATTCGATATGGCTTCCGAATATGCGGTCATAAGCCTTTCCCTTCCAGCAAATGCGCTTACTAACATAAGAAGAGTGGATTTGGGCAGATGGAAGTTTGTGATCAATGCATCGATCCTTGATCTGAATATGTAAGGCGGATATATGAAAAGCCGACTGAGATCTTCCTTTGCTGTGATCCTCCCGTCCACGCATGAACTTTCAAGCGCTTTTGCAGTTGTTGTACCTGCTGCTATGAGTTTTCCTTCCGTACTGTTGATAATATCTGCGTTTTTCTGGCTGACAGAGACATACTCAGGTTCCATAATATGCTCTTCTATGTTCTCGGCTTTTACCGGGGTGAACGTGCCAGGGCTTACATGAAGCGTGACATACGCCACATTGACACCTTTTTTCTTTATCCTGTCAAGCAATTCGCCTGTAAAATGAAGACCCGCTGTGGGTGCCGCGATCGAGCCGTTCTCCCTTGCATACACGGTCTGATAGCGCCCCCTGTCCTCCAGTTTTTGCTTTATATAGGGTGGCAGCGGAGCTTCGCCTACTTTTTCGAGGATGTCGTTCAGGTTCCCGTTGCAGTTGAACTCCACCATGTACCTGGCGCCTGTGTTCTCCTTTTTTACTTCAAGAACCGTAGCTTTAAGTTCCCCGAAATAAATTTGTGTTCCTTCACGGATGTTCTTACCCTGTATGAGGCACTCGTATCCTGCGTCCGTTTTCGAGACCACGAGCGCTTCCACATGCCCGCCCGTGCTTTTTTTTCCCCGAAGTTTTGCAGGGATAACACGGGAATCGTTAAGAACGAGGGTATCACCTTTTTCAAGATAATCAGTAATGTCCCTGAAATACCTGTGCTTTATGTCCCTTCCGACCACCATTAGCCTTGATGCATCCCTGGGTTCTATGGGGGACTGGGCGATCAGTTCTTTCGGGAGATGGTAATCAAAATCACATAGTTTCATCTGGTGCTTAGTTTACATGCAGGGTTAAGTAATTTTTCTATGAGGAAATCCCTGTGATATTAAATGAATTTAAATATTTCAGGTGATAATATAACCTAAGTTCAAAGGAGGCAGAAATGGTATGAAAAGAGTTAAAACCTTATTGCTGGCGGCAATGGTTTTGACCGCGGTAACGGCAGTTGCGGTTGTTGGAGCTGAGCCCTGTTTTTTTCTTTTGTAATTCATAAACTAAATATCGTTTTTCATATTGCGATACTATTTTATCAAAAATGACGTTATTAGCCACATGGATATACTGAGAAAAATCTCAAAGAAAGTCCCTGTGGCATTAATATTCACCCTGTTCATCGGATTCCTGTTGATACTTCTGTCACCTGAAGACAAAGAACTGGGCGCGATTTTGAAATTGATTTACCTTCATGGCGCCCTGATAACAGCAGGTCTCTCTCTGTTCACAGCAGCTGGTTTGGTAAGCCTGATATCGCTTTTCAGGGGCAGGATGAAATTCAAAATGCTATTTGCCATCGAAAAAACCGCGGTAATCTTCTGGGTCGCTGCTACCATCATCGGAGACCTGACCTCGGTGCTTGCATGGGGAGGCATCAATCCGGGCGAGCCCAGGTTCGCTGCTACGATCATTGTCTCCCTGATATCAGTGGGTGTTTATTTTATTTCCACTTCGATCGATGATCGTAAAATAATATCCCTTCTTGGCATCGGGCTGGCTGTGTCGGTGTGGGTTATAATGGGAAGCGCAGGGAAGATACTGCATCCTGATAATCCATTCAGCGCTTCTGAACAGTCTATAAAAACTTTTTTCTTTTTGATCTCGCTGGTCTTTCTTGCAGCCTCAGTCCTGACGGTTCGCTGGATTAAAAAGATGGAGACGTGATGTGGAACTCACAAAAGTAATTATCGTGGCTTTGATATCCCTATCGCCAGTAGGGGAGGAACTGATAGCCATTCCCGCAGGCGTAGCCTTAGGACTGCCTGTTTTTCTTGCAGCGGCAGTTGCGGCTGTCGCCAACTTTCTGCCCGTCCCTGCTCTGTTTTTCATCTTTGACCAGGGGAACAAATACCCGAAGCTTCGGGACTGGCTCATGAGGCGCAGGAACGAGAGGGTACAGAGGTGGATGGATAAGTACGGCATTTTCGGGTTGTTCATCCTTACACCATGGACAGGGGTATATGCTGCCACTGTGACCTGCGAACTGCTGGGGATGAAGAGGGCGAGGATTTGTGCTACTATAGCAGCAAGCCTTGCATTCTACGCTTTGATCGTTGGAGTCGTGCTCACTACTGGAACAAACATTATCTGAACTTATTAGCTGGATTTTTGTTCAGGATCACTGCTCACCACCTGCTCAGGTGAAGGTACCCTCACTTCTGAACTTACTACCTGATCCCTCCAGGTTGCAGTTACAACCACTTTATATTTGTCTCCAACCTTGCCTTTTACAACTACAGGGGACAGTATGTATTTTTCATCCGACGGCTCGCCCTGGGAGAGTTCAATAACTACGATTGGAGCAAATATATGGGTATCGATGCTGGTTCTTGTTCCGGTCACAGGATCGAAAATCTCTTTGTTTATTCGCCAATCCACCATGGGTCCAGATGAATAATATGAATAATCAATGGGATACAAAGAGTATTCCCTTCTAAATGTTGAAACTGTAGTATTCGATAGTTCATTTATTACTGAGATATTAACCACAACACCATGTGCAGGACCTTTTCCTGTGATCAGTAAATTACCATGAACAGTGTGTATCTCATTAGTTCCATTAATCCCTTTATGGTTCTGAAGATCCAGTGATATTTTTGGCTCCGGGATATTGATATCGATTGATCTGGAATCAATGAATTTTCCGTATTGATATATTTCCACCTCGATTTTTTGTGGTCCTGGCACCTCATATCCCATCATGTAAACTATCCAGTTGCTGCCGGGTTTTAATGTTACTTCTTTCTGAGATGTGTCTATAGCATCTGATTCATTTTGTGAGGAATAATTCAAATTCCCATATGCTACAACCCGGACTCCTTTCAAACTCACTCCTTTGGAGTCCACGAATGAATTTTTCACGTTTATCGTTACATTTACATCTTTTGGTGCATTATTTTGCAGAGTTACATTGAATGTCCCAAGCTGTCCTATGACGAGTCCCGTCTGTGCATTTATTCCTGCAATGCTGACATCTGACGGGGTAAAATACCAGACTAACACAGCAGCAGATAGTAAAACAACCGTTGCAATTGCCCATATTAAAATCTTATTTTTCATTCATCTCACCTCTTATTTTGTCAGCCAGAGCAACCTTATTTGTCAAACCATACTGCTTTTTAACTACCAGCTTTCTCTTTTCAAGGTCGGTTACCATCCTTGAGACCTTTGCTTTTGAGAAATTCAATGATAGCACAAGTTCATTCTGAAGGATTTCGCCGCCGTGGTCTGCAATTTCCCTGACCAGTTTCTTCTCATCCCCTTCCAGGGCAGTCAATACAGCCTCTATCAATAGTGAGTTGTCAATAACATGCTCCGAAAGATCAACTTCATTTGTGTGGATTTCCGGGATTTTCACCTGCATGTTTTCAACTGTCAGGTTATTGATATCGTCCCTTCCTGCGGCAAATAACCATGAGAGGATATACGATAGCATAATCCCCCCAACTGCCGAAAAAAACACCAGAACGTACGCATCATTCTTCGTATAAGCATAGGGAAGTTCAAGTATCTTGAAAGTCCCGTCGTTTATCTGGATAATGGACGGCTTCGTGGCAAGCAGCATGCTTGTGACAATAATGCATGCCACGACCAGCGCCGCGCCAGCAAGAACCATTGTGACTGTTCTTCTTGATTTCATCAAAATCCTCACGTATCTTTTGGTTGCCTGAACTGTTTAATTTATCTATGCGCTCATTTAGCGCATGAGTTATCCAACGGTTGAAACAACTGATACATCTTGCGCAGGACAAACCCTGAAACGGTTGCAATAAACTGAAACCACCCGTCTATGCATCCTGATGCAAAAGCAAAAATAGGAACAAACCCATATCAAACCCCGGAGACACCCGAATGGACAAAATGACGCCAGCGATGCGCCAGTACTACGAGGCAAAGGAAAAGCATAAGGACGCCCTCATCTTTTTCAGAATGGGTGACTTTTACGAGTCATTTGGCGACGACGCAAAGGTGATCGCAAAGGAACTTGAAATCACGCTCACCTCGCGCGGCAGGGATAAAGATGGCGAGGACATGCCGCTGGCAGGGATACCGTACCATGCTGTTGATTCATACCTCCCCAAGCTCATCAAAAAAGGCTACAAGGTGGCGATATGCGAGCAGCTTGAAGACCCGAAGAACGCTAAAGGCATTGTAAAGCGCGGCGTGGTCAGGGTCATCACGCCAGGAACTGTTATTGATCCATCCCTTATTTCTGACCAGTCGAACAACTATCTCATGTCCATCTCAGGTGAGGGACTTGAGTTTGGCATATCGTTCCTTGATGTGAGCACCGGCGAGTTCCTGACCACCCAGTTCACAGATAACGGGAATTATGACAGGATAATAAGCGAGGCTTCGCGGATGCGCCCTGCTGAATGCATTCTTCCGCCGACGCTTTTTGATAATAAGAAACTTGTTGACCGTTTGAAAGACCTCAGCATCGTCCTCAACAAATTCGATGCTGATGCCTTTGATAAAAAAACCGCGCGCGAAAATCTCACACAACATTTTGGTGTGATGACGCTTGAGGGTATGGGATGCGAAGCGCTCCCGCTTGCCATCTCCTCTTCCGGCGCCACCCTTCTGTATGCCAAGACCACCCAGATGAGAGACCTGGCTCATATCCAGTCTGTCAGGACTTACTTTGAGAACGAATTCATGGTGCTGGATTCCATCACGCTTCGAAACCTTGAGATAATACAGGGAGTGCGTGGGGATAATTCATCCCTGCTGAGCATACTTGACAGCACAAGAACGCCAATGGGCGGACGGCTCCTGCAAAAGATGCTCCTTAAGCCCCTGATCTTTTCAGCCGGAATAAATGAAAGGCTTGATTCTGTAGGTGAGCTTGTGAAAAAGACGCTGCTTCGTTTTGACATACGATCGCAGCTCTCAAATGTGCGGGATATCGAGCGGCTGGTCGGAAGGATCGTCTATGGGAACTCAAATGCCCGCGACCTTGTGGCTCTTAAGGTATCAATTGCCGCGCTTCCTGATATTTCAAGATCCATCAAAGAAAGCGACATCAAATCACCGCTACTGCTGAACATTTTGCACAGGTTCGGGGACTTTGGCGATATTGTCACCCTGCTCACGCGCGCTATCGTGGACGATCCGCCGTTGAGCGTCCGGGAAGGCGGTATGATAAAAGAGGGTTATAACGAAAAACTGGATGAGTTAAAGAAAATGTCACTGCACGGCAAGGACTGGATCGCAGAAATGCAGCAGAAGGAGCGCGAACGCACAGGAATTAAATCGCTTAAGGTGGGTTATAATTCTGTATTCGGATACTACATTGAAGTCACGAAAGCCAATCTTGCACAGGTGCCTCCCGACTATATACGGAAGCAGACAACAGCCAGTGGAGAGCGATTCTACACGCCAGAACTTAAGGAAAAAGAGGTGATGATACTCTCGGCTGATGAAAAAAGGACGGCTCTTGAGTACGAGCTCTTAATTGAGATAAACTCGCAGATCGCATTGCATGCAAAGGAATTACAGGCAACAGCCGCAGCCCTGGGGGAACTGGATGTCATCGCGAACCTTGCTGATGTGGCTGTGAATAACAGGTATATCAGGCCAGAAGTGAACGAAGGATGCAGTATCATCATACGCGACGGCAGGCACCCTGTGGTGGAAAGAACGCTTTCAGGTTTTGTCCCCAACGATACGCATATGGACTGCCAGGAGAACCAGTTCCTTTTAATAACCGGTCCTAACATGGCAGGAAAATCCACATACATGAGGCAGAATGCTCTCATCGTGATAATGGCGCAGATCGGCAGTTTTGTGCCCGCTTCTTATGCATCAGTGGGTATCGTTGACAGGATATTCACACGCGTGGGCGCCTTTGACGACCTTGCCAGCGGGCAGAGTACATTTATGATAGAGATGGTGGAACTTGCCAATATACTGAACAATGCTACCCAGAAGAGCCTGATACTTCTTGACGAAATAGGAAGGGGAACAAGCACCTACGACGGCTTCAGTATCGCAAAGGCTGTGGTCGAGTTCATCCACAACAAAGACCGCGTGGGTGTGCGCTCTCTTTTTGCCACGCATTACCATCAGCTCACTGCGGTGGAAGGGATACTGAAGAGGGTAAAGAATTATCACATAGCGGTAAAAGAAGAAGGCAGTGACCTTGTGTTCCTGCGAAAGATAATCCCTGGCGCAACCGACAGGAGCTACGGCATCCATGTTGCGCGGCTTGCGGGTGTGCCTCTGAAGGTGACGCAGAGAGCTAAGGAGATACTGAAGGAAATGGAGAACGGGAGCACGATCACAAGAGGAAAGGACAGCGCAAGATACACGCAACTTATGCTTTTCGGCGCTGAGGAAAAAAAGGACTCACCTGTAGCCGAAGAATTGAAGAACCTGAACGTGGACGCAATGACGCCGCTTGAGGCGCTGAATGCGCTGGCGTCGCTGAGGAAAAAGGCGGGGGGGACGTAAAGCATTCAAATCAGCTTTACATTCCCCTTCCATTTCAGTATCTCATGCAGCTTTCCATCCGTTGTCAACAGGGGCACTTTCTCCCTCTCCGAAGCAGCTACGAAAAGTGAATCATAGATTGTGATCTTCTCAGAAACAGCGATCCTGAAAGCATCATCAAGCAGATCTTTTGAAGCGATAACATCACATGCCCCGGCAATGAAATCAGAACTGCTATTCAATGCTTCAAGCATGAGTTTCACAGGCTCTTTAAAAAAAGCAACCCTCTTCCAGGCGACATTTGCCACCTCAACAAATGAAAAATATCGCTGCAATGACGCCAGAATCAAGTATTACCTTATTGTATTCTCGCTCTGGCATCCCTATCCTCTCGTATCAGCCCGGCAGCGCTCTTACATGATCTCATATCCCGTCTCAACCCTTTTGCCTTGGAAAGCAATCGTTCTTTACTTTTATTCTTCACAAACTCTTCCAGCATGTGCCTTATCTCCTGCTGCCAGTTTATCTCTCCCATTTCCTCCATCATCTTTCTCAGTTCAGCCGGTATCCTGATGCTATATAAACATTGTTTTCAATCCTTGCCACTCGAAACAGTAAATAACTATCACAGCATATAACCAAAAACATGTCCAGTATCCACATCCTAGACGAAGCCACAGTGAATAAGATTGCAGCAGGCGAAGTTATTGAGCGCCCTGCCTCAGTGGCAAAGGAACTCATCGAGAATAGCATAGACGCAGGCGCGACAGACATAAAAATAGAGGTACAAAGAGGTGGAAAGAAGCTCATCCGCGTCACAGACAACGGGTGCGGGATGGACAGGGAAGACGCCGCGCTGTCTTTTGTAAAGCATTCCACAAGCAAGATACACAGGATCGAGGATATCGAGAACGTATTGACCATGGGATTCAGGGGAGAAGCGCTCTCCTCCATTTGCGCAGTGGCAAAAGTTGAGCTTGTCACGAAATCCAGGGAAGGTCTTGCAGGAACGAAGGTAGTCCTCCATGGGGGCAAATTGATTGGCATAAGCGATACAGGCGCGCCTGATGGAACTTCCATCACTGTAGAGGATCTTTTTTTCAACACTCCTGCACGGAAAAAATACATGAGATCAGACAGTACTGAGCTTGCGCATATCGTGGACATAGTGACAAAGAACGCTCTTGGCAACAATAATGTCAGTTTTACCATGCTGCATAACGAAAATACGCTCATCCGTTCTCCAGCCTCCATGCTTCTGGAAACGATAATTCACATCTACGGGCAGGAAGTTGCAAGAGAAATGCTTCAGGTTAATTTCAGCTCGCGTTTTGCCACTATTACGGGAGTCATCTCAAAACCCGCGATCAGCAGGGGCACGATGGACGCCCAGTCATTTTATATCAACAGCAGGAACGTTACTTCAAGAGCACTTAGCTTTGCCCTTAGAAAAGGATACGGCACGCTCCTGCCGCAGAAACGCTTTCCAATCGCAGTGTTAAAAATATCTGTGGATACGGCAGAAGTGGACGTGAATGTGCATCCCACCAAGAGCCAGGTGCGTCTTAGCCATGAATGGGAAATAGCGCAAGCTCTAACTATGGCTGTGAACGATGCGCTCGCAAATAAGGAGCTTGCGCCACAGGTAAAAACCACCCAATCGCTTCTGTATGAGAAGATCGAAAGCCCAACCATTATCAAGGAAGAAGGATCGCGATTCAGGACGCCTGTTAAGGATACCCAGAAGCGGCTTCGGCGCACAGAACCGGGTATCGGGGAGATTGTCAATGCAGAAAAGCCGCATGTAAAGATTCTGGGACAGGTGGATGCACTGTATGTCGTTGCAGAAACAAAAGACGGGCTGATGATAATAGACCAGCATGCAGCCCATGAACGCATTCTCTTTGAACAGGTGCGTGATTCAAAGCGCACGGATTCGCAGGAACTTATCATTCCCATCAACCTTGACCTTGATCCAAAGGAGAAGGTGCTGATGAAAGAATGCAAACCCTATCTTGAGGAGTTCGGCTTTCAGATATCTGAATTCGGACCAGATTCATTCGCAATAGCCGCAATTCCCCGCGTGCTGGGAAATCTTGAAGATCCGGGGCTTGTGCATGATATTATCATTGACATACTTTCAGAAGGCAAGATAAGGGACGAGACAGGGATATTTGATCGCGTGACAAAAAGTATCGCATGCAGGGGAGCGATAAAAGCTGGAGCGGACTGCACCAGCGAACAGATGGAGCGCCTCATAGAGCAGCTTTTCATGACCGGGAACCCTTATACATGTCCTCATGGAAGACCCACGATGGTGTCTTTTAACAGGGAAGCGCTGGATAAGCTGTTCAAGAGAAGTTAAGCATTTGATATGTACGCATAGGAAGCCTCTGTTATCAGGATATCAGCCCCGTATTCGGTTATTGTTTTTCCTCTCTTCATTTCTATTTCATTTATGTAGGTTTTCAATATATTATTTGCCTGTTCTTTCTTGCCAGCTTTGAGATTCTCACCTGCAAGAACGAGTATATTCGTCAGGTTTTGCGCAGTCGAAAACTCGGTTATCCATCCATTCCGTATCGTTCTCTGGTTAAGAGCTATAAGGCTGTTCATGTTTGAAATAACAGTAAAATTAACGGTTGATACCTTAATATTCCCTGCATTATCCTGGGCAGCAGCCCTGAAAACATATGCTCCGGGACTCAGGCTTAACATGTCAAAATCCTGTGAAGTAGTAACAGGCGCGCCATTTATTCTTGCGGCAATGGAGAATATACCTGATAGTGCATCACTGCCTGAAAAATCAAGCGTGATGATATCAGAGTGCAAATATACCCGCGGTTCAGGACTTATAATTGATATTTCAGGCGCAGTAAGATCAAGTTTCACCTGGGAAGTTCTTATAAGTTCTGGATTACCATCATTGTCTATGCTGGAATACTCGATGTTATGAACCCCCTCTGTATCCAGTCTTATCTCAACCTCATCACTGTATGATACAAATGGTCTGGAACCATCTATTGTATAAGAAATCGCTGCAATTCCTGAATGTGCATCATATGCTTTAATTCTCGCGATCAATTCATGATCGTGCCAGCCGTAGTTAGATTCCATATACACTTCTGCGGACGCTGCCGTGACATTTATTATCAGAACAAAAAGTAATAATATTATAGCCTTTTTTTCAGTATTTATGCAAAACATATTTAATCCTGCATTTTTTCGGTACCTGATCACTAATTACAGCTATCCTTATACAGAACAGCCTCTATTCCCCGTTTTTCATAGCGCACCCGTTTTTCCTATCCATTAATGGACGCTATCATGAACATGAGTTCACAATGAAAGATAATAGATAATTCGGTATGCTTAATAATAAAAAGATACTGTAAATCTTGTTTTTATGATAGATCCTGTCAACAAATTCAAGATACCTGACGAATGGATTAAAAAGGCAAACATGCCTCTTGAAATCCTGAAATCGCGCATCAACAGTGGGCGCTATGTCCTCCTTTCAGACGGTTCTCTTCTAAGGCGCGGCTTTACGACAGGGACGACTGCAGCGGCGGCAGCAAAGGCATCCGTCATTTCTCTAAGAAAAAAGAACATTTCTGAGGTCTATGTTCCCACTCCATCCGGCATTCGCGTTCTTCTTCAGGTCAAGGCGAACAGCGGGAAAGCTTCTGCCATCAAAGATCCGGGAGACCATGCATCAGATGCCACAGGAGGCATGGAGATTGTAGCAGAAGCAAGAGAATGTGACAGGATTATTATCAAAGCAGGCAGAGGTATAGGTTCCAAAAAAGGTCTCCCCGCAATAAATTCATCCCCCATGCGCCAGATTGAAGATGCTGTAAAAGAGGCGATCGGGGAAACAGGACTTAAAGGCGCATGTGTTGAAATATCAGTTCCAAAAGGAGTGGAGATCGCAAAAAAGACGCTGAATGCGCAGGTGGGAATATCAGGCGGGATATCTATTCTTGGCACGACTGGTTTCGTTGAACCATGGAATGAGCATCTGGGGGAAATGAAAGAAGAACTCATCAGGCAGGCAGACAGGATCGTTCTTACCACAGGACGTCTCGGAGTGAGGTTCTCGCACATGCTTTTTCCAGGCTACAATATCATACTTATCGGAAGTGATATATCCCGTGGTCTTTCTGCGGCAAAAGAAAAGGCGGACGTCATAATATCAGGACTTCCGGGTTTGATTCTCAAATGGTCTTACCCTGATATACTAAAAGATAGCGGTTACCTCACAGTTCAGGAAATGATCGATGAATCTCCTGATAATACCCTTATTGACAGGGGTCTTGAGAAGGCTGTGAAGCTATCGGGCAAAAGAGTGGTGCTTTTTAACAGGAACGGAACAATACTTCGCGACAGCGCGTCCGGGGGAAAAAAAAGAGGAGATTTCTTATGAAAATAGTAGGCGTGGGAGCAGGACCCAATCTCTTGACCACGGAAGCGGCGTCAGCCATTAAGAGCGCAAGAATAATATTTGGCTCAAGAAGAGCGATAGAACTGGCAGGTGATTATATAAAATGCGAAGTTCACGAAATTGAGGATTACACGCTGAATTCCCTGCCCCAGGACGCAGTCGTGCTCTCAACTGGCGATCCCATGCTTTCAGGGCTTGGGAAATTCGCAAAAACAGGAGATGTTGTCATCCCCGGGATATCCTCACTGCAACTGGCGTGCTCACGCATACGTCTGGATGTTGAGGGGGTAGCGGTCATAACAGCCCATTCAAGAAATGTAGAGGCAGTAAAAAGCAGGTTAATAAAAGAGCTGGAAAATGGAAAAAACGTGTTTCTCCTTCCCGACGCCTCATTCGGGGTGGATGAAATTGCTGCCATGCTGAAACAACGTGGTATTTCAAGACGGATATGGGTATTTGAGAAGCTTGCCTATCCTGATGAACGTATCTCTGAAGGCACGACAGAGCGACCACCTGTTGCGAAAACCGGGCTTTACTGCATTATGATCGAAGGCGAGCCTTAACCTTTCTCTTCCCTGGGTATCACAATTTTTTTGATATCATGCCATGTAAAAAAAACAGGAGATGAACCGTCCTGCGGTTCAAAAAAAACACCAATTGAATCAGCATGCCTGAGAATGCCATCATTTACCTTTCCAGAGATAGTATGTAATTGTACTTTTTTGTCAACGAACACGCCGAGATATACACTTGTTGGTTTCTCCTGTGGGGCAGTAATTTGTTTTTTACCTTCTTTATATGACGGAAGATCAAGATCAGGCAGTACCTGTATCAGCTTTGAAAACCTGCTAAAAAGTTCAGAGGATTCATCAATGATAAGAACTTCAGAATAAAGTGTGAGAGCTTTTATTATTCCCTGGGAAAAACCATGATCCTGTATGATAGGGGCAAGGGAGCAAAACTCATAATTCTTGGCAGATGGGCGGGATAACACTTTTTCTACTGAAGCTGGATTGATCTCTTTAGGCTTCCCGTCAAATTCGATACCCGCCCGGTTCATTTCAAGCAGTGTAGACCTGAGTTTCAAGATATCTGTTGCTCTTACTATTGCGATGGATTTCATTTATTATCTGAACTGCGGTTCGAGAGTAATATATTTTTTTGAAACGGAAATTATGAGAAAATCCTTTCCTGAAGACAACACAGCTTCCATCTCCCTTAGAAGCATTTGGGTGCCATGCAGGGACATATATACAATAACCGCCAACGGTGGAATGAACAATAATCCAAGTATCAGGATTATTACAGTCCATGAGATCGAAACATATAATAAAATAATCATACTTAAAAAGACAGCCACATTCAATTTCATAGTTCTATTCATCATTACAGGTCGCCCCACAAGTCCTATACCGCAAGGACTATATAAAATGTATCTTTTTCGCAAAATGATTATTTTAAAGGTATGCGTTGGCAAAACAAACAACAAACTATATATGGTGGTAAAGTTGATGGATATTGTAGGATAAAAAACCACTCAAATCTTTAAAAATGGGGAAAACGGGATAGGTTTAACTTCAGGTTTAAAAGAAATGATCGTTACAAAGCATATTTCCCTTGATAAGGACTGCGTTGAAAAGATGAGACCTTATGTCGAACGGCATCAGGGCAATTTCAGCGCGGCGATGAGGGAAATAATAGATAAGGCAGGAAAATCCGGGCTGCCATTTAACTCCTCTGCAATAGATAATTCTCTTTTTAAATGGATGCTCACTGAGGTATGCACCTTCATACCGGATAACGTGCTGAACGAAATGATTGATCCTGTGCTGATAAATTCAGTGAGAAAGCTCGAAGGGTTCGTTAATTTCAGATTCCAGGACCTTGGATGGAATACAGATATTTCATTAAAATGTGATAATGATTCATTCCCTTCCGATATTTTGATGGAAATAAAGGGTGATAACCAGAAAGTAAAGTTCATCGCCTGCATCATGTCCCAGTATCTTGTCAAGAACTCGCTTGAACGTTCCCCGCTTGAGATTAATTCTGTCGTAAATTTTAATGAGGGAATAAAGATCGAACTATCCCGATCTAATAAGAATGAAGCGCTCAACAGCCTTAACACATTTTTCGGAGGGATGGATGAAATATTTAAGATCATAAAAGGCTATCCAACCTTCTGGAAAGCTATAATTTCCAGACATCATTTAAGCAATTACAACATGGTCACTGTCCACAGGAATTACTTTGAAGAACTTCTGGCGAACAACATACCGCTCGGGGAAATAACAATAGAGAACCTGGCAAAAAAACCCATCCAGGAAATTCCATTGGTGCAGATGCTTCCTCTAATAAAAGAGGTATATGAGACCGCAAGGGTCGTAGACCGGGTGGAGATCGATAAAGACAATGTTATTTTGTTCCATAATTATAGAAACAAGGATGCAATAGAAAAACTAAAAAAGATCCTTGTTACGTTGTTGGAGATTAACGGTCATTTATATGATGCAAAATCCACAGCCAATATGATCGTGCTGACGCACAGGCCAGATGTGGGATTGAAGATCAATGAGGTCGTGGATAATCTGAAAACAAGCAACAATAGAGTGGATCAGGAATTATTAATGTTCATGGCTTTCCTGAAAGGGCTAAAGAACATCCCCGACATCCCCCTGTCCCTTACCTCCCTGGGTAGAAGAATGGGCAAAACCCTGATGCAGGAATACGAAAAGGAGAATGTCATCAGGAAATGGGACCTTGCAAGCTTCAAAAAGGCATTTGAGATGATCAATTCCAAACTCCGCACTGAAAGCGAATGGAAACTTGACGGGAATATTCTGCTCTATACGGTGAAGAGATGCAATATCGCCAATGAAGGAAATAAACTTGATACATGCGTCTGCCATACTTCAAGGGAAACCTTCAAAGGCGCGTTGAATCATGCGTTCGGAAATACAGCAAAATTAGAGATCAAGAAATTAATATCACATGGTGACGAATTTTGCCAGGTCGTAATAAAGCTTCCATGAGAGCAAAAAAAGGAAAGGGACCTACCTGGGTTGTATCCCTCTCCCGAGTTCTTCGTACATCATTTCTTTTTCTTTCTTCAATTCTGCTTCCCTGCGTGCCAGAACTCTCATAGCTTCGGTAGGTTTGATACCCACGGTAATCCTGTGTTTCCGTTCCTTCATGTATTCAAGGAAACTCCATGTCATATATACTACGAATGCAGCCGGTATGAAGAACAGCCACCCTGCGGTAAAGGTGATGAAAGTTTCTGCGGGATAAAAATACGCCGCCATCATAAAACCCATTGCCGCAGTTATTGCCACAATATATTTTAACCGGGTGTCCATATTATATCACCTCTTCAATCTAATCTATCTGATGACAATGTCAAAAGTGTATTTGGTAAGGCAAAGGTCAGGAACCAGCATTAAACGCCACAGAGGCTGAATTATGGCGTATGAATCCACTAATACAGATATATAAAAATGTATCAGGATTTGGGTACCATAATAACATTCTATTTGGTTTTTAAAAACCATGGATCAGGTAATCATGGAATAATAAGTAGAAACCGTACATTTTTTTTTTATTTTGTCTCACACATTCCACAATACAGTTCATCGTGACGAGAAGAGGCAACTCAGTCACAGGATGTTCTCAAACACTTCTATAACATTGTCATTTGATATGTTAGTTCAAGGTGATATTATATGGAAAACCGGACAATAGAAACTCAGATAAAATATCTGGGAGTTGTAGCTGCTGCCCTTGTTTTTCTGGCAGCTGCGTATAGCCTGCCGACTGAAACCTTCTTTGGCATCTTTGCTGCAGGATTATTCCTGATCCCGGCAGCATTCTTTGTATACGTCGTCCAGAAGGTTGCGAAAACATAAGAGCGGTGGATACCGATGGATCGTCAGGGAGATAAAAAACAACATGAAATATGCGGGGTTGATCTCAATGAGTATTACAAGACACATCTCTCTTGACGATGACCATATTGAAAAAATGAAACAATATATCGATAAACATAATGGTAACTTCGGCGCTGCGCTAAGAGAGATGATAAACCTGGCAGGAAAGTACAGCCATCGTTCGAATTCATCTGCCATAGATATATCGTTACTAAACTGGATGCTCTCGGAGATAGATGGCATACTTATTCCTGATGACATACTGGACGAAACGATAAACTCCATGCTGATCAATTCTATGGGAGAACTGGAGGAATACCTGAAACACAGGTTCTCTGAACTCGAATGGGGTACGGATCTTGTTCTGAAATATGACCGGGATTCGTTCCCTTCTGATGTATTGGTCGAAATAAAAGGTCCATCTCAAAGAATAAGGTTCGTGGCTTGTATGGTCTGCCAGTACCTGGTGAAAAACTCACTTATCCAGTCGCCACTTGAGATAAAGAAGGTAACAGGATCTGCTGAGTGCATAAAGGTCGAGCTTTTAAGATCAAATAAAAAGGATGCGAAAAAGAGCCTGTGTACTTTTTTCGGAGAGCGGGATGAAGTAATGAAAACCATAAAGAGCCGCCCTGCTTTCTGGAAGGCTTTGATCGACAGGCATTTGCTCAGCAACTACAATATGGTCACTGTCCACAGGAACTATTTTGAAGATATACTTTCAGACAGGGTACCCCTGGGGGAGATAATGATAGAGAATCTGGCTAAAAAGCCGGTACGGGATATACCATTACCAGAGATGCTCTCCCTGATAAAAGAGGTTTACGAAACATCAAGGATCGCAGACAGGGTGGAAATAGACAAAGATACCATAGCATTGTTCCACAATTTCAGGACAAAAGAGGCAATTGAAAAGCTGAAAAATAGCCTTATCCTGCTTCTGGAGTCCAGCGGTCATTTATACGATGCGGCAACTATCGCCAATATGATAGTGCTCAGGCACAGACCTGATGTGGGTACGAAAATAAACGAGATCGTGGCAAATCTTAAGACGAGTAAAAGCACGGTTGACCAGGAGTTGCTGGTGTTCATGGCATATCTAAAGGGAATAAAGGATATCCCGGATATTCCCATGACCCTGACCTCACTTGGCAGGAGGACAGGCATTTACCTTATGCAGGAATACGAACGTGAGAACAGCATCAAGAACTGGGACCTGGATACCTTCAGTAAAGCTCTTGCGATGATCGATTCCAGGCTTCACAGGGAGAGCGAATGGAAACTCGACGGAAATAATCTTCTGTATACTGTCAGGAAGTGCAATCTTGCTTCGGATGGAAATTCGTTTGATACTTATGTGTGCCGTACTGCAAGGGAGACGTTCAAAGGCGCATTGTATTATACTCTTGGGAACAGGGCAGAATTGAACATTAATAAATTGATAACCCGTGGTGATAATTTTTGTGAGGTGATGATACGAATACCATAGAAGAAATGTATTTGAGAGCAGGGAGCATAAAAATAATTGCATTGCTTTTCCTTGCCGGAATGTTCTTGACCGGGGATGCATTAGCGCAGGACAGGGTGGTGGATGCATCATGTTTTCACTGTCACACAAGACAGGTAACCCAGTTTGAAAAAAGTGTACACTTTAATAATAATATTTCGTGTACTGACTGTCATGGCGGAGACATAAGGATCAACGGCAGCGTAGTATCTATAGACGTCATGTCTAAGGATTTTGCAGGCTCGCCTTCGCGGGTTAACCTTACGACTTTCTGTTCCAAATGCCATGAGCAGGTGACAAGGAAGTACGAAAAAAGCATACACTGGAAAAAAGTTCAAGAGGGAAGACCTCAAGCTGCATCGTGCATCGATTGCCACGGGACCCATAATATCCTGTCTTCTAAAAACCAGGCTTCTCCAACACATCTTGAAAATATACCTTTGATGTGCGGAGGCTGCCACGAAAACCAGACAAAAATGCAAGCCTGGTACTATGGAATAAAGACCGACAGGTTTGACACCTACAAGAAATCGTATCATTACAAGTCTTACCTGGGTGGCGGAAAAGTACTTGCAACATGCTCTGACTGCCATGAGAATCATGATACGAAACCCGAAGCTGATCCTGAGTCTGCAATAAATCCGGCGAACCTGCCCACAACCTGTGGGAAAACAAATTGTCATCCAGGCGCTAATAATGTCTATGTTTATGGCGGCAAGATCCATGAAGAGCAGTCAGTTAACCTGTTCTTCATCGATGTAAAAACGCTTGTAACATATTTCTATATAATAATGATATTGTTTGAACTGGCATTTACATTCGGGCTTATTTTCCTGGGCATTACTTCAGGACTCGATATAAAAGGGAGGAAAAATCATGACTGAATTAAAATTCAGACGGTTCACGCTCAACCAGCGGATACAGCATATCATTTTCTTTACGACCTTTATATTGCTCGCATACACGGGTTTCCCATTGAAGTTCCCTGATGAGTTGTGGGCGAAATGGATGATAGCTTCGGTAGGAGGTTTTGATAACAGAACACTAATACATCACTTTTCGGGTCTCTTGATGATCGGTGTATCAGTATATCATGTTGTCTTCCATCTTATTGAGAAGCCTCGTTTTGATGTTTTGTTCAATTTACAGGATATTTCAGACTTCAAGCAGCAGATGCGTTATTACCTGAGGCTGACAGATCAGCATCCCAAATTCGGAAGATATACATGGAAGCAGAAGTTCGAATATTTCGGAGCCGGGTTTGGAGCTGTAGTAATGGGTTTCACCGGATTATTGATGTGGAAGCCATTCGAAGCTATGCAATATTTTCCGATAGGTGTGGTGCAGATAGCTAACCTGTTCCACACATGGGAGGCGGTCCTTGCTTCTCTTGCAGTGTTCATAGGGCATTTCTATGATGAACACTTCGGGAAATTCCCGAATATATCCTGGATAACGGGAAACATATCAGCGCAAGAGATGCGCCATGAGCATACCTTAGAATATGAAGCGGCGATGAAGGATCAGGAACCTGAAGAAGTAACAGAAACAAGCCATGGGAATAACACTGGACCTGTTACAATGTTAGCAAAGTTAGTGTTCACAGTGATCTTCCTAGCTATTACCGTCTGGATGCTGTGGATCTCGTATAATGTACTGGTTGATGCAGTAACCACATATATATTCTGATCCAGACTTTTTTTTTATTTTCAGAAATATCCATCGATGGCAATCTCAAGTTCATTGTTCCGGTTTTCTGCCATCACAATAATATTATGTCATAAATGCTGGCATACGGAAACAATTGATATCAAATACATTTTTAGTATTGTCATTGCATAAACAAACATAAGAGTGGTCATGAATATTACATTGAATAAAGTTGGTAAAAGCGGGTGGTTAAATTGCCGGTATTAAGGCACATATCACTGGATGATGAGTATGTAGATAAAATGAAACCCTATCTGGAAAAAAATAGCGGTAATCTATGCGATTCTTTCAAGGAGATATTAGGACAGGCTGGAAAGTACAATTTGGGCATGAATTCATCTGCTATTGATACAGTTTTACTTAATTGGTTGCTTAAAGAAGTTGAGGATACCCTCATCCCTGATAAGGTACTTGATAAAATACTTGATCCAGGGCTTATGACCTCGATGACAAAATTTGAAAAGTTCGTAAGGCAGAGGATAGAAGAGCTTGAGTGGGATATTGGCATGGTCTTCAAATATGATAATGTAACTTTTCCATCAGAGATATTGATCGAAATGAGGGGCGCTCCTCAAAAAACAAAATTCCTGGGAAGTATATTGTCACAGTATCTTGTTAAGAACTCACTGGAATATGCGCCACTTGAGATAAAATTCGTTGTCAATATTAATTCCTGTATGAAAATCGGATTATTCAGGTCAGATAAAAAGGATTCCCAGAAGAGTCTCAATACCTTTTTTGGAAATTTAAATGAAATAATGAACGTTATCAGGAGCCATCCTGATTTCTGGAAAGACATTATCCACAGGCACGTGGCAAGCAATTACAATATGGTCACTGTCCACAGGAATTATCTTGAAGATATTTTTACAGATAAGATACCTCACGGGGAAATAATGATAGAGACAATGGCAAAAAAACCGGTGCAGGATATCCCATTAAAAGAGCTGCTTCCTCTCATAAAAGAGGTATATGAGGCTGCAAGGGTTGTGGACAGAGTGAACATCGAGAACGAAACGATAATCGTTTCCCATTATTTTAGAAATAAGAATGCTGTTGAAAGATTAAAAAATGGCCTTGTCATGCTCCTTGAATCCAATGGTCATCTATTTGATGCAAAAACAACTACCAATATGATCGTGCTCAGCCACAGACCAGATGTCGGTATGAAAATGAATGAAATTGTTGACAATCTAAGATCAAGCAATAGCATGCTGGATCAGGAATTAATGATGTTCATGGCTTTTCTTGAAGGGCTTCGTGAAATCCCTGACATCCCCCTTTCCCTCACAACTCTTGGAAGAAGGATCGGCAGGTCGCTGTTAAAGGAGTACGAAAAAGAGAATAATATTAAGGACTGGAACCTGGAAGCCTTCAAGAAGGCGATGGAAACCATCGACTCAAAGCTCCACAGGGTGAGCGAATGGAAACTGGAAAACAGAAATCTAATATATACTATCAGGGAATGCAGCATTTCAGAAACCGGGAATACCTTTGACCGTTATATCTGCCATACTATCAGGGAGGCTTTCAAAGGAGTATTGAGCCAGGCATTCGGGAATAAGGCAGAACTGAAGATAAACAATCTGCTGTCGCGTGGAGATAGTTTTTGTGAAGTGTCTATAAGGATACCGTGAGCCTGCCAATAATTTTCATGCCAAGTATTGTCATAAAAACGATTTTTTTGTCATTTCATGCCATTTCCTGACTTTGATGCTAATTTCTTGACAAATATTGTTTTGACATTGGCATTAGATAATCAAGAATGGTGATAGTATATGAAAAATTGGGTTAAGTATGTCGCAACAATTGTAGTCGGCGCCACTGTGATGGGAGCAGCCTATCTCCTGCCCATGGGAACCTTTCAGGCTTTCGTGATAGGGTGGTTGTTCCTCATTCCAGCGACCTTTGCCGTATACATGCTGTTCTCACTGAAAGAATACATGCAGGACAGGAAGAACAGGATCGTAGTATCGGTAAAACCTACGGAAGCCATGAAAGCGCTGGCACGCAGGGAAGCGGCGCTGATGAAAGAAAAAGAGCTCCTGTATGAAGAGCTCCAGAAATAAAAGGGATAGGAGGGAATAATATGATCGTTACAAGACACATCTCTCTTGACAACGACTGCATCGATAAGATGCAGCCGTATGTCGAAAAAAACAATGGCAATTTCAGCGCTGCTGTAAGAGAGATAATTGACAGGGCAGGAAAATACAGTTCCCTCCAGAATTCCTCTTCTATTGACAGTTCCTTATTCAAATGGATGCTGGCAGAAATAGACGGCAGACTTATCCCGAACAATGTTCTGGATGAAATAATAGATCCTGCGCAGATAGATTCATTAAGGGGGCTTGAAAAGCAACTGCTTCAAAGGTTCAGTGAACTTGAATGGAACATTGACCTTGCAATAAAATCTGACAGTGATTCATCTCCATATGACGTACTGATAGAAATAAAAGGTGCTCCTCACAAAATAAAATTCGTTGCATGCATTCTCAGCCAGTATCTGGTGATAAACTCCCCGGAGCAGGCATCACTTGGGATACGGTCGATCAGCAATTTCAGCGATTGTCTGAAAATCGAGCTTGTAAGAATGAATAAAAAGGACGCACGGGACAGCCTGAATAATTTCTTTGGAGTGATGGATGAAATAATACAGGCAATAAGGAACCGTCCTTCTTTCTGGAAGACCGTTATAGATGGACATTTGTTGAGCAATTACAGCATGGTCACTGTCCACAGGAATTATTTTGAAGACCTGCTTGCAGGAAAAATACCAATGGGTGAGATAACCATCGAAACGCTGGCAAAAAAACCCATCCAGGAAATACCCTTAAAAGAGATGCTTCCACTGATAAAAGAAGTTTATGAAACATCAAGGGTCGTGGACAGGGTTGAGATCGACAGGGAGACAGTAATTCTGTTCCATAATTACAGGAACATAGAAGTGATAGACAAATTAAAAAAGAGCCTTATTGCGCTTCTTGAAGCCAACGGTCATTTATATGACGCAAAGTCCACAGCCAACATGATCGTCCTGACTCACAGACCTGACGTTGGCATAAAAATAAATGAGATCGTCAGCAACCTGAAGATCAGCAACAGCAGAGTTGACCAGGAATTGTTGATGTTCATGGCTTTTCTGAAAGGCTTAAAGAACATACCTGACATTCCTATGTCTCTAACATTCCTGGGCAGAAGGATGGGTAAGTCGCTGATGCAGGAATATGAAAGGGAGAATAGTATCACGAAATGGAGCCTGGAGACATTCCAGAGCGCTTTTGGCGCCATAGATTCCAGGCTGCACAGGGAAAGTGAGTGGAAAACTGACAAGAACAATCTCGTGTACCTTGTCAGGAAATGCAATATTGTGGCTGATGGGAACACAGTCGATAAATATGTGTGCCAGACCATACGGGAAACTTTCAAAGGGGCTATCAGTCACGCTTTCGGCGCGCAGGCGCAGCTGGAGGTCAGGAATTTGTTAACTCACGGTGACAATTGTTGTGAGGTGTTAATACGAATACCATGAGAGCGGAACGGTTCGAAAATCAAAAAACGATGGACAGGATAGGGAAAAATTCAGTAAAATGCGGAGGAAATTATGGAAACGTTCGTTGAATACATGACATATGTAAAAGGGATCGGATATTTGCTTGTAGTGGCATTTCTGTTTGCATTCATTGCTTTCTGGATGCTTGTACATACGAAAAATAAGGATTTCGTAAAAAGCGTTCCGGTGATCGTGGTAGTATGGCTGGTGTTCGGAGGTGCCTCAGCAGTAATTTCAAACGGTAATTCGAATGGAAATAATGTAACGGCTGATACCCATGCAGAACCTGTTGTCACAGCGCCGGCATTTCCTGAGTATTACAGCAATGGAAGCCCTGCCACCATAACCGCACACCGCGCGGAAAAATGGATGGGTGTGAACAGCTCTGAATATAGTTCAATAAGTTACGGTTCAGCGACGGATTTCCATGCTGTTATGAGTAAAAAAGTAGCATGTACGGACTGTCACCATAACAGCGGTGATGAGATACATGCATGCAAGGATTGTCATGGCACTCCATTTAATCCAGATGATATGGCAAAACCCGGGCTCAAGGCTGCTGTTCATGAAAGGTGCCAGGGCTGTCATACTGAAATATTCGGAGGTCCTGATGGCTGCAAGCTATGCCATACCCAGGGGTCTCCTGGTGCAGTGGCAGTGCCGGCTCCAGAAAGACCCCATACACTGACATGGGATCAGTGCCTGCGCTGCCACCCGGATGGGATACCAGGCGGACAGAGTATAAAGATAGTCTATCACGACTTCTGCATCAAGTGCCATACAAAAGGCATTGCCGGAGCTGATAAGCTGCCATCCGACCATGCCGGTCGTACGGGAGATACATGCAAGGGCTGCCATAAGCCAGCAGGAGGATAAAACATGAAAATGAGCAGACGAGATTTTGTAAAGATCGGTGGATCTGTTGTGGCATTGAGCCTGATGGGTAATACTGCGGCAGCAGGAACCCACAGTTTCACAGGCTACCCTGACCGCTACGGCATGCTTTCCGACCTTACAAGGTGCATTGGATGCCGCAGATGTGAGGCTGCGTGCAACAAGGCGAATAATCTTGGCACCCCAAAGACCTCTTTTGAGGATACATCTGTGTTCGAGGAAAAAAGAAGACCCTATGTTGCGGACGTTGGATCTTACACTGCGGTCAACCGCTTCGAGGTAGATGGAAAAACCGTTTACCGCAAAGTTCAGTGCATGCACTGCGAGGAGCCAGCCTGCGTTTCAGCCTGCCTTGTCGGGGCGCTGCAGAAGAGCCCGGAAGGACCTGTAACATGGAACGAAAAGGTGTGCATCGGATGCAGATACTGCATTACAGCCTGCCCGTTCTATGTACCGGCGTTCGAGTATTCAAGCGCATTTGACCCAAAGATACAGAAATGCTTCATGTGCCACCAGAGAATCACAAATGGCACAGTTCCAGCATGCGCTGAAGCCTGTCCTGTTGAAGCGATTACATTCGGCAAGAGGGACAAACTTCTGAAGCTTGCCTGGTCAAGGATATGGGGCGAACCTGACAAGTATATAGACCATGTTTATGGCGAGCGTGAAGCTGGAGGCACAGGATGGCTGTACGTATCAGGAGTCCCGTTCTCAAAACTTGATTTCCAGATGGATATAGGAACAACAGCATATCCTGAATTGACAAAAGACTTTCTCTCCATAGTCAATCTCACCCTGGTCTCCTGGCCAGCGGTATTTGGAGGGATATATCTCATGAACCATAAGGATAAAAAAACTCATACTGAGGAAAAGGAGGTAAAGAAATGACTGATATAATAGAAACTGAAGATCTGAGGAAAACAGAGACAGTTGAATACTGGATAAATGAACTGTTCTTTAACAGGCTCAGCATAAAAGATTATGTGAAATCGCTGATAAATCCTTTCAATATTGTTGCAGGGATCATTGTCCTTGTCGGGCTGGCATTTATTTTCATGCGATTTGCCTTTGGTCTTGAAGCGATAACCGATTCCTCGAATACGCAGGCATGGGGACTCCTTCTTGGCGTGGGGCTGTTCACAGGCGTTCCATTCTCAGCTTCCGGGTTCGTGATGGGAACAGCTGTGTACATCTTCGGATTGAAAAAATACCAGCCTGTGGTAACGAATGCGATCCTCCTGGGATTCCTAGGCTACCTGTTCGCAGTTGTATTCCTGATGACAGATCTGGGCAGACCCTGGCGCATCTATTATCCGATGATCCTGTCGTTCGGTCCTGCTTCAGTCATGTTCCTTGTAGCATGGCATGTGGCTCTGTATCTCTCGGTGCAGGCGCTGGAATTCTCGTCATCTGCATTTGAGTGGCTGGGAATAAGGTCGCTTCGAAAACTTGTTGTCGGCGCGACGCTGGGACTAACGATCGCAGGCATCATGCTCTCCACGCTTCATCAGTCAGCCCTGGGTGCTATGTTCCTTCTTGCTCCTGGAAAAGTGCACCCTCTCTGGTGGAGTTCGTACATGCCCTGGCTTTTCTTTGTGTCAGCCCTTGCTGCCGGGCTTGTGTATGTGATACTTGTTAGCAAACTGACCCAGATGTTCATGAGGAACAGGGCTGATGAGCGATACCTTGCAAGCCTTGATGAGATCACTCTTGGCATCGGGAAAGCCTGCGCCCTGATACTGTTCACGTATGTGGGCTTGAGGCTTACAAGTATCACTTATGAAAATGCCTGGGGTTATTTACAGGGAGCATACGGTATGTGGTTCCTTGTTGAGTTCCTGCTGTTCGCTCTGGCTCCGCTCATGTTCTTCTACGGGGTGCAGAAAAAGAACGTCGGGATTGTGCAGGTCTCAGCTCTGGTGACCATGATCGCAATAATCCTGAACAGGCTCAACACTGTATACATAACCTTCAACTGGCAGTTCCCCCACAGAGAACTCTTCTACTGGAAAGAGGTCATTGTGGTGATAGCTGTTCTTACAATTGAGGTTCTTGTATATCGCTGGATAGTGAACAGGATGCCAGTGCTGAGACAGCATCCTGATTTCATAGGTGAAGAGCACGGATGAAGTGGATTGGATAGGGTTTGGTCAGGGCAATGGTGTATTGCCCTGATCTTTTTTTACATCTCTTCTATCTTCTTTATGCTCATGAGGGGATAATCCTGAATCTCATCGTAAGCAAGTTCGGCATACGCTATTATATTCTTATATAGTATCTGCAGGCTCACATGCAGCATCCTTCCTTCAAGTTCACAGTATTTGAACTTTGGATTCTGCTTTTTTTCGACCATCTCGCGGTCTATGGAAACGCTCACGCTCCTTATATGCGGCTGCAGAGCTATGCTGTCTTCAATTATTCTTTCCAGCCCATCAATTGTATCTGAACTTATGGGGGTTCCCACGAACTGGTGGTACAGCGCTCCGAGCTTGATGCCTGCCTCGAAAACAGCTATGTCCCTTTCATTGATATCTGTCATAAAACCTCCTCCCGAGCGGACTCAGGAAATAAGCAAAAACGAATACAAGTAATATTAATGATGCTATTTTGACCATGCCCGGGTAGCCAAGATAAAATACCACGATGTCAAGGACAAGCAGAACACCCATTGGAGCAAGTATTACTGTTTTCTTCAGTTTCGGGTAACTTACAGAGCTTACCATCAGGAAGGACACGACGACAAGGAGTAGAATAAAAACATACCCGGCATACGGCACAATATCCCTCACAAGCAGAAATAATGCCACAATAAAACCTGCCGAGGTTATTGGTATTCCTTCAAATCCGTCTTTCTTCCCCGCAACGTTGAAACGAGCCAGCCGCAGTATCCCGCACACCAAAAAAAATCCCGCTGATGCCCATGCCAGTGCTCCGAGGTCATTAAGAAATATAAAAGCTGCAACAGCAGGCGCCACTCCAAACGATATGGCGTCAGCAAGCGAATCAAGGTTTGCTCCCAGTACCCCGCAACCTGAGTACCTCGCCACTGCACCATCAGCAGCATCAGCTATTACAGCCGCAAGAATAAGCACAAGTGCGGCGTCGTGCTGCCCGTTCCCGGTCAGGATTATAGAACCGAAACCCAGTAGCGCGCATAAAAGCGTGATAACATCTGCGGGTTTTATGAGTTTGATCATATTGTCCCCATGCTTATCCCCGTATTTTTTCTTTTTTCCTGGCAATTATGCTCTCTCCGGCTTTTACCTTATCCCCCACATTCACGGTATATGTATAAACTTCCGGGATTATGACATCCACACGCGAACCGAAGCGGATCATGCCGATGCGCTCACCCCTTTTTACCTGGCTTCCTTCACTGATGTATGAAACGATGCGCCTGATAAGTACACCAGCTATTTGCGTCAGTTCGATACTTCCATAATCCGTCTTTATTTTAACATGGTTGCGCTCATTTACATCTGAATCCTTATTTGATGCCGGGATGTAGCCTCCGGGTTTATAATCTATCTCCATTACAGTACCCGACAGGGGAGCACGGTTCACATGCACGTTATGGACGTTCATGAAAATACCTATTGTCCTGTCATTTTTTGAAATCACCCTGCCGTCTGCCGGCGATACCGCATCGTCCTCGTCCCCGGCTGGCTTTCGTTCAGGGTCCCGGAAAAATACCAGTAAAAACAGAGTTAGCAATAATGCGATAACAAAAATACCCCGTATCAAGACCTGTATGAACCCGCTTGGAATTCTTGAAATAAATGAAAAATATCCTGTAACAGCAGTGAACAGTATCGCTGTGCCTATCCAGGACAATGATCCCTTAGCCAGCATTTCTGAAGATACCCCTGAACAGGTTAATAATCCCATCTATCATATCTATGATCTCCGGAAGTATTTTCATAACAGCGTAGGCTATCGCAAAAAGCGCGATAAGAGAGCCTGCTTTTGCTATTATGGTATGGGCGACATAAAAGCTCATTTCAGGATCGCCGAACCACCCCATCCCGTAGGCATCGATCACGAAGACATTCCGTATAAGGTTCAGGACGTATATTACAGGCACGGAGACGATGAACGCCTTGGCTATTCTTTTAAAAGGAGCATTTGCACTTGCGATAATCCCTGTGAACAGCGCTATGCTCTCGATCGCCGTGCACGCCAGGATGATCTCAACCCTGTACCCGTTGACAGATAAGAGATTCGTTTCAAGCCTTATTATATCAACACCTAAAAGCGAACCCAGCCAGAATGTCTGGTCGGTTACAGTTGTGATAAGCCAATGGTTCAGTGGTGTTATCTCTGAAAAAGCAAAGTACGAGATGCCGCCAATGGCTGATGCGGTCGTAGCCATGAAAATGGATCTTATGACGCTTATGCCGTTAATGTCTTTCATAATGCGCCCGTCCTTTTTTACAAGCAAAAACCCCAATAAAAGGCAGCCAATAGCCGCGAGAACGGTCAAAAGCACGTTGACATAATCGCCAACGTCTAAATAGTGCTGCCACTGCAGCGCCCAATGCACAGAAAAAAATGCCCAGCCTGCTCCGGCTATAGTGAATTTTAGCCTTTTCTCTGTAGGAATGAGCGAAGCTGCGATGAGCAATCCCAGCGCAAGCCAGAGAATTTTTTCTATCATAATGTAGCTCTAATAGTTCACATTAGATTATATAGTTTTTATCCAAAAAGTCTTTTATTCTCTGCGACACATCTTAGTTGATGAAACTATGAATATTTTAAGGCGAGGGCGGCTGTCTGCTGAGCCAGACGAGGACATTAAACTGTTTACTTCATCCATGGAGGCTGACAGAAGACTATTTGAGGCTGATATCGAAGTGGACAGGGCACATGTTGTAATGTTGAGGGAACAGGATATCATCAATTCAAGCGACTGCGCTGCGATACTATCAGGACTTGAAAAAATTAAAGCCGAAGGAATTTCCGCTCTTGACACTTCATACGAGGACGTACACATCGCACTTGAGGCACGGCTCATAGAAATTGTGGGCGAGGATACGGGGGGCAGGATGCACTCTGCGCGCTCAAGGAACGATGAGGTTGCAACGTGTATACGCCTTGCGCTTCGTACTGAACTCACGGCTCTTATGGAAGAGGTGCATGACCTCGTTGCTGCGCTGTCAGGCACTGCATCAAAACATCATGAGACCGTCATGCCCGGATACACCCATACCCAGCATGCCCAGCCCACCACGCTTGCCCATCATTTTCTTGCGCACGCAAGTGCGCTGCTTCGCGATATTGAACGGGTAAATGGCGCTTACGGGCGCACGAACCTGAATCCGCTCGGGGCAGCCGCATTCGCTTCCACAGGATTTCCAGTAGACAGGAAGAGGACGACTGAACTCCTGGGCTTTGACGGCACGCTCGGCAATTCCATGGATGCGGTTAGCACGCGCGATTTCATGATAGAGAGCATGAGCGGCTTTTCGAACTTAATGACCTCACTTTCCCGAATGGCCGAAGAGCTGATACTCTGGAGCACATCTGAATTTGATCTTATCGAACTTGATGACAGTTATTCATCCACGTCATCCATAATGCCGCAGAAGAAAAATCCTGATATAGCAGAACTCATGCGGGCAAAAACAGGTACTGTGAACGGCGCCCTTGTGTCAGTGCTGACAATATGCAAAGCTCTTCCCTACAGCTACAACCGCGATCTGCAGGAAGCTACGCCGCATCTATGGCGCGCCGCCGATGCAGTCCGTTCTTCCGTGCGCATGGCGCGTGGAATGGTCAGTACCATGAAGGTGAAAAAAGAGAACATGAAGCTGTCATCTGAAAAAGGATTCATGACAGCCACAGAACTTGCAGATACCATCGTGCGAAAGACCGGTATCCCCTTCAGGACAGCTCATCATATTGTAGGAGCAGTCGCGCGGTCGGGAAAAACACCATCACTTCCTGACCTGGATGCTATTTCCCTGGATCTCATCCATGAAAAACTGAGCGCCAGGGGTCTTTCTGAAAAAGACATTAAAGAGGCTCTTGACCCTGCTGCCAATATTAGCAAGCGAGCAGTTACAGGAGGTCCTGCCCCGAAAGAGACAAAGCGCCAGTTGGCTGCTATACGAAAGAAGCTTGGGAGTGTAGCGGGCGAGATCAGGAGGATACGCAAAAAGGTGAAGGCTGCATCTGGAAAACTTGAAAGGGACTGTAAACATGTTTTACAGGAGCAGGCGTAATGACATCTGAAATTCAGCATCGAAACTTTCATCTTTTTCCCGGGGGTTCCATTCGAAAGCTTGATGCAAGGATCGGGATGCTTTCTGAGTCGCCGCGGGATAAGCAGGAGAAAGAGAGGCTTGGAAAGCTGATGCGGGGTGACGGTGAATTATGCGAAGTTTGAGGGGCTGGTGAGGGAGTACGAATAAGTGTCATCATTGCTGACACAAAAATTATCTGAAACTACTGATATATTATTAATGATTGAAATATATAAGAATATGACAAAAATAAACTCAAGAGGAGATTTAAATGAGCAACAAAGAATTATTTATCACGACGTATCTGGACAGGATCGCTGAAAAATTCAATATCAGTACGGATAAGGCATTTGAAATATTCTCAATGGGAGCTATTCTGGATAAGACATTTGATGAAATTTTTGCAGATGTATTAATTAAAGGCTCTGCTGATGGTGGAATAGATGGAATTTCTTTTGATGAACAGGATGGATTCTATGTTATGGAAGTATTCCAGTGTAAGAATTCAAAAGGACTTAAACAAAACCAGTTAGAGAAATTAAAACATGATTTTGAAGAAGTTTTTTTAAAAGGAAGGAGGGACAAACCCAATACGGAAGGGTTGATGCCCAAACTGGACGAATATATTTCAATTACAAAGAAAGGATATCGTATAGAACATCATCTAAATTTTATTTTTAATGGTGATATATTAGATGTTAAAAATGCTGCTAATAATGACTTGTTCAAATTATACAATGATCCAGTAAATAGATTTTTAATTTTTGATTCAAATGAACTTGATAAACGAATTGAAACTTTAATTAAAAGTGAAAGGAAAAGAAAAGATGTCAAATTCACCTTTAATGCAGAAAAATCAAATATATCACCAAAAGAACCACAAGCCCTTATATCATTTTCGATATTGAATGTTAAAGCAGTCAATTTTAGAATGAAGGCCATTGAATTATGCAAACTGGTTGATATGGAAATCAAAACAAATGGCACCGAAGACAAGCTTTTTTCAGAAAACATTAGAGGTTTTTTAGGATATAATAAGACCAATCGCAAAATCAAAGATACTCTAAATAATCCAGATGAATCAATTTATTTCCCTTTTTTAAATAATGGTATAACAATTTTGTGCGATGAAATGCAAATCCCTTCAAATCCTCAGGCGAGTCAATACATCATACCAGTTTCAAACCCTGTTATTGTCAATGGTCTCCAAACTACAAAAGTAATATATGATGTTTATACGACAGAAAAAGCAAAATTAGATGGGGTTGACATTACCGTTCGCCTATATGAAGCAAAAAATCCTGACCTTATTAATAAAATCACTGAAGCGACAAATACTCAGACTTCGATAAATTTCAAGGATAAAATTAGTAATAAAGACTTCCAAAAATATGTAAAAATGCTCTTTGAAAACAAAGGTGTTGCATATATATCAAAAAGAGGGGAAATTTTCACCAATCAATTGAGCAAAGAAATGCATGAGTCAGTAACCAGTGAAAAAGTAATTAAGTTCTGGTATGCAACATATTACGAAAACCCTGAAATAGCCAAAAACTCAATATCCAAAGTACTGGAAGAAGTATTTGATGCGACAAACCAGGAAAATCCTCTGACAAAACTTTTTGATGGGGATAGAAATTCATCTGTCTATCTGCAATTATTTAACAGTTATTTAATCATGAAATTTGTTACAGATAAGAAAACAAGTCGAATACAAATTGATGATTTTTTAGAGCACAGTGATGAGATATTAAGTTATGGAATATATAAATATATTGTGGTAAATCAATTAGATTTTTCACAAGAAAATATCGAACAGGGTTATGATTATGCTGTTGCTATTATTAAGAAAAATGTTGATGAAGAAAAAAGAAAGAGAGAGGAAAAATTGGAAACATATTCCCATAGTAGTTATTTCAAGAGTGCACAATGCCGAATAGATTACAATACAGATGCAAATATCTCTGAAACATATGATCTTATTGATAAATTACTTGTTAAAACAAACTGAAATTGGAAATGTCAAAAAGGAAACAATCGTAAAGCAGTTCATCTCCTATTCAATGGGCTGTATTTTCGGCAGGTATTCTACTGATAAAGAAATAATGAGGTTAATATCAGGATGCAGTAAGTAAGGAAAATAAAACAGCAGGAAGCCATGGAATGAATACAAATACCAATAACAATTGGCAAGGTCCGTTGGGTGATGAACGGGCAGAGTATGGAAAAAAAGTGCTTGAAGGCTCTGTGCCAGGCTTTCCACGAAAAAATCCGTACATTTTCGACTTCCTCGGTTTAACCGATTCCGATGTTCTGCATGAATCGAAGCCCGAAAAAAACCATTATCATCAACCTCCAATCATTCCTTCTTGAACTTGGGAAGGGCTTACCCGAAGACCAATGGAATGGTCTTAACTTATCTTCTTCACAAGCGGTATCTCGTCGCAGTCAGGGAACTTGGGGCACTTGATGCACATGCTCCATATCTTGTGGGGCAGCGTGCTCTTTTTTACCCTGGCAAAACCGTGCTTCTCAAAGAACTCCGGGACATATGTCAGCGTGATGAGCTTGTTCAATCCAAGAGTCCTGGCTTCCTCCTCGCATGCTTTAAGTATCCGGGAACCTATCCCCTTTCTTACCAGTTCAGGCTCAACCGCAAGTGAAAGTATCTCTCCATAGTCTTCCCATGTTATATGGAGCGCGCCGCAGCCCACCATTTTATCATCCTGAATGATAACAAAAAAATCCCTCAGGTTCTCGTACAGTTCACTCAGCGACCTGGGAAGCATCGCGCGCTTATCAGCATAACTGTTTATGAGCTTCCACATCTTTTCGACGTCTTTGATGGTGGCTTTTCTTAACAATTAATTTTCCTCGTTTATCTGCGGTTCCGTATTTTATTTTCGTTTTTTCAATTTTTCTGCAAGGGAGTCCACCTGTTCTACCGCTGTGCCTATATATTTTTCCGGGTCCATTATCCCTGTGATTTCATCCTCGCTCAAATATTCTGACACTGTTTCGTTGCCAAGCAGCGTGTCCTTCATGTGCCTTCCTGTCTCGCGCGCAGACATGGCAGACTGCCGCACGATCTCATGCGCCTCCTGCCTTCCCACGCCTTTCTTTGTAAGCTCTATCATGACAGCCTCTCCCATGTTCAGACCGTTGAGCAGTTCCAGGTTTTTCCTGATATTTTCAGGGTAGAAGCGCAGGTTCTGGATGATGGATGTTGTAAGCCTTATCACATGGTCAGTGAGAACGCAGGATTCAGGGAACACAACCCGCTCGCATGATGAATTGGTTAGGTCGCGTTCATCCCACAGAGTATTGTTGAGAAGCTCTGGTTCAACCATCGCGCGGACTATCCTGGAAAGTCCGCATACCTGCTCTGATTTTATCGGGTTGCGCTTGTGAGGCATCGTGGACGAGCCCACCTGCTTCTTGCCAAAGCTCTCTTCGACCTCAGCTATCTCGCTTCTTGCAAGGCTTCTTATCTCCACGCATATCTTATCAAGTGTGGTGACCGTGTTGGCCATCCACATCACGAACTCGGCATGCCTGTCCCTCTGGATTATCTGGTTCGAGACATCGGCAGGTTCGATACACAGTTCTTCCATAGTCCTCTTCTGTATCTCGATGCCCTTTTTTCCGAAGGCTGCCTGCGTGCCAACCGCGCCGCTCATCTTTCCTGCCGTGGCGCGCGGTGTGAGCTGGTCAAGGCGCTCCATGTGCCTGTCTATCTCGGAAGCCCATATCGCAAAGCGCAGACCGTATGTTGTGGGGACTCCTATCTGTCCGTGGGTGCGCCCTGCGCAAACCGTGTTCTTGTGCAACAGAGCCGTATCTATAACTATTCCGCGTAATTTTGCAGTTTCTTTCCTTAATATCTGGATCGCATCTTTTATCTGAAGGGCTGTGGCAGTATCCAGGATATCGTTCGAGGTGGCGCCAAAATGCACCCATTTTCCTGCATCTTTCGATTGTTCAGAAAGTGCAATCACCACTGCCATCACGTCGTGATGTATCTCGTCCTCTATCTTCTTTACCCTCTCAAGTTTTACCTTGACTGCGCCGCGGGCTATTTTCTCGTCAACTCCTTCCGGGATGTACCCTGCTATGACCTCGGCTTTTGCCAGGGCAGTTTCAACTGCCAGCATTTTAGTAAGGCGCGTCTCTTCGCTCCAGACAGATTTCATTTCAGGATGTCCGTAGCGGTATTCAATAGGATGGATTGCCATGTGGATACTTATTAGCGGTCTGGTTTAAAGAAACTATCGATATTTGGCAGGGGATATCGGAGATTCATAGTAATACTTAAACCTTAAAAAGTAGGCTTATAGCTTAGATTCTTAGATGGTGCAAAAAAAAGAATATATCCAGAAGATGTTCGCAGGGATTTCACACAGATATGATTTTCTAAATTCCCTTCTGAGTTTAAGGCGGGACAAATACTGGCGCAGGTTCGCAGCAGAAAAACTGCCATCAGGGCGCATCCTTGACGTGTGTTCAGGGACAGGGGACGTGGCGATAGAGGTTTCAAAACGCAGCGATGCAATAGCCTCTGATTTTTGTGCGGAAATGTTGAAGCTGTGCGCTCTGAAGATAGCAAAAAGCAACATAAAAAATATATATTGCATCCAGAACGATGCAGAGAACCTGTCTTTTAAAGATAATAGTTTTGACGGCGCTATCGTTGCATTTGGCATCAGGAACGTGGCAGATATTAAAAAAGCCCTGTCTGAGATGCACAGGGTGGTCAGGAATGGAGGCAGGATCGTTGTGCTTGAATTCTCGCAGCCCAGGAACCGCTTTTTCAGGTCGATGTATTATATTTATTTTCAGAAACTCTTGCCTGTTGTCGGCAGTTTAGTTTCCAAAAAAACAGGTCCTTACAGTTATTTACCATCATCTGTAATGGCATTTCCGAAACGAGAGGAG
This sequence comes from Candidatus Methanoperedens sp., assembly GCA_028717345.1. Lineage (GTDB taxonomy): Archaea > Halobacteriota > Methanosarcinia > Methanosarcinales > Methanoperedenaceae > Methanoperedens. The sequence goes on from JAQUNZ010000002.1 coordinate 54,177, forward strand.
TTCACTGGATTAATGAAGGCATCTGGCATGATGGATATACGATATTATGACCTGACCTTTGGTATCGTCACTGTTTATGTTGGGAGTAATCTGTAAAATTAGTATGCCAATCACTAAACTATTAAGTAGATTCAGATAAATAAAGGCTTTAAATGAACAAAGAGGATGTATGTATATTAATTCCCACTCTCAATGAGGGTAAAACGATAGGTGGGATAGTTAGTGAATTCAGGTCAATGGGTTTTTCCAACATTCTCGTCATTGACGGACACAGTAAGGATGATACAGTAAAGAATGCCGAAAAAGCAGGCGCAAAGGTCGTACTGCAAAGCGGAAAGGGAAAGGGGCAGGCTGTTAACCAGGCGTTCCAGATAATTAATAACAAATATGTGGTCATGATAGACGGGGACGGAACGTATCTTCCTGAAGAGGTCTATAAGCTCCTTGAACCTGTCACATCAGGGCTGGCAGACCATGTTATCGGGGGAAGGACAGCTAATTTCCAGAAAGGAGCTTTCACAAGGCTGAACCTTTTCGGGAACTATATATTAAATAAGATATTCGGGTTCGCATACGGCGTCTGGCTTGAAGACATACTTTCCGGCTACAGGGCATTCAGCTATGATGCGATAAAACAGATAGAGCTTAACAGGACGGGTTTTGAGGTCGAAACAGAGATAACAGTGGAATGCGTTAAAAAGAATTTGAAGATCGTTGAAGTACCCATAACATATCTTTCAAGGGTGAGCGGCGCAGAGACAAAGTTAAAACCGATCAGGGACGGTTTCAGGATAGGTTCTACCATATTTCTGCTTGCCCGTATGCACAACCCTCTTTTTTATTTCGGCGTGATGGGGGTTCTTCTTACAATTAGCGGTCTGGCTATTGGCATTTATGTGGTGGATGAGTGGTTCAAAAACATAGACCATATCCCTCTGACAATACTTGCCACCCTGCTCATAGTCACAGGGATACAGGTGTTCATTCTGATGGTCGTGAGCGACCTGATGGTCTCTATGCACAGGGAAAACATGCATATGATGAGCAAGATCCTGAAAGAAAAGGAGAAAAAATGAAGATTGCAATACTTGGCGGAACTGGCAGCATTGGAGAGGGTTTTGCGCTGCGATGGGCTGGAGAACATGAGATTACAGTATGCTCGCGAGAGGCTGATAAGGCGGTAAAAGCCGCAGATGAATACAAGGATATGCTCCTGGATAAGGGACTGTCCTGCAGCGCCATCGGGGGATGCACGAACGACATGGGGATCAGGGATTCTGACGTTGTTGTGCTTTCAGTGCCATACAATGGTGTGATATCGCTTTTGAAAAGCCTTATCCCTCATTTCAATGACCAGATCGTCATATCGCTTGTCGTTCCCATGAAAAAGAACGAATGGTTTGAATATACCCCACCCAAACAGGGCAGTGCTGCCCTTGAAATAAAGGATATTCTTCCAAAGACCGTAAAAGTGGTCTCTGCATATCATAACATCTCTGCAAAGAAACTGGCAAACCTTGAATTGAGGCTTGATTATGATGTTGTGGTTTGTGGGGATGATGAAAAAGCAAAGAGAACAGTGATGAAACTGACTGAAGAGATCAAAACCCTTCATCCTCTGGATGGGGGCGGTCTTTCATCTTCATATATGATCGAGTCTCTGACACCATTTTTAATTAATCTTGCAATTAGAAATGGATTCTCGGATCTTGGCGTAAAGTTCGTATGATAAAAATCTATAATGAACTACTCAACCAATTCGGTCATAAGAACTGGTGGCCCGCCGACACTCCATTTGAAGTAGTCGTTGGCGCTGTTCTCACCCAGCAGACAAAGTGGGAGAACGTTGAGAAAGCGATAAGGAACCTGAAAGATAACGGGCTTATGGCTGCAAAGCCACTTGCAGGAGCAGACCTTTCTAACCTTGAAGGTCTTGTGAGATGCACGGGGTTCTACAGGCAGAAAGCAAAGAGGTTGAAGGATATTTCGACATTTTTCTATGAAAATCCTGATATCTTTGAGAAACCGGCAGAAGATATTCGGGAGATGCTTCTTGATTTGAACGGTGTCGGGGAGGAGACGGCTGACAGCATCGTGCTGTATGCGGCAGATAAACCAAAGTTCGTGATAGATGCATATACGAAGAGGATATGTGCGTGCATGGGTATTGAGGGCGATTATGGGGAACTGCAATCGCTTTTCGAGAGTTCTATACCGCAGGATGTTCCTCTTTACAAGGAGTTCCATGCGCTTATAGTGGAGTACGGAAAACAATTCTGCGGGAAAAAAAGATGCAGTGAATGCGTATTGGTTGAAAATGACAAAATGTAACAATATCCTCATCCGCGACATCCCCCTGTTCGGCTGCATCGCCTTTGGAATAATCGACCGCGGAACAAACGTCCTTCAGGTGCGTCCGATAAGCGAGTGCCCGCTGTCGTGCGTCTTTTGTTCTACTGATGCAGGTCCCCGGACAAAGCAGAGAATATCTGAATACATGGTTGACCTGCCGCAATTGCTTGCAGCATTCGATTGGGCTGCCTCTTACAAGGAAACTAATGATATCGAGGCGCACATCGATACAGTCGGAGAGCCTGCCATGTATCCGCAGCTTGTTGAACTGGCAGAGGGACTTTCAAAGAACAGGCATGTAAAAACAGTTTCGATGCAGACCAACGGCATGCTGCTCTCCCCGAAACTGATCGATAAGCTGGAATCTGCTGGGCTCTCACGCATCAATATGTCCATAGAATCACTTGAGCCCGGACTTGCAAAAAGTATAGCAGGCACGGATGTTTACAACCTTGCGCGGGTGCTTGGGAACGCTGAGCATATTGCCAGGAACACTGACCTCGATCTTCTTATCGCGCCCGTATGGCTGCCAGGAATAAACGATAAAGAGATACCCAGGTTGATCGAGTTCGCCCTTCGCATCGGTGCAGGGAAACGATTTCCTGCTCTTGGGATACAGAAATTCCTGCCTCACAAGAACGGAAGGAAACAGGGAATAAAGCCGATGGGCTGGGATGAGTTTTATTCGCGGCTACATGAGTGGGAAGATGTTTACAGCACAAAGCTTGTACTAATACCCGAAGATTTCGGCAGTTTTGAATGTAAAGCCATTCCCCGCGTGTTCAAACGATATGAGAACGTGAAAGTGAAGGTGGTTGGACCTGGCTGGATGAAAGGGGAAAAACTGGCAGTGGCGCGGGACAGGGTCGTCACAATCGTTGATGCTGACAGGGTTCGTTCCGGGACTGAAGTGAATGCCAGGATGGAGAGGGTGGTGGATGGGATTTACATAGCGAAAACTATATATCATAGGTAAACGGTAGCTTATAGTCGGCTCGCTCCCTGTTTGAATTACCTCTCAGGTTGGGCCTGTTTAAATAATTTAAAAAGGGTGTCGAGCCGAAACATCACAGAGAATGATTTATTAGCACAAATATCAATTTAAGTAAAACAGTGAGAGAATAAGATATGATTAAAACAAACGAAGATGTATTAAGATCAATAGAAGAAAACCAGGTACGATTTTTAAGACTTCAATTCGTTGACATTGGAGGGATGGTCAAGAACGTTGGCATCCCTGTATCACAGGCAGAAAAAGCCCTGAAATCAGGTATTGCTTTTGACGGCTCCTCAATTGAAGGATTTGTCAGGATAGAAGAATCCGACATGATACTGAAACCCGACATAAATACATACCAGATCCTTCCATGGGACGTGAGCGGCGGAAAGGTCGCAAGGTTGATATGCGATGTCTATAAGCCAAACGGAAAGCCGTTCGAAGGCGACCCGCGGTATGTCCTGAAGAGAGCAATTCAGGAAGCCGCCAAACGCGGCTATGTAATGAACAACGGACCTGAGCTTGAATTCTTTTTCTTCAAGAGAACAAATGGAGATGTTATCACCCCGCCAGTACCACACGATGTCGGCGGATACTTTGATTTCCCACCTGTGGACCAGGCTGAAGAAACACGACAGAATATAGTTGTAGCGCTTGAGAAAATGGGTTTCAACATTGAAGCATCCCATCATGAAGTTTCAATTGGACAGCACGAGATCGATTTCAAATATGCGGATGCATTAAAGACAGCGGACAACGTCATCACATTCAAATTCGTTACAAAGACGATCGCACAACAAAACGACCTGCATGCATCTTTTATGCCAAAACCGATCTTTGGCATCAATGGATCAGGCATGCACACAAATATTTCACTATTCAAAGGGAACAAGAACGCCTTCTATGATGAGTCAAAAGATCTGGAAGTCAGCGACACGCTCAGACACTTCGTCGGCGGCTTGAAGAAACATGTAAAATCATTCACTGCTGTCACAAACCCGATAGTGAACTCATACAAGAGAATAGTTCCAGGGTATGAAGCTCCGGTATATATCGCATGGTCCGGCGCGAACAGGTCATCAATGATCCGCATTCCCGCAGCAAGAGGAATGAGCACTCGCATTGAACTGCGCAGCCCTGACCCTTCATGCAACCCATACCTGTCCTTTGCTGTAATACTGATGGCAGGTCTTGATGGTGTTGATAACGAGATAGATCCGGGTGAACCTACCACTCTTAACCTGTTCCACCTCGATGAAGAAGAAAGAAAGGCGCATGGAATAGAATCACTCCCCGGAAGCCTGAAAGAAGCTCTGGATAACCTTGAGACTGACAGCATCATACGGGATGCGCTGGGTGAACATGTATATGCAGACTTCATGAGGCTTGGAAGGGCTGAATGGGATGCATACAGGATAAGCGTGCATGACTGGGAAATAAACCGCTACCTGAACATAATCTGAAAAAAGGCTAAATGACAACAACGACTATCGATTCAATGGTGCAGAGAAAACTCATAGAGATACTCAGGATACTCTATGAGAACCACGAACCGATAGGCGCGCGTCTCATTGCTGACAGGATGAACGATCGCGGATACCCCATAGGAGAAAGGGGTGTCCGCTACCACCTGCGGATACTGGATGAGCGCGGTCTGACAAGCAGGCAGGGTTATGACGGACGCGTTATTACCGAGCGCGGGATCAGCGAACTCAATAATGCACTTGTTGGCGACAGGCTTGGTTTTATTATCAATAAGATAGAGAAACTCATATACGAAACTACGTTTGACCTGAAAACCGGGCAGGGGAGGGTAATAACAAATACCTCAATAATAGATAAGAATGATTTTGACAGGACAATGGAGATACTTGGTGAGGTAGTCAATAATGGTTTTTCCATCAGCCCGTACATCAAAATAATTGATGAGGGCACGGTAAGTTCTGATATCAAGATACAGCCTGGCAAAGTCGGTATCGCAACGATGTGCAGCATAACAATTGACGGGATACTGATGAAAAGCGGGATCCCGGTGAATACAAGATACGGCGGGATACTGGAAGTGAAAGGCAGAAAGCCAGTGGGCTTTGAGGAACTAATCGTTTATACAGGAACTACTATAGACCCTATGAAGATATTCATATCGCGGAAGATGACGCGGGTGCTTGATGCAGTGAACACTGGAAATGGTGTGCTCCTTTCCAACATGAGGGAGATACCAGAGTCGTCGTTAGTTGGAGCGGAAAATGTGCTTGAGTCTATTATGGATCTAGGAATCGGGGGCATAGCAGAGATAGGAAAACCGGGGAAGCCTGTGCTTAATGCATCTGTGGACGCTGGCAGGGTTGGTGTTGTAGCGTACGCAGGAGTAAACGGAATGGCTGCGGTTGAAGAAACGGGTATTAATGTGGACACTCATCCTATATCGACAATTTTGGATTTCAGTGAATTGAAGAAACTGGAATAAGTTTAAATAAGCCCGTATAAGAGCTTGCTTCCCACAAGCAGAATTACTAACGCGAACAATATTTCTATTGACCTTGGAGAGGTTCTTTTGAAAATCAGTCTTGAACCTGCCTGTGCTCCTGCAAATGCAGCAAGCCCGGCGAATAGCAAGACATTCATATCAATATTCTGCCCCCCCTGACTCATATGGCTCAGGAAGCCTGAAAGAGAAATGAACGTGACGATAAATGCTGATGTCCCGACAGCTTTTTTTGTCTCAAGACCGAATAATAGAAGCAGAGGCATGATGAATGTGCCGCCCCCAATGCCTACAAGTGATGATACCGCGCTGATGAAAAAGCCGGCAATAGCTCCTGCGAGAATTCTTTTATCCGGGCTAATGATGGACGTGCTCTTGATCTGAAAGAAAAGTATCCTTAAGCCTGCAAATATGATGATGACGGATAGCAAAAGGATCAATAGCTGCATGTCAATTATTCGGGCAAGTTTGGAGCCAACATAAGCTCCGGGTATTGACGTTAGAATGATCGGAAGGGCGATACTGATGTCAATTAATCGCAATCTTTGATATGTTATGGCAGATGAGGCCGTTGTTATCATGTTCAATAGCAGAGCCATGGGGATAGCGGCAAGAAGAGGCAGACCGCTCCAGTATAAAAATGGAGTATATATTATAGCTCCCCCAAGACCGAGCAGGGAGAAAAGGACAGCTATAAAGAATGCGATGGAAATTATATGCAGTAATTCCATTGTATCTCTTTTATTTGCTGCAAGTATTTCATTTTATTCTAACTATTCCCATCTTCATCTTAACATCCTCAACATCCCAGTCCTTGACAAGGTCTCCTTCTGCTTCAATGCCAGAACCAATGACCATGGACTTTGCACGCACTTCACCTGAAATGAAATCTTTTGATCCTGAGACAAGTTCCAGCACCCTTTCATCCTTTATCTCCACAACTGCGTTTATCTCCTCTTCCACAGCCAGGTCAAGCTCCTTTCGCATATCCTGAAGCCTGCGTATGACCTCGCGCGCATAACCTTCGCATTCTATCTCGCGTGTTAGTTCAGTGTCCACATAGACATCACCTGTTGAGAATCCTGCCTGGGCGATCTCCTGCGGTATTGAATCCTTAAAAGTTACCATGTCAGCTGTAAGCGTCCATTCCTTCAGGTTAAAACTGCCATTTTCAGTGATAGCTTTCCGAATGGCTTTTCCATCTGCGTTCTTTAATTCAGCAAGCACCCTTCCAGCCTCTTTTTTAAAGGCAGGACCAAGTGTGGCATGAACCGGAAGCACTTCGACTCCGAGTTGCTCCCACGTCTCCCCTGGTGAAAGAAGAACTATCTCTTTTGCATTGGTCTGTTCCTTTAATACTTCTTCAAGGTTCCTGACCGCCGCAACGACATCTTCTTTCTTTGGCGCCACCACTATCTTTTTAACAGGCCATCTGAGTTTTCTCTTTAATTTCTGCCTTGCGTTTGATGAGGCTTCAACTATCTCCCGGATTATGTTCATCTGCTTTTCAAGTTCTGTATCGATGAAATCCTCTCTTGGAACTGCCCGGTTGCACATATGAACGCTTTGCGGCGCTTCAGGGTCAACGTTTCTAACAAGGTTCTGGTACATCTCCTCAGAGATATGGGGAGCAAAAGGCGCTATGAGCTTTGTCAGGGTGACCAACACCTCATAGAGGGTATAATACGCAGCCAGCTTGTCAGGGTCGTTTGATTCGCGCCACGTCCGTGGTCGGATGAGCTGTATATACCATCTCGAGAGGTCTTCGAGTATGAACTCGGATATGGGTCGGGTGGCTTTGTGGAGGTTGTATTCCAGCATGGCAGCGTCTACCTGTTTTATGAGCGATTGAATGCGCGACAGGAGCCACCTGTCCTCAAGGCGCAACGCAGCGGGTGTCCCGTTTATCTCAAGCGGATTGAACTTATCAAGCACCATGTACGGAAGCGGGAACCGGTAAACGTTCCAGAGGATATTCAGCATCCTGTGTACGTTCCCGACCTCATCCCAGCTGAATTTAAGGTCGTCCCAGGGCGCGTTCTGGGAAAGTACATACAACCTGAGCGATTCAGCGCCAAATTTTGCTATTACTTCCTCAGGCGAGACCACATTACCCAGGCTCTTTGACATCTTCTTTCCTTCAGTATCAAGCGTGAAACCGTGCATCAGAACGCTCTTATACGGCGCCTTCCCGAAGGCTATCATGCTTGCGCCCAGCTGCGAATAGAACCAGCCGCGCGTCTGGTCGTGACCTTCGGTAATAAAATCCGCAGGCCACCAGTCCTTTAAGGCTTTTTCATCATGCGGGAAGTTCAGTGTCGCCCATGATGCCACAGCCGAGTCAAACCACACGTCAAAGACATCAGGGACGCGGCTCATCTGCCCACCGCATTTGCATTTGATGTGGATATTATCTACATTGGGTCTGTGCAGGTCTGGAAGTTTTGATACACCAGAGCGCTTCTCCAGTTCGTGCCGTGTTCCCATAACTTCTGTCTCTCCGCATGACCCGCATACCCATACAGGGATCGGGATCCCCCAGTACCTCTGGCGCGATATGCACCAGTCGCGCGATCCTGTGACCCAGTCGGCAAAGCGCGCAGATCCTGCCCATTCCGGATACCATTTCACCTTTTCTATCTCAGAAAGCATCTGTTCCTTGATGTCAGTAACGCGCAGGAACCACTGCTCTGTGGCAAGATATATTATGGATGTCTTGCACCTCCAGCAGTGACCATACCTGTGTGATATCTTGCCGCTTGCAAGCAGCAGTCCGTTCTCAGTGAGGTCGTCAAGCACTACTTTATTAGCCTCCCTGACATGCATTCCCTTGTAATCTCCTGCTTCTTCCGTATATCTGCCATCAGGACCGACCGGGCAGAAGATAGGTAGTTTGTTCTTCATCCCGAGTTCAAAGTCGTCAATACCATGACCGGGCGCGATGTGAACGCACCCAGTGTTCTCTGCTGTGACGAAATCTGCAAGATAAACGTTATGGTGAAACTCTTTTTGAAGAGGCACTTTTTCACCAAGAGGAGCCTCATATTCGATACGCAAATCCTCACCGAGCATGATTTCAAGGACCTCGTGATCTTTGTATCTGCCCTGTTTGAGCACATTCTTCATGAGCTGCTCTGCCATTATCAGTATCTCTTCTTTCCCGTCCTTCTTTACCCTGACTTTTACATACTCAAAGGATGGATGCACGGCGACCGCGATATTGGCAGGGATAGTCCACGGCGTGGTCGTCCAGATCACGATATATGTATTTTCTTCGCCTTTTACAGGGAATTTTATATATACGGAAGGGTCAGTTTCGTCTGCATATTCCACTTCAGAATCAGCAATTGCCGTCTCGCACCTTGGACACCAGTTCACTACGCGAAGACCTTTTTCCAGAAGCTTTTTTTCATGCGCCTGTTTCAGCGTCCACCATGCAGCCTCGATGTATTCATCTCGCAGCGTCATGTAAGGTTCTTTCCAGTTGAGCCATATTCCAAGGTTCCTGAACTGGACTGTCATTTCATCCCTGTGAGAGAGTGCGAATTCCTTGCATTTTGCCACAAAGTTTCCTACTCCGTATGTTTCGATATCCTTTTTCGACTTGAAACCCAGCACTTCTTCCACTTTTACCTCGATGGGGAGACCGTGCATATCCCATCCGGCGCGTTCGAGTATGTGATACCCGCTCATGGAGCGGTAGCGCAGTACGGAATCCTTGATTATTTTATTCCAGGCAGTCCCAAGATGTATCCTGCCTGTTGTGTATGGAGGACCGTCCACAAAAAAGAACTTTTTTCCATTCTTCCTGAGTTCTCTGACACGTGAATAAGCATCTATTTCATCCCAGAATTTTTGGATATTCTGCTCTACTACTTTTGCATCATACTGCGAAGCCTCTTTTAACATATAAATGATCTCCAGAGAATCGAGGGTAGTAATGCGATAAAGCAATTAAAACTTATGGTTTGGAAATAATCAAAAAATATCAGGACTATATACAGAAAAAAAATAAAATATGGGTTCCGGAATTACCGGAACGATCGGTTTTTAAATTACTTTGAAATACCAGAGCAAGCCAAGTACTATCAGGATTATTAAAATGATCCAGATATACATGCTGCTGCTCTTTTCCTCTTCTTTTGGCGGCTCGACCTTGACCACAGGTTTGGGCTTTGGCGGCTCAACCCTTGGTCTTACAATGGGTTCAGGGGCTGGCGCTTCAACGACGCGCTGCTCTTCAGCACGCTTTTCTGCTATACGCTGCATCTCCTCGCCTGACAGGAACGGACTCTCAACACCGGTCAGTACTGCCATTACTCGTACCATGCCGGTCAGGTTGTTATCGACCTTTGCGCCCCAGATAATTCTCTTTGTGTTGGGGACTTTATCCATGATCAATTCGCCAGCGACCGCGACTTCCTCAAGCGTCAGGTCCTCTCCACCAACAATGTGGACGAGCACGCCGTAACTTGCAGAAATGTCCCTGACATCAAGCAGCGGAGTGCTTAAAGCCTGTGCGACAGCTTTTTCTACCCTGTCCTGACCGTCACTTTCTCCTATGCCGATGGACGATACTCCGCCGCGTTCCATGACAGCACGAAGGTCAGCATAGTCAAGGTTGACAAGGCTTGGCTGTGTTATTGTGTCTGTGAGGTTCTTGACAAAAGCTCCAACAAGCGCATTTGCCACGTTAAGAGCCTCTTTTAATGGAAGATTCCCTGCTACCTCTCTTAATTTTGAGTTATCGATTATAACTACTGAGTCGCATGTCTGGGCAAGCAGGTTTATGGCTTCTCTTGATTTTTCCCTTCTTGACATTTCGATCGTGAACGGAATGGTTACGCATCCGATTGTGAGCGCACCCATCTCTCGCGTGATCTCAGCTACGACCGGCATGGCGCCAGTACCGGTTCCTCCACCAAGTCCTGCTACCAGGAATACAAGGTTCGCTCCTTCAAGCTCTTCCTTTAGTTCATTTACGTTCTCACGGGTTGCCTGTGATCCCATTTCAGGGTATCCGCCGCATCCATGCCCGTGACATAATTTTTCTCCAAGCAGGATCAACTTATCAGCTTTCTGAACATAAAGATGATTAACATCAGTGTTTGCAGCAATGATCCTTCCGCCTGACATTCCTTTTTCTGCGATCCAAGTCGTTATATTACAACCAGCGCCACCAAGCCCGACTACAGCGACAGATGGTTTTGCTGTTTTTGCAAATTCTTTTAAGTCTGTTACCATTTTAAATCTCCTTCAAAACTATAATTATCTATTTTAATAGCGTTTTACCTATATAAGTGTTTTCGAGTGCAATAACTTACATTCCAAATTTTCTCATCATTTTTTGTATGTTAAATTTGCCTCCCTTCATACCTTTTATGGTTTTTTGCATCATTTTATGGTATTTCAGAAGCTCGCGGACCTCATCATATTTAGTGCCTGAACCGCGTGCTATCCGCGTAATTCTTGAGCTGTTAATGTGTTTCGGGTCTTCCAGTTCCCTCTCGTTCATGGAATCCATGATGAATTTGTACTTTTTCAGCTTTTCCTGGGTTACACTGTACATATCATCAGAGACGTTCACCCCCAGTTTACCCATAGGCAGCATCTGCATTACCTGTTTCAGGGGTCCCATCTTGTTCATGGCTTCCATCTGCTTGTACATATCCTTTAGAGTGAACTTGCCGCTAAGCATCGCCTCCACGTCAAGATCTTCGCCGCTGAGTGTTTCTTCTGCTTTCTCAAGGAGAGATTTGATATCGCCCATACCAAGCAGCCGGGAGATGAACCTGTCAGCTTCGAATTTTTCAAGGTCGTCAGGGGTTTCACCAGTCCCGATAAAAGCGATCGCTGTGTCTGTATCCGAAACAGCGGAAAGCGCGCCTCCGCCTTTTGCTGTCCCGTCAAGTTTGGTAATTACAACGCCTGTTATCCCGATCGAGGCGTTAAAAGCCTTTGCCTGCTCGCTTGCAAGCTGACCCATCGCGGCGTCAAGTACGAGCAGCTTTTGCTGTGGATGGGCGATTTTGTGTATGTCTTCCATCTCTTTGATGAGGTCTTTCTCAAGGGCATGCCTGCCTGCAGTATCTATAATCTTCACATCGAATTTCTCTATTGCTTTGAGCCCGCGTTGTACGATGGCAGAGGCGTCTTTTACGTCTTTTTCACCATAGAAGAAGATCCCGATCCTGTCGCAGTGTGTCTTAAGCTGCTCGTATGCTCCGTGCCTGAACGTATCTGCGCAGATGACTGCGGCTTTGAGACCTTTTCTCTGGAAATACCGTGCCAGTTTTGCTGTTGTAGTGGTCTTACCGCTGCCCTGGAGACCAACCATCATGATCGTCTGGGAGACCAGATTCACGTTCGCAGATTTTCCGAGGATATTTATCAGTTCCTGGTAAACGATACGAATTACATGTTCCCTGGAGTTCATGCCTTTGGGAGGTTCTTCCTTTAGTGAACGTTGTTTTATCTTCTGGGATAAGGTCATCACCAGTTTGACGTTCACATCAGCCTGCAGGAGTGCGCGCTGGATGTCTTTAACTACATCATCTACTATCCGCTCATCAATCCTTCCTGCACCAACGAGCTTCTTGAGTGCATCCTGAAGCGAACTGCCCAGTTTATCAAGTACCATAGAGTCTTCCTGTTTTGTAATTAATGCTTCTGCTGTTAATTAAAGTTTATGGAAATCTTTTTAATCCAGACCAACTTAAGAGCCATCGAGATGAACCCATGACGTTTAAGATATTAAATAATCATGAACTTGTCCCGACGATATATCTTATGAACATAGCCGCGCCGAGCATTGCCAGGAAGGCGCAGCCTGGACAGTTCGTCATACTGAGGATAGATGAGAAAGGGGAGAGGATACCGCTCACAATAGCGGATTTTGACAGGAAAAACGGTTCTATCACGATGATATTCCAGGCAGTGGGCAGGACCACAATGCACCTTTCTTCCATGAAAGCTGGCGAAGAAATCCTTGATTTTATAGGTCCTCTGGGAAATCCGGCGCATATCGAAAAAGTGGGGACTGTAATACTTGTAGGCGGTGGTGTGGGTGTAGCTCCGGTCTTTCCGCAGACCCGTGCTTTCAAGGAAGCAGGTAATAAAGTCATATCTATAATTGGAGCGCGCAGTGCAAACCTCCTTCTCTGGGAAGACAGGATGCGAAAGGTAAGCGATGAACTGTTCATCACCACGGATGACGGGACAAAAGGACACCATGGCTTTGTGACAGATATCGTAAAGAAGATCCTGGAAAGCGGGACAAAAGTTGACCGGGTTGTTGCTATCGGTCCCCCTGTTATGATGCGCGCTGTGGCGGGCGTCACGAAACCATTTAACGTCAAAACTATCGTCAGTTTGAATTCTATCATGGTAGATGGAACAGGCATGTGCGGCGCATGCCGCGTGCTTGTGGGAAACGAGACAAAGTTCGCTTGCGTGGACGGACCTGAATTCGATGCTCATCTTGTAGATTTTACTCTTCTTATGAACAGGCTTGCAATTTATCAGCCAGAGGAGAAGATAGCACTTGAAAAGTATAAATGCGAGAGGGAGGGATGCAAATGTTAGAGCGCCAGAAGATGCCTGTGCAGGACCCGAAGATACGTGCCGCTAATTTTGATGAAGTGGCTCTTGGTTTTACCGAAAAGCAGGCAATTGAAGAGGCAAAGCGCTGTATCCAGTGCAAGAAACCATCATGTATGAAAGGCTGCCCTGTCGAAGTCAAGATACCCGCTTTTCTCAAGTATGTGGCAGAGGGAGATTTTGACAGCGCGATAAAAGAGATAAAGACCGATAACGCCCTCCCCGCTGTATGCGGGCGCGTTTGTCCGCAGGAGACCCAGTGCGAAGAGGTTTGCGTTTTGAGCAAGAAAGGAGCATCGGTCTCCATAGGCAGACTTGAGCGCTTCGTGAGCGATCATGAACGCAGGAAAGGTGTAAAATTCCCTGAAAAACCCGAGCCGACCGGAAAGAAGATAGCTGTTGCAGGCTCAGGACCAGCCGGGCTCACTGCTGCTGCCGACCTTGCAAAAAGGGGTCATTCTGTTACGATATTTGAAGCGCTTCACGAAGCCGGAGGCGTGCTGATCTACGGCATCCCGGAATTCAGGCTTCCAAAGGAAATAGTCCGCGCAGAAGTAGAATATGTTAAGAAACTGGGCGTAACAGTTCTTCTTGACCATGTTATAGGTAAAATTGAAAATGTTGACGAACTGCTTTCCGAGTTCGATGCCGTGTTCCTGGGGACAGGCGCAGGTCTGCCAGTGTTCATGAACATAGATGGCGAGAACCTGAATGGTGTCTATTCAGCCAATGAATTTTTAACGCGTGTGAACCTTATGAAATCATACAAATTCCCGGATTATGCTACGCCGATCAAGAAGGGAAAGAACGTGGTTGTGGTGGGTGGGGGCAACGTGGCGATGGACTCAGCAAGATGTGCGCTGCGCCTTGGTGCAGGACAGGTAACCATCGTTTACAGGCGAGGTGAAGAGGAGATGCCTGCACGTGCCGAGGAAATAGAGCATGCAAAGGAGGAAGGCATCATTTTCAGGCTGCTAACGAATCCTGTGAGAATAATCGGGGACGGTAAAAACTGGGTGACGCACGTGGAGTGCATCAACATGCACCTTTGCGAACCTGATGCGTCAGGCAGGTGCAAACCAGCGCCTACGTCAGGTACGGAACATAAGATAGAGGCAGATGTGGTAATCATCGCTATAGGAACGTCGCCCAATCCGCTTGTTCCGCGCACAACCAGAGGTCTTGAGATCACAAAACATGGGACGATAGTGGCAAAAGAGAACGGCGAGACCACGAAGATTGGCGTATATGCGGGCGGTGATGCCATCACGGGCTCTGCGACCGTGATAAGCGCAATGGGCGCGGGAAAAAAGGCGGCACGGGCAATGGATGAATATGTAAGGGGAAGATAATATCACTGAATATTTCTGCAGTCTTTAAACTCAAAGAATCCCAAAAATACCTTTCTTCTTTCCCTTTTCCCCGCTTATCTGGGCAAACTCCTTCAAAAGCTGCTTCTGCCGATCGGTCAGACTGGTCGGCACTTCCACCTTTACCTTCACGAGTTCATCGCCCTTTCCTGACATATGAAGGCTGGGAAAGCCCTTGCCCCTGAGCCTGAACACCTGACCGTTCTGCGTCCCGGAAGGTATCTTCATGGACGCTTTCCCATCAAGAGTGGGCACAAGTATCTCATCCCCCAGAGCTGCCTGCGTAAAACTGATAGTAGCTTCCATCACAACATCATTTTCATGGCGGGTGAATATCTTGTGAGGTTTGACATAAATTTCCACATACAGGTCGCCTGACGGTCTGCCTTTTTCTCCAGCTTCGCCTTCGCCAGGCACTCGCAGCCTGGAGCCTGAATCCACTCCAGCCGGTATCTTGACTTCCAGTTTTCGTTTCTTCTGCACAGTGCCTGAACCATGGCATGTCGTGCACGGGGAATCAATAACATTCCCTGCGCCGTGGCATGTTCCGCAGGTCGAGGTCGTCATGAACCTGCCAAAAGGGGTATTCTGCGTCCTGTTCACCTGCCCGCTTCCGCGGCATACGGGGCAGGTTTTGGGGGATGTTCCAGGTTTTGCACCGCTTCCTTTACATACATCACACGTTTCATTTCTGGGAAATTCAAGATCGACTTTCTTTCCTGATGCTGCTTCCTCGAACTCGATAGCAAGTTCATAGAGCATATCAGACCCGCGCCTTGGTCCTTCGTGTCTCCCCCCCCCTCCGCTAAAGAACGTGTCAAAAATACTTCCGCCTCTGCCACCGCCGCCAAAACCGAAACCCCTTAAGATATCCTCAATGTCCGGAGCTGCGCCCCTGAAAATATCCTCCTGTGAATACCTCTGGTCTATGCCCGCGTGACCAAACTGGTCATACTGCTGGCGCTTGGTCTGGTCTTCCAGGACTGCATAGGCTTCAGATATTTCCTTGAATTTCTCCTCAGCGTCAGGGGCTTTGTTCCTGTCAGGATGATACTGCATAGCAAGCTTGCGGTAAGCTGATTTGATCTCATCGGCAGATGATTTCTTATCAACACCAAGTATCTCGTAATAGTCGCGTTTAGTAGCCATGAATTGCGGTTATAATGATCTTACAGGCAAAAAAAGTATGTTTCAGTGAGGAGAAGGGTTTACCTTCTCCGATCACTTCTTATCTTCATCCACTACCTTGTATTCTGCATCTGTTACTTTCTCGTCCTTCTTTTCTTCGGTCTGTTCCTGCTGTCCCGAAGGTTCACCCTGCTGACCCTGTTGCTGCTGTTGAGCCTGCTGCTGGTAAAGGATCGTGCTTATGGCATGCATCTCTTTTGTGAGGTCTTCTATTGCTGATTTGATCCTGCCTATATCCTCGCTCTTGAGCGCATCCTTTGTCACTTCAATAGCCTTTTCGACTTTCTGTTTCTGGTCGCCTGAGACCTTATCTCCAAGTTCTTTGAGCGTCTTTTCGGTCGAGTATATCAGAGTATCAGCCTGGTTCGTTACCTCGACTTTCTCCTTGCGCTGCCTGTCCTCTTCTGCAAATTTCTCGGCGTCCTTGATCTTGCGGTCGATCTCATCAGATGCCATCTTAAGCGGCGCAGTTATCGTCATCTTCTGCTCTTTTCCTGTTCCCAGGTCTTTTGCAGTAACATGAAGTATGCCGTTGGCATCGATATCAAAAGTAACTTCGATCTGCGGGATCCCGCGCGGTGCGGCTGGAATACCTACAAGGTTGAACCTTCCCAGTGTTACGTTGTCGTATGCCATAGCCCTCTCGCCCTGGAGCACATGTATCTCCACAGTTGTCTGGCTGTCTGCAGCGGTTGAGAATATCTGGCTTTTTCGTGTAGGAACCGTGGTATTCCTCTCAATGAGCTTTGTCATGACATGACCCAGCGTCTCGATACCCAGCGTTAGCGGAGTAACATCAAGCAGCAGGATATCCTTCACTTCACCTGAAAGCACGCCAGCCTGGATCGCAGCGCCCATAGCCACGCATTCCATGGGATCAACCCCACCTTCTGCTTTCTTCCCAGCATAATCCTCGACAAATTTCTGGATTATGGGCATCCTGGTAGGTCCACCAACCAGAATGACCTTCTTAATGTCATTCTTTGTTAATTTTGCATCAGATAATGCCTGTTCCATCGGAGCGCGGCATCGGTCGATCACGGGTCTGATCACTTCTTCCAGTTTGGTCCTTGTAAGCGTCATGGTGAGGTGTTTGGGACCACCAGCATCCGCCGTGATGAATGGCTGGTTTATCTCAGTGGTAAGCGTGGTGGAAAGCTCGATCTTGGCTTTCTCTGCAGCATCGCGAAGCCTCTGGTTCGCCACCCTGTCTTTTCGAAGATCTATCCCGTGCTCTTTTTTGAACTCCTCTGCAATATAGTCCACGAGCCTGTTATCCATATCAGTGCCGCCAAGCTGCGTGTCGCCTGCTGTGGATTTGACTTCAAAGACACCGCCGCCCATTTCCATAATGGTCACATCAAGCGTCCCGCCGCCCAGGTCAAAGACAAGGATCTTCTGGTCACCCGTCTTGTCAAGACCATATGCAAGAGATGCAGCCGTGGGCTCGTTTATGATCCTCACGACCTCAAGTCCTGCGATTTCACCAGCGTCCTTGGTAGCCTGTCTCTGGTTATCGTTAAAATATGCAGGTACTGTGATCACAGCCTTTTCAACTTTTTCACCCAGAAATGCCTCAGCGTCCTGTTTTATCTTCTGGAGCAGGAAAGCTGAAAGTTCCTGCGGTTTGTAATCTTTCCCGCGCAGTGAATATTTATAATCAGTCCCCATTTTTCTCTTGAATGCATAGGCTGTCCCTTCGGAATTTGTTACAACCTGCCTGCGTGCCGGCTCGCCCACAAGTCTCTGCCCGTCTTTTGTGAAAGCCACGTATGACGGAAATGCTTTACCTCCGAGGGAAACCCCTTCCGCGCTCGGTATTATTACTGGTCTGTTGCCCTGCATCACAGCAGCGGCTGAATTGCTTGTACCAAGATCTATTCCAATTATCTTTGCCATTAACTCACCTCATTTTCATTATCTGCTTCTTTATTTTTTGATACTCTTACTTTAGAATATCGAATGACCTTATTGCTTAACATATAACCCCTTGAGAACTCCTCAAGGATCATGTCCTCTTCATCGTCCTGTGTAGGTGTCTGCATCATAGCTTCATGCTTATATGGATCAAATTTTTCTCCCAGAGCCTTGATCGGAACAAGACCGTTTTTCTCAAGTACGTTCTTTAATTGTTTATATATAAGTTCCATACCCTGGATCAATTTATCTTTATTGTCTGATCCCTTTGCATTCTCAAGTCCTCTTTCAAGAGATTCCATGATATCTATCATTTCCATTATGAGCTTCTCATTTGCATATTTAACGAACTCTTCCTTTTCTTTCTGAGTACGTTTCCTGAGATTCTCAAACTCCGCATTCAGTCGAAGGCACCTGTCTTTTTCTTCTTCAAGCTGTTTTTTTAATGTTTCCATTTCATTTTCAGATGCTTTTTTAGAATCTGAGACTTCTGGCTCCTTGTTTGAGGATGTTTGAGGCTCAACATGTTTTTCATTATTTTGTTTTTCTTTCCTGTTATTGCCTTCCTTGTTCAATCTCAGACAGCTCCCTTTTTACATTAATTAAAAAATAAGATATTAAACTATTATATTTAATATCAATCTTCCCCAACATCCGGAGCCTGTATGCCATCGTAATAATCCGCGGTATGTTCAGGTTTAACATCCATCATACCTGTTTCCTTTGCTGTCAGGATATCATCGATGCGCAATATCATGTTCGCGGCATCGGTGGCAGATTTGATTATCTGCGTCTTGACCCTTAGCGGTTCGACTATACCGAGGGAGAGCATATCCTCGGCTTTTCCTGTGAATACGTTCAGACCTGCTGTTTTCTTCCCTTTATTGTGCGCATTCCTCAGTTCCGCGATAATATCGATCGCATCAAGACCTGCGTTCTCGGCAATGCCTTTTGGTATCTCTTCAAGCGCTTCTGCATAAGCTGTTATCGCAAGCTGCTCTCTGCCTTGAAATGTGGTAGCATAAGCCCGAAGCTTCATCGCAAGTTCTATCTCAGGTGATCCTCCACCAGCCACCATTTTGCCATCCTCGATAACATCGCCTACGACGCGAAGAGCATCATCAAGCGCTCGTTCCACTTCATCTGCAACATGTTCTGCTCCGCTGTATATCAGGATAGATACAGCCTTGGGATTCTTGCATCCTTCGACATATATCATCTTGTAATTGCCAACGCCGCGCTCTTCTATTACGTCAGCATATCCGAGGTCAGCCTCTTCGACCCCGTCAACTTTGGAGACAACGCGAGCTCCGGTAGCTTTTACAAGTTTCTTGATCTCTTCATCCTTGCATCTTCGGACTGCAAAAATACCTTTCTTTTGTAAATAATGCATCCCTATATCGTCTATTCCTTTTTCTGTGAATACGACATTGGCGCCGCTTCTTGCAAGTGCTTCAACTCTATCTTCCACAAGCCTGCTTTCTTCAAGACGTGCCTCAGAAAGCATATCTGAAGAGGTTATATGGATCTTTGATTTAACTGTTGTTTTCTCAACTTCTATGCCTGTGTCAAGTACAGCGATCTTAGCTTTCTCGACTTTCTTTGGCATGTTCTTGTGCGCTCTTGCCTTGTCAATCACAACGCCGCGGACAAATTTTGTATCTTTGATGCTTCCGCCCCGCTGGTGTATGATGTTGATGTTCTCTTTTACGTTCACCTTGCCGCTTTCTTTGATGGACTGTGCGGTCTTCACGCATAGCTCAACAAGCGGTTCAAGCGCAAGGTCTGCGCTTTTTCCAGTAAGGGCTGTCCTTGCTATCTTTTCAAGGACATCGTCAGAAGCATCGATTGCGAGTTCATCCAGTATCTCAAGAGCTTTGACCTGGGCAAGACTGTAACCCCGTGTGATCACTGTTGGGTGGACGTTTTGTTCAACAAGGATACGCGCTTTGTTAAGGAGTTCTCCTGCAAGAACTACCGCGCTTGTTGTCCCGTCCCCGGCTTTATCTTCCTGAGTACGGGCTATCTCTACCATCATCTTTGCAGCCGGGTGTTTTATGTCCATTTCCCGCAAAATAGTGGCGCCGTCGTTGGTGATCACCATGTCGCCCACAGGGTTCACAAGCATCTTGTCCATGCCTTTTGGTCCAAGTGTTGTTCTTACTGCATCAGCAATCGCTTTCGCAGCTGTGATATTGTATCCGAGGGCTTCCCTGCCCTGTGTCCTTGTTTTATCTTTATCCAGTATAATAATAGGCTGTCCGCTTAATTGTCCTGCCATAATAAATTACCTCCATGCGTGAAGATATTTCTAAGTGTTTGTGGTTCTATAAATAATTATTGCATGCTATGCATTGTCCGTGGATATTAAACCTGAGCCAGTACATTCTCAAGTTCGTTCAAATCCAGGCACCTTGCATGCCCTGTCTTTTTTGAAAAGCTTCTTGCAGCAACAGCATAATATTCTTTCCGGTCTTTGTTGTTCCATTTAACGAACTTTGCCTTTTCCTTCAATTCCTGATATATTATTTCAGAATTCACATTATTCTGCCATTTGCATTCACAGAAAAGAATTTCATGTGTTTGTTCATTCAAAGCGACTATATCGATCTCAAGCTCTTTCTTCTCTCCAGTTTCACGGTAAAAACCCCACCATTTGCCCGCTCTTGATATGGGAAATGGGGAAATTCTCATTATAGCTTCTTTTCTTATGAGATTTTCAAATTTCTTACC
>JAQUNZ010000003.1 GCA_028717345.1 Candidatus Methanoperedens sp.
GCTCAAAGCCCAAAGTATATATTGGTTTTCTCTGCTTATACCGCAATAAGAATATGGCAATACAACAATATTTATTTTTCATTATTTATCTATGAATCATTAGATTCATGATTAGTTTCCTATGCGTAAATTAAATAATTTACCTTACCCTCGTCCCTTCCTTGATCTTCTTCTCCGGCATCAGCAGCACCGCCCCCTCCACATCCCCAGCCAGCACCATGCCTTTTGACTCCACGCCAAACAGCTTCGCAGGCTTCATATTAGCCATAACGACGACCTGACGCCCCACAAGATCGGACGGGTTATGGGACTTAGCTATCCCTGCCACTATCTGCCGCATCTCCCCGATATCAACTTGCAGCTTAAGAAGTTTATCAGAACCCTTGATATTTTCTGCCGTTAGCACTGTGCCGATCCTGATATCAAGCTTCTGGAACTCCTCATATGCTATTTCAGTTTTCTCTTCCTTTGGTTCTTCCGCATGCTTTTTCTCTTTCGCCATCGCTATCTTTATCCTCTTATCAAGGATAGCCTCCATTTCCTTGATCTTCTTATCTTCAAGTTTCGTGAACAATATCACCGGAGGCTCAAGAGAAACTGCATGTAACTCTTCAAGCGCCTCTTCCAGCCTTGCAGCATGTACATCCCCGTCAAACCCAAGCTGCTTCCATGCCTTTTCCATATTTCCTGGAAGTATTGGTTCAAAAAGAAGCACAAGCGCCTTTCCTATCTGGAGGCAGTTCTTAACCACATGTTTGCATGCCTCCGGGTCTTTCTTGATGAGCTGCCAGGGTTCATTGGACTGGAAATAGGCGTTCCCGTACTGTGCCAGCTCCATCATGGCATCAGTTGCTTTCTTGAATTCGTATTCATCAAATGCTGCCACTACCGTATTTATGGCAGCCTCGATCTTATCAAATATCTCCCTGTCAACCTCTCCTTCAGGTATCGCCCCGAAGTTCTTATGGGTGAAATGAAGGGTTCTGTGCAGGAAATTTCCAAGCGCCCCTACAAGCTCATTATTGACCTTTTCCTGGAAAACCTTCCACGAGAAGTTCAGTTCCTTTGTGTGCGAGGTATAATTAGAGATATAATAGCGCAAAAGATCAGGATGGAACCCGTGATCAAGGTAATCCTCATCCACCCAGACCACATAACCGCGGCTCTTTGAGAACTTCTTATCGTCAATTTTCAACATCCCGGAAGCAACAACAGCCCAGGGCTGCGTGTATCCTGCGCCTTTTAGCATCGCAGGCCAGAAGATACAATGATGGTAGGTAATATCCTCTCCAATGAAATGTATGATGCGGGAATCCTGGCGCCAGTACTTTTCCCAGTCGCCGCCAGTATTGTTCTGCCATTCTTCAGTGAATGATATGTAGCCGATGGGCGCATCCACCCAGACATAAACCACTAGGTCGTCGTGACCGGGGAACCGCACGCCCCATTCAAGGTTGCGCGTGATACACCAATCCTTCAATTCCTTTGCCCATTCCTTTGCATAATTGATGGCGTTGGACGTGCCACCAAGCGTTTTCAGGTATTCCTGCAGAAAACCGCCAAACTCTGATAATTTGAAGAAGAAATGCTCCTGCTCCCTGTACTCTGCCGGGTTCCCGCATATCCTGCACTTTGCATTCTTTATTTCACCGGGTTCAAGATGCTTTCCGCATCCCTGGTCGCATTCGTCGCCTCGCGCAAGTTTACCGCAGAACGGGCATGTGCCTTCCACGAACCTGTCAGGGAGAAAACGCTCATCATGCGGGCAATACGCCAGCCTTATAACTTTGGGATAAACGTATCCGTTATCAATAAGTGCTTCAACAATGCTGTTCGTGCGCGTATGGTTGGTTGGTGAATCCGTGTTCCCGAAGAAGCTGAAGTTCACTTCCATTCTCTTGAAGATGTTCTCAAAATGATCGTGAAATTTATTGACGAGTTCTTTTGGAGTAATGCCCTGCTCTTCTGCATTCACAACGATTGGAGTGCCGTGCGCATCAGAACCGCAGACAAAAGCTGCATCCTGACCCTGTTTGCGCAGGGCGCGGACAAAGATGTCAGCCGGAATGTAAGTGCGAAGGTGTCCGATGTGGCATTTACCATTGGCGTATGGGAGACCGCAGGTTACGAGAACTGGTTCATTGGATGGAAAATTGGACATGGGATTCTAACATGGAAGTTCAGATATAAAATACATTTCTCAGATTTCATATTGATTTTAGGACAACCAATATTTTCGTCCCACAGCCAGCCTTACCACAATGTTTAAATCCCTGCCCGAGCAAACTTAATTGAGGTGTTGAATGGACGTTTCAGAAGCTATAAGAAAGAGATGCAGTGTCAGGCAATTCAGGAATGTGATCATTCCAGACGATGTTCTCCACATGATCCTGGAGGCCGCAAGATGGGCACCCAGCCCTTTTAACACACAGCCCTGGGAGTTCATTATTATCAAAGAAAAAGAAACGCTAAAGGCGATCTCGAAGTACGCCAGGTACTCAGGATATCTTTCTGAAGCCCCTATGGCGATAGCTGTGATCGTGCCTCCTATTAATTCGAAATTCTCCTGGGTGGAAAGCATAGGTGAGCCAGGGTTCGCAGCTGCGATGGCAGTCCAGAACATGATGCTTGCTGCCTGGGAAATGGGTATCGGGAGTTGCTGGGTTAGCATCGAGAGAGAGAAGGTAGCAAAAATACTAAATGTTCCAGATACTCATTTCGTTCTCACGGTCATTCCTCTGGGGTATCCAGAAACGATGCCTTCCGAACATGATGATAAGCTCAGGAAAAAGACGGAGGACTCCACACACTATGAAATGTATGGAAAAAAGGTGACTAAATGAACGACAAAGAGAATGCAAAACCCGACAGATTTCTTGACTGCATAGGGCTATTCTGTCCCATACCAATATTCAATACAACACAGGAAATTGAGAAAATAGAGACGGGACAGGTTCTTGAAATGGTCACTGATGACCCTGCTGCTGTGCAGGACATCCCGCGGTGGGCAAAAAGAGCCGGGCACCAGTTCCTCAAACTATGGAAGGAAGGCGAACATTACCACTTCCTTATAAAGAAAGGGACGTAGAAATTAAAAAAATAATAAAAAAATAATATAGTGTGTCTTAAAAAAATAACCTTATTTTGTCTTTTTTGACTTGGTTACTTTTTTTGTTTTCTTTGCTTTTACCATTTTTTTTACCATTTAGTTTCACCTCAGTATTTAATTAATATATATATTTATAATATATATACTTATGTGAAGAATTTGTCTTTTGCTTTAAGGCATATTTTTTTAGTCATATGCGCCTTAAACTTGTTCACGGCAATATTGCATCAAATTTTAGGAATAACTCTGTGAATAACTGTGGTGAACTCAAAAAAATCATTGCCCTTTATTTCTACTGGAAAATAAACCCCAGAACTTATAGAGGTTTCAGAGTGGTTCCGGGCATCAAAATAACATTTAAAGGTTAAAACAATGGAGAAAGGTTATATTTTAAAAATAAAAGTGATTAACAAGCATATTGTTGTTAAAATGGCTTAAAACCTATATTTCAACTGAAATCTTTAAATAGTTTAAAATACCTATATTCACTTGTCGTTCACAAAGTATACGATAAACATTTCACCCAGAAGGAAGCATCGGAGGGGAAATCCGGATGCGTGCTGTTCGCCTGTCAAGGTGAACAGCGCTCCAATTTTTTGAGGAATTATGAAGATACGGCTCGAACTCGAAGGGAAAAACGCAGGCAGCGTTAGTTACAAGGGACCTGAGTCCGCTGAGATGGCGGCAAGTTATCTTAATTCCATTGAAGCAGATGAAGTAGAGGTACATATTGTAAAAGAAGATGGAACAAAGGCATTTGCCGAATTCTCAGGAGATTTCTGGAATATGTCAGCGACAAAATTCATACTATCAGCTGCAAAAACCAGACCAGCCCCTCTTCCACCCATTTCTTCCAGCGTTGAAGATCTGCCCCAGGAAACACTCACCCTTAAAGAACGACTTGAGATGTTCCTGCGCTTTGAATACCCCAGGATATGGTTTACTTCCCTGGATGTAAAAAGGCATTACGAAAGTGTTTATGGAAAAATCAACCTGAGCACTGTATCTACATATCTGGCAAGGATGCACAGGGACAATATACTTGAGCGAAAAGGAAACCATAACCAGCGGGAATACAGGTTTATAGAACAAGGAAATTCTTTAATGAATCTGGAATATGCTTCCGTAAAATAATGGATGGGCTGATGAGCTGACCCTTTAGGGCCCACAGCACCCTTGCGGCACATATATATGTGCCGCTTCGCCGTGAATTGCGCTCCATGCGCTTTCTTTTGCACTCCGAATGGACGGGATCACAGTTGAACCATCTTCATTTCTGACCTTGGATGGTCACGGGGCATTTACACCCTTGAAGTCTGGGCATTTATTGTTCCAGTCAGGTTCTTCTGCCAATCACTTGCTAGCTCATCATAGCGTGCACCTTATACAGCCGTATAAGGTAATTTGTTATATTGGTTTATCATGATTAATAGTTTTCGATAACAGAATTGATAAAAAACCTGATAACAAGGGAACAGTTATTGAATAAACTCTTCTTCATGCCATTACGGTCAGGGCTCGACCTCGCTTTTATCAAACATTATCATACCTGTTTTGAGAAGGGCTGCCTCATCACCTGTAAGTTTCCTGCACACCGCGTTTTCTGCGATTATGGCGCTGTTGCCAAGAGGATCCTCTATCACAAGTGTTATCTCATACTCTCCAGCCCTCGTTTTTTCAATAGTGGAGAGAAGTTCCTCAGCGCGCGCGGTCTTATCTTCCTCACCCCATCGCGTCACCATGCCCAGTATTTCCTCCACCCTTTCAAGCACCCCTTCAATATTCGAGATAAAAGATTCTGAAGCTGGTCCGGGTTCGATATCAACACCGAGTTCCGGTATTCGTATTGTTCCCGATGTTGAGCGCACTACTCTTGCATCCAGATCGTTAATAGACCTTACCTTCATTTCATGATGCACAGGCTCACGCTGGGACAGAATCAACGTGTCTGAGTACCTGAATCCGCAATCGCATATGGAAGTGATATGCATCACTTCCCCAAAAAAAGGAATATTATGAGGTACCCAGTTCGTTATGAGTTCTCTTGAACAAAGAGGACAGGCACTTCTGGTGATCGTGAACGTGGAGAGGGGTTCTTGATTCACTTTAACTTCTGTCTGTCGATGCGGACACTACGCGGTGTCACAATGACCTGATCTTCCTTCACCATTGCGATATCGCCATGCACATCGCTCACTACCTGTTTCAGATCTTTTATCGCCCTGTCAAAGAGAAGTTTATCATGTTTTGCAGGCGATACATCAATAAATACAATATTTCCTTCATAAATCTGTTTCTTTAGCTCAGGCATTATGTCAAGTCCATTAAGTTCAGCCACCCGGACGAACATACTGGCGGGTTCATCTTTAAAACCCTCTTCGAATTCTGTAAGATCAAGTTCCTCATACTCCTCAGCATCTGACTTCGGCTTTTTCCCGGATCCAAAAAGGTTGTCTATGAATTTAACCATGAAATCATCACATGCTCTTTTAAAGGTCTATTTCTATTTATCTATTTCTGTTCAAGGTTCCAGAGTTCATCGCCCACATAATGAACTGACTTTACTGCTTTACCAGATTTTCCCACCATATCTTTGCCTGCCATGAGAGCCTTGCCAATAGCAAGCGCTTTCCCGTGAGCTTTTTCCACAACGATCACAAGGTCACCTTCCCTGATGTCCGGGTCTGCTTCAACTATTCCCGGACCCATCACATCAGCCCCGTTTATTATGAACTTCACAGCGCCAGGATCCACAACAACTATTCTTTTTGAGGGAACAAGTTTTAGAGCGCCCTTGACAGAGGGAAATATCTTGCCTTCGATCCTGAAAAGAAGCGGTTCACCGTCAACGAAAATAAACTCTGCCTCATCAGTTTCGACAAGTTCGAGTTTCCGGTTCCTGAAAGCTGCCGTGTCCCCGAAAGCCTCTTCAATATCATTGATGAGGGCTTTTTCGTCCGTCTTTCTAAGTACATTCCGTGATTTTATCTTCATGTGTCACCAATAGTTTTAAATATTCTCTTGACAACTCAAGGTCACTATTGCGTTAATGAATTAATAAACTTTATCAGGAGCATTCTATGGGAAACAGACCCCTCGACATTCTAAACAATGCATTGAATAAATCGGTATTGATCAGGCTGAAAGGCTCAAGAGAGTTCAGAGGTGAACTGCAGGGATACGACATGCATATGAATCTCGTACTTTCAAATGCCGAGGAAATGAAAGAGAACGAACCAAAAAAACTTGGTACAGTAGTTGTACGCGGAGATAATATCGTCTTTATCTCTCCATAATAAAAGGTGATAACAAATGTCAAAAGGTACGCCCTCAATGGGACATCGCCAGCATAAGACACATGTGAAATGCAGAAGATGCGGTAAGGTATCATTCAATACCCACACAAAGATGTGCGCATCGTGCGGATTCGGAAAGACAGCACACATGAGATCATATAAATGGCAAGAAAAATGCGGATACTAAGGTGAGAACGGTTGCATGAAGAATGCGGCGTTGTAGGTGTTTCTTATAGTAATGATACGCCTTCTGCGCTGTCTATCTATTATGCGCTTTATGCTCTTCAGCACAGGGGACAGGAATCAGCAGGCATAGCTGTCCACGACGGAACACAGGTCATGACCCTGAAAGGAATGGGTCTTGTACCAGATGTTTTCAATCGTGGAGATATCCAGAAATTAAAAGGCAGCGTGGGAATCGGACATGTCCGTTATTCCACTACAGGGGGATCAAAAATTGAGAACTGCCAGCCATTATTGGTGAGTTTTAGAAGCGGAACTATAGCTATTGCCCATAACGGGAACCTTGTCAATTCAAAAGAGCTGCGTACTGAACTTGAAAAAGAGGGGAGGATTTTTCTTTCTGATTCAGATACCGAGGTCATCGCCCATCTTCTTGTTAAAAAACTCATGCACAGCGACCTTGACGACGCTGTCAGGGAATTGATGAAGCGCCTCGTTGGTTCTTATTCGCTTGTTATCCTGGTGGATAATACGCTCGTGGCTGTCCGAGACCCGCTGGGCGTAAAACCGCTGTGTCTCGGGCATATAGACAATGGTTATATGGTGGCGTCAGAGAGCGCGGCTATTGATATCCTGAATGGTGTATTTATCCGGGATATTGCTCCTGGTGAAATGCTGGTAATTAAAAATGGCGAATATGAAAGCAAACAGCTTGTCAGGTCTAAGAACTCCGCCCACTGCGTTTTTGAGTATATTTACTTTGCCCGCCCCGACTCTGTTATAGACGGCAAGCTTGTTTATAATGTGAGGATGCGGATAGGACAGATGCTTTTTTCTGAACATCCGGCAAAAGCAGATATTGTTTCCCCTGTGCCTGACTCAGGAATTACAGCAGCGATAGGTTTCTCAAAGAGATCAGGGATAGATTATATGGAAGGGCTGATGAAGAACAGGTACATAGGAAGAACCTTCATAATGCCGGGGCAGGATATGAGGGAAACCGCTGTGCGGCTCAAGCTCAATACCATAAAACCCAATATAGAGGGAAAGAACGTGGTGCTTGTGGATGACAGCATAGTGCGCGGGACAACATCGCGCCGCATAATCGACCTGATGCGAAAATCAGGAGCAAGGGAAGTGCACATGAGGGTGGCAAGTCCCCCGATAATCTCGCCGTGCTATCTTGGTATAGACATGGCGACAAGAGAAGAACTTGTGGCTGCGCATAAGGCTGTGAAAGGCGTGGAGGCTGTTATTAACGCAGACTCACTTGGATTCATAAGTATCGATGGTCTTGTGGGTTCGATAGGGATCCCGAAGGACGACCTGTGCCTTGGATGCCTTACCGGAGCATATCCTGTTGAGATCCCGGGCGAACAGTGCGCAAGGAAACAGTTGAAACTGTCAGAGTTCTAACAGAAAACTAAAAAAGAGAGAACCGATATTAGAATACTGAGGCAAAACAATGGGTATAATAAAAAGTTTGAAGATGAATTTTACCTGGTTTAAGAAATTTTTCAAGAAGAAGCGGGCAAGAATTGGTATCTATGGTCCTCCCAATGCTGGAAAAACAACACTTGCTAACAGGATAATCCGCGACTGGACAGGCGACGCCATGGGTTCTGTATCAGCGATACCGCATGAAACACGAAGAGCAAGAAGACGCGAGGGGGTGACGATCGATTCCAATGGCTCCTCAGTAACGCTGGACATTATCGATACGCCAGGGCTTGCGACAAAAATAGATTTTCATGATTTTATGGCATTCGGGATGTCTGAAGAAGAATCGAAGCGGCGCGCAAAAGAAGCAACAGAAGGAGTAATAGAAGCAGTTAAATGGCTGGACGACCTTGACGGTGTAATACTTGTGATGGATGCCACGGAAGATCCATATACGCAGGTGAACGTAACTGTCATAGGGAACATGGAAGCGCGAAAACTCCCGCTTCTTATAGCAGCGAACAAGATCGATCTTCCCACTTCGTCCCCGGCAAGGATCCACAGCGCTTTCCCGCAGCATCCCCTTGTGCCGATATCAGCCCTTGAAGGGCAGAACATAGATATGCTTTATAAAGAGATTGCAGACCACTTCGGGTGATTACAATGAAAGGAATTCAGTTGGATTTGATTTCGGAAGATAAACTTGATGGCATGACATCAATGGAAAAGGTTCGTTTGATACTTGATGAAGTCAGGAATGGGAAAATACTCGTTCTTGAAAAAGGACTTACCCCAAGTGAGCAGAATAAACTGATCGAACTTACTATGACTGAGATAGCACCAGATGATTTTTCAGGGATAGAGATAGAGAGCTATCCTGTAAAGCATAATGATAATCTTTTCAGCAAGCTGCTCGGCAAGACAACACTAAAAACAAGGCTTACTGTTATTGGTCCTGCATCCCAGCTCAAGACCATAAAAAAGGATAGAGACCTGATAAGCGCCCTTGTATCCCCTTGATCTATGCCTCATAAGTGTACCAGGTGCGAGAACATATTCAGGGACGGAGCAGCCATAATATTGAACGGCTGTCCGAAATGCGGATGGAATAAGTTCCTTTATGTGAAGGATGAGCATACTGCAGACCAGCCGGCAGCATCCAGAGACGCCATACCTCCCGCTGCAACACAATTCATCAAGGAAGTGGATGAACTGCTGGGGAATAAGCCGCCTGCGCCTGTTGTGAAAGAAAGTAAGGAAGAGAAGAAAAAAGAAGAGGTCGGTGACAGGGTTGAATCTGTACGAATACTTTCTCCAGGTCAGTATGAATTGAATCTTGATTCAATAATGAAACGGGAGGAGATCGTTATGGCGCTTAAAGAGGATGGAACATATATTGTTCATCTCCCTTCTGTTTTCCAGAAAAAGAAACATCAAGATCGGTAGAAAGTTGGCTGGGTGGAATTGATGTGTGAGTATTCCTTTGGTCGGGGTGAGTCAGACGTATAAACATAAACAGTGTCTATGTATTCCCCGAACTTGATCGAGTCGTGAAAATAATATCCCTTATCAAGCCATGAGACATTCTTTACTCTCAGCACTGCTTTTTCCTGATCCATTTTGACTATTTCGTAATCGAATTCTGAGAACATGGACGTTATTCTTGGCTCAAGGTTTTTGCTTCCCATAAGAAGAACGAAAATCTTTGAGAGCCCGCCCAGATCGTAATTTACTGTGAAAGTGGCATCTGTTTTTTCAAAATTGATAGTAAGAGATGTAATCACCAGTGACCTTTTCTCAGACGCACCTACTGAGAATGGGATTATCAATACAAAAATAATTATTAGTAAAGCTGCAATTGTTAATGATGATTTCATTTAGTGAACAATATACTACCAGCAGATATATATTTTTCTGCCGATCCATTATATTATTCACATTCTTTCAGCCGCGACAGATATCATATGCCTTATGTAAACGATCCCATCAAACCGTTTCTCTTTTCTTGATTCCTCAATCCTGCATGAAAAACCCTCAAATAATCCCTTCAATTCATCCTTATTAAAATAATGGTAGATGATCCCATTTTTTCTTTTGAAGGTATTATGCTCAATTTCACTCCCGCCATATCTCATATCCTCTTCTCCCATAACTTCAAGGAAGAGCTTTCCGCCTCGTGGAAGTATCTGCCTGAATTCGCGGATTGCAAGCTCTCTCTCATCCAGCAGGAGATGCTGAATGACACCGTAGCACCATATGACATCAAACGAACCGCCTTTTAATGGGAGATGGCAAATATCAGCAGCCAGAAATTTGATATCAAGTTGTCTCATTTTGCTATCTTTTGCCGCCATCGCAAGAGCGTGCGGCGATACATCTATACCGATCACTTCAAATCCGCGCATCTGCAGCGGGATTGAATATTTCCCGCTCCCGCATCCTGCATCAAGCAATCGCCCTTTGCGAATAGAGCCCAGCAGGTTAAGGGAATAATGTCCTTTCCATATACTGCTCCTGTATTCACTTTTCCATGCTTTGATATGCCCGGTCATATATTTCTAAGACGTTCTTATTTTCTCTGTGTTCTCTGTGGTTGCTTCTTTCTTGACTGGAAGCATTATAAAGTATGCAGACTATTCTTTAGGATATGCCAACAGCATTGACTATTGCAGGAGTTGATCCGGGCGGAGGCGCAGGTATAGCCGCGGATCTAAAGACCTTTGCTGCGCTTGGGGTTCACGGGACATGCGTTATCGCCTCGCTTACGGCTCAGAACACAAGAGGAGTTATGAGCTCATACGATATCCCTGTGGATTTCATCGAAGAGCAGTTCAAGGCTGTAGTGAGTGATATCAAGATCAACTGCGCCAAAACAGGTATGCTCTCCTCACCGGAAATTGTCAGAAACGTGGCAAAGTTGTTAAAAGATAACAGGTTCCCTTTTGTTATCGACCCTGTGATGGCTGCAGAGGCTGGCGGGGAATTGCTGAAAGATGATGCTGTTAATGTATTGATCGAGGAACTCATGCCCCTTTGCACAGTGATCACTCCGAACGTGGCTGAAGCAGAGCGGTTGTCGGGTTTGAAGATCACAGACCTTAAAGATGCCAAAAAAGCTGCAAAAAAGATCCATGACATGGGCGCGATCGCGGTTATTGTTACAGGAGGTCATCTTGGGGGTACTGATGTTCTTTTTGACGGAGATGTCACTTATATTGAAGGGACGCTTGTAAAAGGGGGTACGCACGGCTCCGGATGCACGCACTCTGCTGCAATAACTGCAGAGCTTGCAAAAGGCACTTCACTTCTTATGGCTGCGCAACGCGCCAAGAAATTCGTGGAACGTGCGATAATTGCAAGCGTGGCGATAGGCGGAGGTACTGCGCCAGTGAACCAGATCGGACCACTGCTCACAGATGCGCAAAGGTATCAGGTACTGAGGAGTGTTGAGGAAGCTGTTGGAATTATAGAAAAGAACATGGCACAAGAGCTTATCCCTGAGGTGGGCTGCAATATCGCAATGGCGGTCCCTAACGCCGCTTCACCGCATGATGTGGCTGCTGTCCAGGGAAGGATCGTGAGGTTAAGGGGTGCGCCCCATTCTGTGGGCTGCGTTGCTTTTGGCGCAAGCAGCCATATTGCAAGAATAGTGCTTACAGCGATGCACTTTGACCCTTCTATGAAGGCTGCGATGAATATCAGGTATTCACAAGAAACGCTTTTGGTATGTGAGAAAATTGGATTGAATATTGCTTCTTTCTCAAGGGAGGATGAGCCCGAAGATGTGGCTACAATGGAATGGGGTGTGGGGGAGGCTATTAAAATGGCTGGAGGAAGGGTTCCCGATGTGATTTTTGATACCGGGGGGGTTGGGAAGGAGGCTATGATAAGGCTTCTGGGAAGGGATGCTGTTGAAGTGGCTAGAAGAGCGGTTGAGATAGCAAAGAGAACAACATCGATGTAATTTGACCCCTCATGGACATCAGATTATCCCGTCCCTGCGTAGATGACCCGACTCGCTTTATTGCAGAATGCCATTTTGGTAAGCGGGTATTGATCGGGAAGTTGTGCGAGCTTCTGCGAAGTTATGGAGCAAAAGGTCTCAAGTGCTCTGTTAAACTCGGAGTGGCGCGCTTTGAACTTGAAGACAGGAGCGTAATGATATACTCAAGTGGTCGCGTGGATATCAGAAAGATCCTCAATACCGATGAGGCAGGAGCTGTTATGGAAAAAATAACTGATCTGGTAAAAGAGGCTTTTAGCGATATATCCTCTTAGAGAACTCACCGATCGTATGGCTTGTGCTCTGAGCCATTTCTTCCATCCTTTTATCAAGATTTTCTTCAACACCTTTGATATTTATCCTTAATGAGCGCTCTTTTGTTTCGATCGAATCTTCGATTTTTCTAAGCCTCATATCAAGCAGCAGTATCATCGCTGCAAGAGAACCAGCCAGAAGCATGGCTGATATGATAATTACAGGATCGGAATCACCAAACCGGTTAAGCCACCTATCTGTCAATATTATTGATGAAACTATCATGACAGCAGCAAGACCGACATCTTTTACTTCCATTTAGCCACCTCATATATCTTAAGTAACTTCACTTAACTGTAACACTTTTTGGATATATATAGATTTAGTTTTCATTCATTTGTATCAAAGCGGAACCTTATCCTGGTGATTAATATTATAACATACCGTAACATAAGTTCGCAGGTGATTGAAATGCCGCATATCATGGAACTTTTTGGAAAGACGCGCGTGGTCGTTAAGGACGGAAAAGTCGTTGAAGTCGGAGAACCTATGGCAGATTATTGTCCTGTGTTCAAAAAGACAGACGGCGTATCAAAACTCACTGCGAATGAGGCGAAAAAGAATATGGAATACAGGATACGCGAACTCGGTATGTTCACTCCCGGACGGAGGTTTGACCACGGGGTTTTTGTGAACTTCGGCGCAAGCGAGATAATGATGACGGCGCTTCGGCACGGGCTTCTTGATGCCACGGTAACTGTATGTGACGGCGCAGGAACAGTGATCTCAAACAATCCAGGGCTTGTTCAGGGTATGGGCGCCCTGATGTCAGGTCTTATCGAGACCGAGCCGATACATGAGATCATAAAAGGTATAGAAGCGCGCGGGGGCGTGGTGGTTGATAAAGAAAAAGCGCGAATTGACCAGGCAGCAGGTCTTATTAAGGCGTGTGATCTGGGATACTTGAAAATCGCTGTCAGCATCGTTGATCCTCATGATGCTGCAAAACTTCGGGTGATCGAAAATGAAAGGGGAATTGATCTGATTTTGATAGGCGCGCACCTGACCGGTTTGAATGACACAGAAGCAGAAGCATTGATCAGAGAGCTTGACATTGTCACAGGATGCGCTTCGCGAAGTGTGCGGGATAAAATAAAACCAGTTATCCAGATGGGAAC
Organism: Candidatus Methanoperedens sp.; assembly: GCA_028717345.1. Classification (GTDB taxonomy): domain Archaea; phylum Halobacteriota; class Methanosarcinia; order Methanosarcinales; family Methanoperedenaceae; genus Methanoperedens. The sequence continues at coordinate 13,465 of JAQUNZ010000003.1, forward strand.
CTCTGTCCCGATGTTCGCCATGACGCAGAAAGGAAAAGAACTGCTGTGCGAGCGCGCAAAGGAAGTTGACTCGACTTTACTTATCAATACCATGAAGCTTCCGGTTCTACCAGATCACAAGCAGCCAAAGCCTCTGCTATAAGCTCTTATACTTGTAATACAATATAATACAACATGAGCGAGATGCTTACTTTCAGAGAGGATGACGGGATAATTAAAAAAATTGATGAACTTGCGCAGCAGAAGATGAGGTCAAGATCTGAGATAGTCAGGATGGCTGTGCGGGATTATGTAAACCGGAAGCTGGAACTCATTGAGATACAGAAACTTGCAGCCAAGCGATACGCTGAAGGGAAATTGTCCATTGATGAGCTTGTGGAGATAATTGGATTCAACGAAGCAAAAAAAGTTGCGCATTATAAAGATATCGCAGAGTCGTCCTTTGCTCAGGGCATGTCATGAAAGCAGTAGCTGATGCAAGCGCTTTCTTGTCGCTTGAATATATGGGAGTACTTGATGACCTATTGAACATTGCCGATATCTACACCACAGAATCAGTTAACGAAGAACTTAAAGAGATTACAGGTTTCAGGGATGAAAAATCAGGCATTGCAAAAAAGATACTTTTACATTTCAGTGATGGAAAAATTAAATGCATTGATGCAATGGGGGATATGCACTCAAAATATATTTCCCTTAACCATTGTTTTGCCTTATGCCTCAGTGCAAAGATACCAGTCTTGTTGACTGAAGATGCAGATGGTGCGCATTATCTTGGCAGGATGGCGGCGCAAAAAGGTGTAAAACTGCGAACTTGCGTTGCAGTTCTGGTCGAATTAATTAAATCTGGAAAGATCGATGCTCAGTCTGCAAGAAGAAAACTTGAAGAACTTATGAAAAAAAGAAGCTGGGAAGGCGGCATTATTGAAATTCTTGCAAGAAGATATATGGAATAATGGAATAGAACAAACCAGGTAAATATGAGTTCTCTAATTAAATTCGCACGCCACTGGATCGCTGGTGAGACCTCAGGCGAAGCCATAAAGATCGCGAAAAAAAAGAACCAGGAAGGTTTTGGTGTAATAATCAATTATCTTGGCGAGCATGTTCTGGATAATATCGAGGCGCAAAAAAATACCGACGAGAACATAAGGTTGGTCGCTGCTATTCATCAAGAAAAGGTCAATGCATCATTATCCATTAAACTTTCCCAGCTTGGTCTGTTGATCGATAAGGATTTTTGCCAGTCAAATGTGGAAAAGATCGTCAGCAGCGCCACTTCAAAATGCATATTTGTCTGGATAGACATGGAGAGCTCGCCATTCACAGATGATACCATTGACATATATCTTGATATTTTCCACAAATACGGGAACTCAGGTATTGCGATACAGGCGAACCTGAAACGGAGCGAGAACGATATAAAAAGAATAGCGGGAGAAGGCGGAAACATACGGCTTGTAAAGGGTGCATACAGCGAGAAAAAAGATATCGCTTTTTCAAGGAGGAGCGACATAACGAAAAACTTCTCAAAGCTTATGGGATATCTTTTCTATAAGAGCGCATACTTTGCTATTGCCTCACACGATGAACTGTTGATCAATGAAGCGATAGAGGTGAATAAAACCCACAAAAGGAGGATTGAGTTCCAGATGCTCATGGGGGTGAGAGAGGAGCTCAAACACAATCTCGTATCGAATGGCTTTAATGTTGTTGATTACATCCCATACGGCACAGCCTGGATACCATATACTGTGCGCAGATTAAGGGAGAGAAAGCGGAATATTCTTCTCATAATGAGGTCTGTATTTGACACATGAAGCGAAGGTAGATATTGCTTTACTTTTTACACGCTACAACTACTGCCATTGCTGGAAGCTTTTTGGAGCATTCCCATTTCCTTCAATTTCTTGTGCATTATTCCCCAGCCTGTGCTGCTGGAATACTTCTGACTCACTATTACCTGGGGGTCAACATCCTTCCAGTCCTTGCCTTCCGTGGCTTTGAAGTATACTGCAAGCTCAAAGTATTGCCGGGAGAACCATATGCTGTTTGCGGCTTTTACCGCTTCCATGATCTGCTCCTCGGTAGCATCTTGTGATGCCAGGAGTTCAGCTAATCCGAGTGTTGCTGCGCCGTGATTGCAGTCCGGGAAAGAAGCAGGATTGTTGCAGCAGGGACGATAGCTGTTTGTAGCAACACGTTCTACAATGGCTTGCTGCTTTGGTGTGAGTTTGATGATCTCTGCACTATTCAGGAGCTCTCCGCCAGGTTTTGTTCCAATATCCCATCCACCAGTGCTTGCGAGATTTCCAGCTTGACCCGTCTCAGCATATTGACCCATCAACCCCTCGCTGAGGAGATTGTTTTTATTTACCAATCCTAAAGCCCAGAGCGTATTCAATATGAAATGCCCGTTTTCTGGTGTCATGTATATGGCATCATTCGAACCTTCGGTGAAAAAAGTAATCTGCTCCTCTGTCAAAGGACGACCCGAACTCTTATACAGTGTCCTGAACTTCTCAAGATCAATCACTCCGCTGGCGACGAGCTTAGGGCCAATATTTTTCCATGTGCCAGGGAGTGCTATACCTTCCGGGGGCACAACTTGCGCGTAGAGCGCTGCGGTATTGATATCTTTAGATTGCTTTTGATAAGTATCTGCAGGTGTTCCACTATAGTTCTCTTTAACAGAATTTTCTAGTGTTTTAATATTTGATGCAAAAAGAAATCCACTGATAAATAATATGGTAATGATCCCAATTACTAATTCGCTAGTTTTTATGGGCATTTACAATATCACATCATTATTCATGACCGGAGAAGCACTGAAAAGCAGTTGTCCAACTACCCCGTGCCTCTTGCTTTTGTTTTCGCACTCATTATCAGGATTATCCCGACCGCAAAGAGAATGATCCCGATCCATGCAAGATCCACTGCAGGGATTATCTTGAGCGTCAGGGGGATCGAACCTCCGCCAGTTCCCTGGAATATAACATATACGTCACCAGCTAAAAGACCTAAGGACGGGCTGACCATCGGGAATGTCCCGCTTCCGCCTTTTCCCTGAAGATATTCTGCAGTACCGCTTCCGATCTTGTTATTCCCCTGGTAGACCTCAAGTTTAACGCTCTGGACATTGTAATTACCAGATTCAGTCCCTGCCGCTTCCCCGACATCATCAGGACGCGAGAATATTACAAGATCAAATGTTCTATTGATGGAAGAACTCTTGAATTGCGACATCAGGAAACCCTTAGCAGAACGCGTGCTTCCTTCTTCTATGGATATGGGTTCAGCAGACTGTGTTGCAGCCCAGATGCTGCCCGTACCGTCATCAAGCCTGATATATGCGGTATAAGTGATTGGGGGTGTCTCGGTCTGGGTTTTTAAAACCTCAACTACCTTGCCTTTTACCTGGATATTTTCGCCGGAAAATCCTCCCGGATTGGAGAGTACGTCTGATATCTTTGTTCCACCTGCTGAACTGCTTTCAGTCAGGCTGCGAGACGACAGTTCAAGAACCCTTATTCCATAACCATCACCTACATCAAAGATCTGTCCCTGTGCTCCTATCGGTATATTGATCCTTTCAATGCTTGTTGTCCTTATAGAACTGACCACAGAGCCAAAGATTATCAGTACCACAGCGATATGTATCATCGTCATACCAATGCCCTTGATCCTCACACGAAGGTTGGTGGAGCTCATGTATCCATTGAGATACTCGATCACAGAGGCAGTGACATATATCAAAGGAGGGAAGATGGATAATACTGAGATGCTGCCAATGAGTTTGTATATTCCCGGTTCCCGTACCCAGAACGGGCTGTTGTGGTCAAGCACGTAGAAATTATCAGTGCGCGGCAGCATTGTCAATATAGTAAGCGCTGCAACGATGAATAGTGTCTTTTTCTGTTTTTCCTTTTCTGGTTCCTTATAGTTCAGGCAGAACCCGAGAGCAAGGAGCAGTATCAGCGTAAATGGATAGCTCCATACATTGAAGAAGTTCTTGGTATCTGACGCCACATTCACCTTCAGACCCTGAGTGATCTGGATAAATACCGGGTATGTTATGCCCCAGAATGAGATGAACGCCAGCACCACGAACATGAGCAGCGTGATATAGAAAACATTTGTCTTATTCCAGAATCCCCTGTCTTCTTCTGCGGTTTCTGCTTCTTCAAAGTACCGTTTTATCCCAAGACCAAGAGACACGAGCGTGGTCAGACCTATAGATAGCAGCAGCAGTGTTCCTGTTGAGGCTTCTCCAAAAGCGTGCACAGAGTTGAAAAGACCGCTTCGCACCACTATGGCTGCATAAATGATAAGGATAAAAGAGACCGCTGAAAGCATTGGCGTAGCTATCGCAAAGGTGTTCTTGTTTTTCCTGTGAAGTGCTGCCGCATGGAGGTAGCCTGTGAGTGTGAGCCAGGGGATGAACGACGCGGTCTCCACCGGGTCCCATGCCCAGAATCCACCCCAGCCAAGGATAAAATATGCCCAGACCCCGCCGACGGCGATGCCCATTCCAAGGATCAGCCAGGTAAAGCGCGCCCACTGCCTGCCAAGCTCTTCCCATCCTTCATCTTTTGTGATAAGATATACGATGGCTGCAGCAAATGGTATTGTCATTCCTGCATAGCCGATGAACATTAAAGGCGGATGCAGTATCATCCAGATGTTCACAAGAAGCGCATTAAGCCCATTGCCTGCTGCAGGCACAAAGTTGGCAGGCAGGTCGCCCCTGGCGATCATATCAGCGATGTTTGGTAACTCGTATATAGATTTAAAAGGTGTCTGGATCAGTGTGAGAACTATGAAATATATCCCTATAATAAGCGTTATTATTTGTGTTCTCCTTTCAAGCGGGGTTGAATGCTTTGTGGTGATCGCAAGCCAAGCCGAAGAGAGGAATATAACCCATACCCAGAGCAGGTATGTCCCGGGCTGACCCGCCCAGGTGCCTGATAACTTGTATATCATAGGCAGATCGGTGCTTGAGTACTCCCATACATATTCGTACGTAAAGTCACTCACTGCGAAATAATAGGTGAGGAGCAGGTAGGCGAATGTGAGAAGTCCGGCAGATAGAAGTATCGCAGGTGTGACAAACTTTGAAAAAATCTCGCTCTTTTTAAACTCTTTCAACAACAATCCAAGAAGCGCAATCGCGCTAACCACTAGTGTGGCATAAAGTATCTGGTTTCCAAAAGTGATCATATTATTTGCTCCTGACCTGGTCCCTTACCTGGGTAACAATAGGAAGGAATGTCCCTGCATCCACCGCACCTGCAACCCTTTCGATCACATTCCCCTTACTATCGAGGAAAAGCACATATGGCGGGTAGCTTACACCATATTTGCCCGACACGTCCCTGTCAATATCAAGGTCCATTGCTACGAGTACATAGTCATCCTGAAGTATTTTCTTTACCTGCGGATTCCCGAGAGTGTCTGATTGGAATTTTGCACAGTACTGGCACCATATAGCCCAGAAATAAACTGCAATTGGCTTGTTTTCAAGTGAAGCCTGCTCAAAACCTTTCTCAAGACCTGGAGCTGAACGGTACCAGGTGAGACCTGCAAGATATGAGTAATTGCTGTCGCTCAGCCTGAAGTCGGAAAGGGAGATGTTATATGTTCCAACTGCGATGGCAAGGATCAGTATCAGTACAAATATAGTGGTCAGTTTCTTGGTTTTCATATGTATGTTCCTAAATTGTTTGGACTATATAAGCTTATTTTGTTTTTTTGGATCTTAGCAGGTTTAATAGCATATATTTTGATGTAAATTCATATTATCGGGATTGTCAGTATCTTCACTCCTATTAACAGATAAACAACAGCGGTTACGCCTATCGCAAACATACTCTGGCGCAGTTCTTTTTCAGTTTGTGACAGCCTTTTGCTTATAAGATAGCCAGTCCATACCGTGAAAATGAAACCTGCAAGAAGGAGGAGGATCTGGATATGGTTTATCGTCTGGAAATTTATTGCAAATTCCCATACTTTCCCGAACATTTTTCCTATAGTGCTTATTATCAGGAGTATTCCTTTCAGGAACCTGAAGGTGTTCTCAGCAAGGTAAACTGACAGCGCCAGTGGGATAAAGGCATAAGAGAGATCGATGAACTTCTGTTTTGTGTTCCCGCCCGAAAAGACCTTTGTTGATAAATACATAAGCCCTGCAGCTCCAAGCGTTATCGAAGTAAATATGATAATAGCCCACATGTTCCTGTAGTAGTTCACGAAAAAGGTATAGTTGGCAATATAATCGAATGGTGCGGTGGACCTGACAAAATTAATTATGATATTCCTGAACTCGAAGCGTTCCATTCCCATGACAAAGAGGAATATGATGATTATCCCGTGGACAAGATAAGCCTCGTCCATGTGAGTTTTCCTTGACCTGATGATATCTGCGCCCGGAAGCCTCGGACTTATCCTGATATTATCCTTTGAGCATGATTTAACGCATTCCATGCACATGATGCAGTAGTTATTGCGCTCCATGGTCTGGGGGAATTCACCCACAGGGCAGCCTTTTCCTGCTTCGGTGCCTATCACGCATTCTTTAATATTGTGTTCTGAGCATGTTTTTTTTGATTTGCAGCGAAGCTCAATGATCGAGAGCATTGAGAACACACCGAGAACAAGACCAATAGGGCAGATGTATCTGCAGAAAGACCTTTTTTCAAATATCGCTCCCATTACCACAGCAAGCCCTGTGAAGAATATCAGCAGTAATGCTGTGTTCGGGGGATTGCGCGTGAACATGAAAAAGTGGCGTTCAGCAGCGAAAATGAGCAGGAATAAAATTACAGCTATCCAGAGGTTGCGGTATTTTTCTGGATATTTCTTTTTAAGGCTGAATACTGACTGCGTCCAGTCACCTACTGCGCCTATGGGGCATGCAAAACACCACAGCCTGCCAAAAAAAATGATCGTGAAAGCAAGTATAGGATGCCAGAGATCCCATATCATGGTCGTGGCAAAGGGAATCCCGCCGTGGAAGCGCAGGTCGGGTTTGCTTGCAAGACCGTAGTAAAGGATAATAATCAAAACTGCAAAGAATACAAGATTTACCGCGGGCTTAAAGAACCTGTTACTGAAAAGGTTATTGAAGAAATATACATCCAGAAGGTCGGGTTTTTCGTTGTTTTCATTGTCCGTTTCGTCTTTATTCATTTTACCTCAGAAATATACCGGGAAATAAGGCAAAAGCGCTGCCTTGATGATCCTATCTATTCCGAATAGCATCATCAGACCGACCAGTATCAAAATGAGTCCTGAAAGTTTCTTAAAGAAATGCCCTCTCTTCACGAACCAGTTGACCCGTCCGGATATGCTCTTTCCTGAATACGCTATTATAAGCATTGGAATTGAGACGCCACCCGAATATACGATAAGAAGAAGGGTTCCATATAGCATGTCAACGCCTCCAGAACTCAACTGAACGTATGCGAACACTGCTCCGAGGATCGGTCCCACGCAGGGTATCCACAGTACGCCCAGGGACATTCCAAGGAATAGACCGCTTAAAAGCCCCCCACCGGGAGCTTTCGAGGTAAGTTTGCCAAGGAATGACATCCGCTCCAGCACAGAGTTTACAGCAGAGCTTGAAATTTTCACATACATCTGGTTCACATCATCGTCAAAAAGGAGCGCGCCCATTAATATAATGATAAATATAGAGAACCAGCGCAGGTACTCGGCAAAATACCCAAAAGATGCGACTGCATTAATAAGAATGCCCATCAACGTAAAAGTTATGGACATCCCTGTTACAATAGCTAAGGGTCTCAACCTGCTCCCTACGGAACCTGATAATACTGCCGGCAGTATGGGAAGAATGCAGGGCGTGACCACCGTAGCTAGCCCTGCGATGAAAACCCATAATATTGACGGCGCAGCTTCCATTAATAAATGTCCTTAAATATCAATTCCGTAATTTTGCATCGCTTCAGACCTGACGTTAGACAGGGTGGATGTCATTCTTATGATTAATGTATTGTTTTCCATGCTGACTTCATATGACCTGAAGCCGCGACCTGAACTTGAATTCTTAAGGTCATTGTACTTCGCAAGAGGAACAGCCGCTCTGTCTTTGATACTGAATGCGATCTCTCCTGTAATATCGTTCCCTGATCTTATAAAACCGATGTAACTCGCATTTGCAAAAGAAGATGCATTGGAGTTTATCTTGGCAAATCCTGCATTCTCATCGTTCACTTTTTCAAGGAGGGACTTATAAGTATTGTATGCAGTTGCATTGCTTTGCTCTTTAAAGAGAGCCTGCACGCTCGCCGTCATGTCTTTCGTGCTGTATATGAATGGTCTTGTTGACAGGATATGATCTGCGTCATTACCTGCTCTTGATTGAACGCTGGCTAAGGATTTTCCAACATCATGCAGTTCAACCCACGAGTTTTTTGAATATTCTGAGTTCAGCATCCCTATTATTTGCGTCCCGTAAAAATCAACACCTGGCATAGCACTTTCCTCAATGCCTGTTCCCTGTTTCAGGTTGGCAAAATATGCCCATGAGATCCCGGCTGGAGTTAACTTCAAACCATCGCTTAAGGACTTGAAATTATCTGAAAGGGAAAGGGAAGACAGGTCTGTCTGGGGAGCAGTTGTTTTTGAGGGTGTGGGCAAAGGCGCTGTAGATGCCGCAAGTTTCGGTGTGAGTATTGGGTTATAAGTGTCGCTTACAGGTGGTGTTTTCGTTCTTCCATCTGCATACTTGGGTCCATATTCCTTATCTATCAATGCCCTGGCTTCCTTGAGGGTCTTACCTGATTCAAGGTAATTCTGGACTTTTAATGCTTCCCCGATACACACATCGCAGTACCTGGCATGTTCTTCATATGTCCAGTCATCATGAATGAAACAATCGCGAAGGAACCTGTGCCCCGAGTGTCCGCCGCAGCCGCAGTAGCACGGAATCTGTTCGAGTACATCAGGATGTTTTGTGGCATAAGTGTACCCGCTTAGAGCCAGTGCATCTGTATAAACGTAATCCGGGAATTTTATTTCAGGGTTCTGTTTATCCTTGTTTGAATCTGTGCCGCTGAAAAAAACATACCCAATGGCTGCCAAAAGGATCACTGCTGCTGCCCCAATGATCAATGTGTTATTTCCCTTCTTTTTCGTAACTATCTTATTCTTAGCTTTTCGTTCAGGTCTCATTTTTAAGTCCTCTTGTTAAATTTGCTATCTCATTTATGGTATTCAGGAATGTCTGGTTGTCAACGTATCCAGGCAGCCTTTTTATCTCGCTGCCATTAGCGTAAAGGAACAGTTCACTCGGAGTTCCGCGGACTCCATATAATCTTGTAATGTTCTTCTGCTTATAGACGTCGATGGAGACTATCGTAAAGTTATTTGAAAGTATCCCAACTATGCTTTTATTCGTGTACGATTCCTCTTCGAACTTCTTGCACCACCCGCATGTGTCAGATCTGAAATATACGAATAAAGGCTCGCCTGTTTTGTTTGAAACCTCAAAAGCTTTCGTGAGGTTTGTGAAGAATTTCAGGTCTTTTAATTCCAGTTTACCGTAGTCTGGAGCAAGTTCCTCGATGCATCCTGACAAAAACAGCGCCGATATAAGTGCCAGTAGAAGTATTACTGGTATAAATTTCTTCAAGGTCATTGACTTTACGATTGGCGTAAAGTAATATAAGGATTGCGGTAATTTTCCATGAAAAAAATAAGAATAATAAAGTATTATCCTTTCTTTATCCTTGCAACTGCAAGTCTTATATCATCATCTTTGACCGTAGTCCTGCCTGCGTGTTTTGCCAGGGTCATGGCTTCGCGGGAAACTTCAATTCCGTAGTCTTCAAGAACTCTTGCAAGTTCGATGCCTGCTCCTTCACTCACCCTATCTGCTCCCGCCTTCCTTATAATGCGCTCGACCGGAGCAAGTGGAAGAACTGGTGGTACCTGTTGTGTCATTTATTTTCACCTCTTAATTAAAATCTACGATTGGTTTTAATTGAAAATAAAAGTATTTATAACTTTTCAGACTGAATAAACAGTTATAAAAAGAAATTTAAATCTTATAATGCTCTAGCGCTTGCTGCTATAAAATCGCGGACAAGTTTCGCTCCCATGACCGCTGTCCCGCCTGAGTCGTATTCAGGCGCTATTTCGACAAGGTCAAAACCCACTATTTTTGGCGCCAGAGATGATATTACTTCCCTTACATCCCGCGGCGTCAATCCATAAGGTTCAGGCGTCCCGAGTGCCGGGGCATAAGCAGGGTCAATTGCGTCCATATCCACAGAGAGGTAAATCGGACCCTTTATCTCATTTCGAATATCATCGATCACGCTTTCTATACCATTTGAAAAGACATCCTCGGCAGAGAACACTTTGATATTGTTTTCATTGACATAATCGTATTCCTCCCTATTGCCGCTCCTTATTCCTACAGATGCATATTTTTGGGTAACATTCTCGATGATATGCCTTGAGATACATGCATGGCTGTTCTTCTCGCCCCTGTACTCCTGCCTGAAGTCCATGTGCGCGTCAAGAACAACAAAACCAAGGTCTGGATATTTGCTTTTGCATGCATTTACAAAAGGGAAAGTCAGGGAATGTTCTCCCCCGAGCATAATAGGGATCTTTCCGTCCCCGATATATTTTTCAGCCGTAACCGATATCATTTCAAGTGTCTCATCTATGGTTGAGGCTACCTCAAGGTCACCCGCATCATGTATCTGGACATCTGCCAGGTCAATATCGAAAAAGCTGTTATAAGTTTCAAAATTATAGGATGCAGCCCTCATCTCCTGTGGAGCAAGCCTGCTTCCTGTCCTGAAGCTTGAGGTGCCGTCAAATGGCACCCCGCAAATCACATACCTGGCTGTCTTATAATCAGAGTTCGCGTCTGCAAAAAGAATATTCTGCATCTATATACGCATATCAATTTTCATTTTTCCCATCGAGATAAGATAGGAAATGTCTTTCCCTGCAACAATTTTTCCTTTCAGATCTTCGGGTATCTTGAGTTCAAGTGTTGAATAATCTGCGTTGTCCATTATCTGGACCACATCTCCTGAGACAGAGAGTACCTGCCCGTTTTTCCGTTCTACGATAGGGACATATATCTTTTCTGTTACAGGGGCTATTATCGACCGTTTTGTGCCGTCAAAAATGCCGATCGCGTCGATCCTGGATTTTGCCGAGCCATGCTTCCCTGTTTTTGAGTGCGTCATGCTCTTTATGACGCAGGGCTCCTCATCTATCAGGACATATTTACCTTCTTTCAATGAGCGTACTTCAACTTGATCCTTCATTGCTATTCTCCTGCCTTCAAGATACCTTCTGGTATAATAAATATGTCGATGATTTGATATTATATATCCAGCACGACCCTGGCAGTCCAGTTATCCCCTTTTTTTGTAACCTCGAACATATGGTATGTAACAGCCTTGACATCAGACCTGAGGCTGTGTTTTTCCCTATCTATTTTCTCCCCTTTTGCAGCTGCTTTCAGTATATAATCATCATTTTTCCTGATATTTATATCAAATACACTAAAAAGGATGTTCTCAGTGTCTTTAAGGAAGACAAGCTCAGAGAGCCAGTCAATGAGCAAACCGTCCACGCTCTCGTTTTCAAGCTCGATTTCACGGGTTAAAAGCTGCTTCACGGTATTCGTATCTGCCATTACTTCAAAGGTTGCGATTGCAGCGTCGCTGAATAGTTCTTCAAGCGTTCTTCCCGTTGCTTCAAAAGCCGCGTCTGCACTGGATAGTTCTTCGAGATACCGGTATGGCATATGAATATCTTATATATTCAGTCACTATTTATTCTTGATGTGGTGTTCCCTTAATAATTATTATTAATCGTTATCAATTAATTATTTATCAGAGCAACCCAGAATTATATGTGGAGGAGAATACATGATGAGATTTGAAAATAAACTATTAAGAGATGTGATGACGAGGGGAGTTGTAACTGTGTCTATGGAAGCAACGGTCAAAGAAATAGCTTCTATGTTGACCAGACAGGGATTATCAGGTGTTGCTGTAATTGCTCCGGATGGAGGGGCAGTTGGTGTTATCTCGGATATGGATATTCTTAAAGTTATAGGAAAAGATAACTGGGAAAATATTACGGCAGAGTCCATAATGACAACAAATATCAAGATCATTAAGCCTACGTGCACGCTGGGTGAAGCGGCAAAGATGATGATGGAGGAATCCATTCATAGGCTGCTTGTTTTCTCGGAGTCGGGAGTGGGCGCTTCCCAGAGACCTATCGGTATATTGAGTGCAAGCGATATTGTGAGGGAAGCAGGAAAATAAGTTGTAAGATATGAGGGAAGTGCTATATCGCATCAAGTAGGTTTTTTATCTATTCGATAAACCTGTAATCAATAATGGCGTAATGTACGATTCAACAATGGCAGCAAGTAATAGCAGAGGAACTATTATTTTAAAATAAAAAACAACACCCTGTTTTAATTCATTTAATAGTTCCTGTGTCGTTTTCTGGTGGATCATCAATAAATATGCAATATGCCCCAGCCGGAAGCCGATACCCACACTCATAAGTACCATGGGAAGTTCAATAATTCCGTGAGGGAGGATAGCAGCAATTACAAAAATGGCGCCCTGCTTCTTTAAAAAAAATTCAACCAGTATGCCAAGTACGATCCCGTTTACAACTACAAAAAAAAACGGTACGATACCAAATCCTAAACCAAAAATAAGAGCCATAAAGCTGTTGCGTACATTGTTCTTGAATATTTCAAGCATCCTTCCAAAAGGTTCAAGTGATGTAATGCTTCCAAAAGTTTCTTTCAACATCCCGAGCAAATTTTCGGCTGCATCAGGATTTTTTGCAGATATCAATAATCCGATAAAAAATGAAAAGATGAAAATGCCAGCAGAAGCAATGAAATATTTTCTTGAAGAATAGATATAATCAATATCTTTTCGCATGCTATACTCCCATAAGGATGCGAAGCGTGTTCCTTACAGCCGGCGATAAGCCCAGCACTATTATAACAAGTTTCATGAGCGGTATGAATTTTTTATCCTTATCATCGAACTGGCTGTCAAGCATATAAAATACGGGTATGAATACAAGTAATTTCAGCGGATACATCACAAGTGCAGGATGATCAGTGAATTTCCCTGCAATATCTATGAAAAACGTTGGTACCACATGCTTTTCATAATAACCAAGCCAGTCCATCCCTACATACGTGGAAGAGGCGTCAAGTAAATGGGTGAAAAGGATGGAGATATTAAGTTTATTTGTGAGAAGCGTAAAATTCAACTTGCTGGAAACAAGATACACAACCCCTGTCGAAACCAGACCCAGTACCAGTATTGCAGCAGCATACTCAAGATGCTGTACTTCACCTAAAACAATAAGAGATGCAATATTTACAAGCGTCCAGGCTATTCCCCCGGCGCAGAAAAAAATGTGATAATCCTTTATTATTCTGTTTCTCTCAAGCGCTATGGCAAGTGAAAGAATAGATACTGTTACTGCAAAAATTACAAAATAAATGACCGGTGTAATGAAAAGATACTTTATGGGCGGTGAGAATGCACCTGAATCTTCAAGCACTCTCAGTGATGAGCCTGCAAGGATGTAGGGCGTTACCGCAATTATGAAACTGGTGTCTATTTCTATTTTGAGTTTTACAAGCAATTTATAAACCCCGAACAGACTTATTCCAAGCAATATCGCGTAAGTCACAGTATCGACTGGATTGTAGGACGTATCATTGACTATGCCGTTGATGTAATACTTATATATATACTGCCATAAAGTATCTATGATATTCATAGCGAGACCTTATGAAATCCAGAGAAAATCATAAGAACAAATGGATGGAGCTTCCGAGGATAGTCGACGTTGGTCACGGGGTAATTCATGACACTGGTAAGGTATGTAAAGACCTTAAACTTAATGGGATTGGACTGATAGTTGCGGGAAGCTCAACACTTAAGGCGGCGGGAAAAAGTGCAGCATCTTCCCTGGAAGACGCGGGGTATGATGTGGACACCGTTGTTGCAAAAACACCCACACTTGATGAGATAAATAAAGTTGAGACCAAAGCTTGCGAAGCAAAAATTTCGTTTTTACTGGGAGTAGGTGGCGGGAAGTCAATAGACATCGCAAAGCTTGCCTCCATGCACCTTGACCTGCCGTTCATAAGCATCCCCACAGCTGCATCGCATGACGGCATAGTTTCCTCCCGCGCTTCGATCATCAGGGAAGGGAAAACTGTCTCTGAAGCTGCACATACGCCTCTTGCTGTGGTTGCTGATACCGAGATCATAGTAAAAGCACCGCACAGGCTGCTTGCTTCTGGATGCGGGGATATTATTTCCAATTATACCGCAGTGCTGGACTGGGATCTGGCGCACAGGGTGCGGGGTGAGCCTTTCAGCGAATACGCTTCCATAATCTCAAACATGACAGCAAGGATGTTGATCGAATCCGCAGATACCATAAAACCAGGTATCGAGGAATCAGCATGGAATGTGATGAAAGCACTTGTAGCAAGCGGCGTTGCCATGAGTATTGCGGGTTCTTCACGCCCTGCAAGCGGCTCTGAGCACAAGTTCAGCCACGCTCTTGATGAGATCGCGCCAAAACCTGCCCTGCACGGTGAACAGTGCGGTGTCGGGACAATTATGATGATGTACCTGCACGGAGGCAACTGGCAGGAAATCCGTAACGCTCTTAAGTTAATTGGAGCGCCGGTAAATGCCTCTGAACTGGGTATAAAGGAAGAATATATTATCGAAGCACTCCTTCATGCCCACAAGATCCGCCCTGAGAGATATACCATACTCGGAACAGGGCTTACACGTGAAGCAGCTGAGAATGTCGCAAGGATCACAAAAGTGATTTGATAATAATAAAAATAAACAGGTGAATTATATGGAAGAATCAGATACAATAATAACATTGATTGGAACAAAACTTGCAAAAAAAGATACCGAGTTCGTATTTAAAGGCGGTGCAAAGGAGTGTGAGCCATGCAGGTTAAATAAAACCTGCCTCGGTCTTAACATTGGAGGTAAATACAGGATAACCGGCATACGAAATGGGGGAAAGCTCGATTGTTTCGTGCACGACTCAGGCGTCTGCGCGGTAGAAGTCATTGAGCTGCCTGTTGAAATAAGCATTGAATCAAGGAAAGCCATCAAAGGCTCAACAGTAGCATACGAGCCTGTGCCATGCAATATATCAGGTTGCGATAATTTTGTCATGTGCCGCCCTTCAGGGCTAAGGCGCGGGGATAAGTTCACTGTTGTAAAAGTGGGTGAAGATATATCAGGTTCATGCGAGAAGGGATATTCTTTAAAAGTAGCTGAGGTGAAACGGACAACATGAAGAAAATGGATGAGAATAAGTGCATGGACTGTGGGAACGAATTGAATATCAAGATACGATATCCTGTATATTCAGCGCGTCTTGCTGTGATCGGATACCGGTGCAAAGACTGCCATGAAAAAGCCAAATCCCCCCAGACCAGGAAGCGCGAGGAAGAGATGAGCAATTTCATAAAAGAAGTGCCAAAGCCTGAGAACGTAAACCAGGATATCAGAAGATCGCTGGAAAAGAAATAAAGATGTTAACAAAGCTTATTTCAGAACTTACGCCCGATGAAACAAATCGACTGTTGAACCGGGGCAAAGGGCAATTATCAGGGGTAACCCAATCCGTAGTTTCTATAATGGAGGATGTAAAGAAGAACGGGGATGAGGCGCTTTTGCGCCTGACGCAGCAATTCGACAAAGCTGTAATAAAAGATATTGAGGTTTCGCGGGAAGAGATTGACTTGGCTCTCACTGCGGTTGATGAGAAGTTCATTCTACATCTTAGAAAGGCTGCGAATGATATCCGTGAGTATCACCAGGCGCAGATGAGCAAAGACTGGATGACCGAATTCGCTCCAGGGCTTATAATGGGGCAACATATTTCACCTCTTGATAGTGTGGGCGCTTATATCCCGGGTGGAAGGGCAACGTATCCAAGTACAGCGCTAATGACAGTAATACCTGCAAAGATCGCAGGCGTGGAAATGGTGGTGGTATGCACTCCGCCAAGGCAGGATGGAAGTGTGAACCCGCTTACGCTTGCAGCCGCATCTATTGCAGGCGCAGACAGGGTATTCCGCATTGGCGGGGTTCAGGCGATCGCTGCTATGGCTTACGGGACAAAGACCGTCCCGAAGGTGGATAAGATAGTGGGACCTGGCAATGTTTACGTTACTGCGGCAAAGATGGCATGCGGTACTGCGATTGATTTCCCTGCAGGACCCAGTGAAGTGCTAATTATTGCAGACAGCTCGGCGAGAGCGGATTATATCGCTGCTGACATGATCGCCCAGGCAGAGCACGACCCTGATGCTGTCTGCGTTCTAGTTACAACATCAGAGGAACTGGCAAAAAAAGTAAGACAAAATTTGGAACTTCAATTGAAGACCTCTGCAAGGCTTGATATCATCAGGAAATCGCTTGATAATGCGGCGATCCTGATCGGAACTCTTGATGAGTGCATCATGTTCTCAAACAGGTTTGCACCAGAGCATCTTGAGATAATGGTTGATATGAATATCCTGGGGAAGATCAGGCATGCAGGTTCGATATTTGTGGGAAATTACGCGCCCGTGTCTGCTGGAGACTACGCTTCCGGAACGAACCATGTGCTTCCAACCGCAGGATATGCCCGCGTTTTCTCCGGGCTGAACACAGACCATTACGTGACAAAGTCGAGCGTGCAGATGATTGATAAGAAAGGGCTTGAAAGTTTAGGAGATACTATCATCGATCTTGCCGAGGCAGAGGGACTCCCGGCGCATGCGAATGCTGTGAAGATCAGGCAGAAGTGAATATCATCCAAAATAATCATCCATATCTTTCAAATCGAAGAGAAGCACCCCATTATCACGTGCAACCTTCACCGCCTCTCTTGTAAAACCTGCCTTTGAGATGAAAGCAAAATGCTCCCTTCTATTCTTGTTGAACCAGTTAACCTGCGGCGCCGTATCCAGTAAATGTTGGACAGCATCAGCATCTGTCTTTCTTTTCTGCCACTTGCACTCACAGAAAAGTATATCCAATGTATCACTGTTCAATGCCACGATATCTATCTCATTCATCCTGTCCCACCACCTGCCCCAATGGGAGAACTGTGCTGGAAGCCTCCCGGCGCTCCCTATTCCCTGAAGGAACTCCATTCCAATATGCTCAAAGACGGAAGATGCATAATCAGGCATTGAAACAAGGATGCTATCAAGCAGGTCTTTTGTGTCTCTCAACTCAATCCGTGAGCGATTGGGCAGTACGAACCTGAACCAGAAATTCAGGAAATTATCCTCAATACCGTAAACGCCTTTCCTGAAGCGCAGAGGGTCTTCAGTCACAGGAACCTGGCGCGTTACAAAACCGATTTCCTGGAGCACATCTAAGTATCTTGTCAATTTTTTTCCATCGATTCCCACGAAATTGGAAATTTCATTGAGTTTGGTATGTCCCAGTGCGATTGCTTTCAGTGTGGAAAGATAGACATTGGGGTTTTTAAACTCCTGTGACAGCAGGAAGATGCTTTCCTGATAGAAAAATCCCTCTTTTTCAAGTATCTTCTTTTTTATGAACTCGCCCACGCTGCGCTCTTCTATCAATAACAGGTATTTCGCCACGCCGCCTGTGATGGAATATAACGTCACCCGCTCTTCGATGTCAAAATTTTTAAGGAACTTTGAAGCATGTTTGAAGTCAAAGGCTTTCAGGTGTATCTGCGATGTGCGCCTGCCGTATAGCGGGGAATCGTAGTTCAACACCTCTCGCAACATCATTCCCACATGAGAACCGCTCACGATCAGGAACATCTTTGTCTTCGAGAAGGACGTATCCCAGTATTTCTGGAGGATGGACAGGAAAGCGGGTGTGCTCTTGATGATATAGGTTATTTCATCTATGCCGATGACCAGCCTTTTATCCGCTGGCAGTATCTTTGTAAGGTAGCTGAAAAACTGGTCCCAGTTATCAAACCTTGTCTTTTGCAGAAAATCATCACGCGTGTATTCATATATCTGCTGTTTGAAACTTTCTATCTGCTGGGTCTCTGTCTGCTGGTCTGCAAGATAGTATATGAAATCCTTTTTGTTTTTCCCGAATTCCTCGATAATGGCGGTCTTCCCAATCCTGCGCCTGCCGTATAGCACTATGAATCTGGATGAGTCTTTTGAGTATTCCTCTTCGAGATGGTTTAATTCGGATTCGCGGTTGAGGAACATGGTATTATAGTTGGCGGGGATGTTATTTAAATTTAACTAATCTGGATTAGACTAATTTGGATTAGACTAATTTGGATTAGACTAATTTGGAATAGGCTAATTTGGAATAGGCTAATTCCGGCATTAAATTAGACTTAAGAAGAAATTTCTGATTACTAACCATTTTATCATGGAACTAAATCAGTCACTGAACACGTCAAATACAACAACCTTTATCTCATTCCAACCTGAAATCAGCACATAATGTTGGTCGAAGGGATGAATCAAACTATGGAAAAACCGCAAAGGGCACAAAGAACACAAAGTAATCATATCTGCGTTTATCTGCGTTCATCTGCGGTTAATTTATTCATGAAAGGGTGCCAATAATGAAATTCGCCGCCAGCACCGCCATGCTTCAATATTTCAACACCCTTGAAATCGAACTCAACCGCGCCATCGACATCGCCAACCGTGCACGCACAAATGGAGCAGACCCGACACCCTCGATCGAGATACCGATAGCAAAAGACCTTGCTGACAGGGTGGAAAAGCTCATTGGAGTTGAGGGCGTGGCGAAGCGGCTTAGGGAGCTTGAATCGACCATGTCCCGCGAGGAAGCTTCATTGCAGCTTGGTTTTGAAGTGGCAAGCGGAAAGATCAAACAATTCGACTCTAAACGCGATGCTATAGAAGCTGCTGTAAGGATATCCATGGCTGTTCTCACAGAAGGCGTTGTAGCAGCTCCAATAGAGGGCATAGCTAAGATTGACCTTGCAAAGAACGACGACGGAACGGAATACATCAGGATATATTACGCAGGACCCATACGCAGCGCGGGCGGCACTGCGCAGGCGCTCTCTGTCCTGGCTGCGGACTACATCCGCGGAAGTTTAGGGATCAACCGCTTCATCCCGCGACCTGAAGAGGTGGAGAGATACGTTGAAGAGATCGGTGCATACCACAGGAACGTCCATCTCCAGTACCTGCCCACCGACGATGAAATAAGACTTATCGTAAGTAACTGCCCCATCTGCATAGACGGTGAGCCCACGGAAGAGGCTGAAGTAGAAGGGCGCCGCGACCTCCAGCGCGTTGAGACGAACAGAATACGCGGCGGTATGGCGCTTGTGATCGCAGAGGGCATCGCGTTAAAAGCCCCGAAGGTGAAAAAACATGTTGACAAGCTGAAACTTCCAGGCTGGGACTTTCTTGAGAAGTTCGTCGTGACAGTTAAAACAGACGATGCCTCAGCGCAGCTTAAACCCAAGGACAAGTACCTCCAGGATCTGATAGCAGGAAGACCTGTATTTTCATATCCTTCACGCCCGGGGGGATTCAGGCTCAGGTACGGAAGGGGCAGGAATACGAGTTTTGCAGCAGCGGGCTTAAGTCCTGCTACGATGGTAATGGTGGATGATTTCATAGCAACAGGCACGCAGCTAAAAGTGGAACGCCCTGGAAAAGCGGCAGCTATTGGACCTGTGGATACACTCGAAGGACCGACGGTTCGACTGTTCAACGGGGATGTGCTGAGGGTGGACACGGCACATGATGCTCTCAGGATAAGACCTTCTGTGCAGAGGATTCTTGATATAGGTGAAATCCTTATCAACTTCGGGGATTTTCTTGAGAATAATCATCCTCTTGTGCCATCCTCCTATTGCTATGAATGGTGGGTGCAGGAACTTGCTTCAAAGACGTCCATAAAGGAGCACGGGGAATTAAAAAACCCGGACCAGAAAACTGCGCTTTCTTTATCTGATACATACAAAGTGCCGCTCCATCCCAAATATACATACCTCTGGCATGATATTACGCTTGATGACCTGACAGCACTTGCAGAATACATCCAGAAGAACGGGAAATTTGCCGGAAAACTGCATTTCCCTCCTGATGGTAAAATAAAAAACATCCTTGAAACTCTTCTTATACCTCATACTGTCCGTGAAAACCAGATAATCATCGAAGAGCCGCTGCCGCTTCTAAGATGTCTTGGACTTTCCCCCGACCTTAAAAAAACATGGACATCCCTCGAAAAAGACATTATGGATACGGTATCAAAACTCAGCGGGATAAATATCCGCAGTCGCGCTCCGATAAGGATCGGGGGCAGGATGGGACGACCCGAAAAATCGGACAAAAGGGAGATGAAACCGGCGCCGCATGTTCTTTTCCCGATAGGCGAAGCTGGAGGCAGGCGCAGGTCGCTCCAGAGCGCGAAAGATTATGTCGAAGAGGAGGAAGGGAATGGCGCTGAAAGGAATAACGAGTTCAGGACAGGACTCACAGTCCAGAAAGAAAAAGTCGGGACGATAAAAGTACAGATAGGTGAGCGCTACTGTCCTTCTTGCAGGACAAGGACTTTCAAGAACAGATGCCAGTGCGGGAAGTTCACCCAACCATTGCTTAAATGCCAGTCTTGCGGGATCGAAGTCGCCAAACCCATTTGTCCGAAGTGCAAAAAAGAGACCACATCTGTCACAGAGATGGATATAGATTTCAAGTCAGAATGCCTGCTTGCGCTAAAGAATCTCGGAGAGAGGGATAACCTGGTGTCGATAAAAGGAGTTCTGGGTCTGACCTCAAAGAACAAGACGCCTGAGCCGCTTGAAAAGGGGATACTCCGGGCAAAGCACGGCATCGTGATGTTCAAGGATGGGACAGTTAGGTATGATTTATCTGACCTGCCGCTCACGCATATCAAGCCGAAAGAGATTGGCGTTACTGTGGAGAAACTCGTAGAGATGGGATATGATAAGGATGTATATGGGAAACCGCTTGTTGATGAGAAACAGATACTTGAACTCAAAGTGCAGGATATTGTTGTTTCAAAGGACTGCGGCGAATATTTGCTCAAGACCGCGGGGTTTATTGACGATCTTTTGACGAAATATTATAAAGTAGATCCATACTACAATATCAGCAGCATTGATGAGCTTATCGGCAAACTTGTCATCGGGCTTGCGCCGCATACATCGGCAGGAGTCCTGGGGAGGCTGGTGGGTTTCACGACCGCGTCCGTGGGCTATGCGCATCCTTTTTTCCATGCTGCGAAGAGAAGGAACTGCGACGGCGACGAGGACTGCGTGATGCTGCTCATGGACGGTCTCCTTAACTTCTCGCGCTCCTACCTCCCCGACAAGCGCGGCGGTCAGATGGATGCGCCGCTTGTGCTGACCTCGCGCATCGACCCGAATGAGGTGGATAAGGAGGCGCATAATATAGATGTGCTTTTCCAGTATCCGCTTGAGTTCTATGAGGCGACATTGAAGTACACGAACCCGAAGGACATCGTGAAGATCATGGATACAGTTAGCGGAAGGCTTGGAAAACCTGCGCAGTATGAAGGCTTCGGGTTCACGCACGACACCACTGATATCGCAGCAGGTCCAAGGAACAGCGCCTACAAGACGCTGGGGACGATGATTGAGAAGATGGACGCGCAGCTTGCCCTGGCGCGAAGGATCAAGGCTGTTGACCCGCAGGACGTGGCTGAGCGCGTCATTGAATCGCATTTCCTTCCAGACCTGATAGGGAACCTGCGCTCATTCTCGAAGCAGAAGGTGAGATGCACGAAATGCAATGCGAAATACAGGCGCCCGCCCCTGCGGGGGACGTGCCCGAAGTGCGGGGGGAATGTCGTGCTTACGGTGCATGAGGGTTCGGTGAAGAAGTATCTTGAGACGAGTTTGAGGATTGCGGATGAGTATGATGTGAGGCATTATACGAAGCAGAGGCTTGAGCTGCTGGAACTTGAGATGAAATCGCTTTTTGAGAGCGATAAGGTGAAGCAGAAGGGGCTGGCGGATTTTATGTGATACATTTATTGAATACACGTTTATACAGATTATATCAACAAGAATTAAATATATCTTATTAAAATCTAATATATCTGATGGCTGGAGCAGTTAATGCAAAAAGAAGCAAAAGCACGCATCAAAATCAATAAACTCCTTGAACAATCGGGTTGGAGATTCTTTGATGATGAAAAAGGAAAAGCCAATATCGTTTTAGAGAATAATGTCAAGATCACCAGGAAGAATCTTGATGAGTTTGGGAACGATTTTGAAAAAACAAAGAATGGTTTCACTGATTTTCTTCTTCTGGATGAAAAAAATTTCCCATTTGTTATTGTAGAGGCGAAGTCAGAAGATAAAAATCCTCTCGATGGGAAAGAACAGGCAAGAAAATATGCGCAATCACAAAATGTGAGATTCGTTGTACTATCAAATGGCAATTTGCATTATTTCTGGGACTTGGAGCGTGGAAATCCAAGTGTTATCACAAAATTCCCAACATTAGAGTCGCTTCATCATACAGGTTCGTTTCAGCCCAATCCCTCCACTCTCGTTAAAGAAATAGTCGGAGAGGATTACATTGCCCGGATACAGAACCCCCTTTTTGACAAAGACCCGCGCTGGAGCAATGACAAAACAAGACCTGATTATATACACGAATCCGGGTTGAAATTCTTAAGACCGTATCAGTTAGATGCGGTTCATGCTTTGCAGGAATCAGTGGAAGATGGGCACGACAGGTTCCTTTTTGAAATGGCGACTGGAACAGGAAAGACATTGATTTCTGCCGCAGTTATCAAACTGTTTTTGAGATCAGGAAATGCCAAGAGAGTGCTTTTTCTTGTTGACCGGTTGGAACTTGAAGATCAGGCGAAGAAAAATTTTATTAAATGGTTAAAAAATGATTACAAAGTTGTTATTTATAAAGAAAATAAGGATGATTGGCGAAAAGCTGAGATTGTCGTTTCCACTGTCCAGAGCCTTTCTTTTGACAATAAATACCAGAGGCTTTTTTCACCCACGGATTTTGATCTTCTGATATCGGATGAAGCCCACCGCTCGATCGGATGGAACAGCAGGGCTGTTTTTGAGTATTTTGTTGGCTATAAACTCGGTCTTACTGCCACACCTAAAGATTATCTGAAGTATTTAGACCCCGATAAAGTAAGTAGGAAAGACCCGCGCGAATGGGAACGAAGACAGCTCAGGGACACCTATATCACATTTGGCTGCGAGAGCGGGAATCCGACTTTTCGCTACAGTCTTATTGATGCTGTGAAGGATGGATATCTTGTGAACCCGGTTGCTGTTGATGCACGAACCGAGATCACCACACAGCTACTTTCAGATAAGGGTTACTCTATTATTATTGAAAACGCTCAGGGGATGAAAGAAGAGCAGATATATTATCATAAGGATTTTGAGAACAAATTCCTCTCTGAAGAAACAAACAAGATATTCTGCAAGACTTTTATTGAAAATGCTTTCCGAGATCCAATAAGTAGAGAGATTGGCAAAACTATTGTTTTTTGCGTTAGCCAGAACCATGCCTCAAAGATAACACAGGTAATGAATGAGCTTGCAGATAAATTATATCCTGGAAAATATAATTCAGATTTTGCTCTTCAGATAACGTCAAATGTTCAGGATGCGCAGCAATTCTCTATCAATTTTACTGATACAAGCAATAACTTATCTGGCAATTCTCGGTTTCTGGAAGGTTATAAAACGAGTAAAACAAGGGTATGCGTAACCGTTGGAATGATGACTACAGGTTATGACTGCCAGGATATTTTGAATATCTGCCTGATGCGCCCTATATTTTCACCAACGGATTTTATCCAGATAAAAGGGAGAGGTACGAGGAAATTTGATTTTTCATTTTCAATGAAAAATGGGCACGATAACGAAGTTATTAAGAAAACTAAAGAGAAATTCAAGCTTTTTGATTTCTTTGCGAATTGCGAATACTTCGAAGAGAAATATAATTATAATGAAGTTTTAAAATTACCTCCCAGGGGCACATATACAGGAGGCGGTGACGACCCGGAAAGGACAAGTGAATATGAGAATCGCAGTTTAGACCCCATGACAAGCTTTGAGGAATACGCTATCGGCATGGATGGAATGAAGATCGACCGTATGTTCTTTGATAAATTTGAGACTACTGTGAGGACTAATCCTTTCATAAAAGAGAATTTTGAAAAAGAAAATTTCGATGCCATTGAAGAATATATAAAAAGTAAGATCTTTGAAAAGCCTGGTGAGAATTTCAATCTTGAGAAGTTGAGAAAATCGTTGAGAATAGACCGCCGCCTGAGTTTGCGGGAGATCATAGAGAAGATATTTGGAAGGATTACTGTATTTAAGACGAAAGAGGAATTGCTTGATGAGGAAGTTGAGAAATTCATCTCCATACATAAACCGGAAAGCAGGGAAGTACCACTCATAAGGAAGTTTTTAAAAGCATATATTATAGACCATGAAGTGAAGGATATTATGGAATCAAAAGAATTCGGGCGCTTTGCGACAAATTCCCAGTTCTCGATGGAGGAGTACAGGGAAGTAAGAAAGTGGTGTGAGATGATACCTGAGTATGTGAAAGATTATGTATCGTTAAATAAGTTCATGTAGTGGTGTTGAAGAATATGTTGGAATATATAGAATTGAAATTTAAAGGTGTTTCAAGAGGTTGCTCATGGAATATAAAAACCAAACCGCAGATAAACGCAGATGAACGCAGATACCTGCTATTTGGTTTTTAGAAAAAGAAGAAAACGTCTTTGCTTATTCAGGCATTAAGAAGTAAAAAATATGCACGTAAATCATAATCATATTTCCCACATAACGTCAAATAATTTGAGAAAAAATACTGCAAATGATAGCGGTTTCCCATATTACAAATCTGCGTTCATCTGCGGTTAAATTTTTCAATAAAGAACAGAGTATTTGAAAATCATCAAATGAAGGTTAAAAAATGTTAGATCAGGATACAAAAAGAAAAATAGATAATGCCCGCGACATCCTTGTGGGAAAAGTGCCAGACCCCAAATCCCAGGTCGAGCAAATAACAATCGCCCTTATCTACAAGTTCATGGACGACATGGATAAAGAATCGCTAGCGCTTGGGGGTAAAGCAGCATTTTTCAAGGGGGAATTTGAGAAATACACCTGGTCGCGCATTTTTGACCCGAAACTGGGAGGTTTTGATCGCATAGAACTATACGGCGAAGCAATCACGAAGATGAACCTTAACCCGAATATCCCGGAGCTTTTCAGGAACATTTTCAAAAACGCCTTCCTTCCATACCGCGATTCTGAAACCTTGAAAAGTTTCCTGAAAGAGATAAACGAGTTCAAATACGATCACAGCGAGAAGCTGGGGGATGCTTTTGAATATCTCCTGTCGGTGCTTGGCTCCCAGGGTGATGCAGGACAGTTCAGGACGCCGCGCCATATCATTGATTTTATTGTTTCTGTTGTTGACCCGAAGAAGAACGAATCCATCCTTGATCCAGCCTGCGGGACTGCGGGTTTCCTGATTTCCTCTTTCAAGCATATTCTCAACGAGAATACGAAGGTGAGAAAAGGGGACTGCCTGACAATGGATGAGCGCAAGAGGCTGATGAATAGCCTTGTGGGATATGATATTTCCCCTGATATGGTGAGGCTCTCGCTTGTGAATATGTACCTTCACGGCTTCCAGACCCCGAAGATTTACGAATACGATACGCTCACGAGCGAGGAGAAATGGAACGAGACCTATGACGTGATCCTTGCCAATCCTCCTTTCATGACCCCGAAAGGAGGCATCCGCCCCCATAAGCGTTTTTCAGTGCAGGCAAACCGCAGTGAAGTTCTGTTCGTGGATTACATCATGGAGCATATTTCCACAAACGGCAGGGGCGGAGTGATCGTGCCTGAGGGCATCATTTTCCAGTCCGCAAACGCCTATAAGGCGCTTCGTAAACTGCTTGTCGATACCCACCTTTTCGCTGTCGTTTCACTCCCATCCGGCGTATTCCAGCCCTACGCAGGCGTGAAAACAAGCATCCTGCTGATGGACAGGACTCTTGCAAAGCGCGCGCCTGATATCCTTTTTGTAAAGATCGAGAGCGACGGTTACGACCTTGGCGCGCAGAGGCGCCCGAACGGCAGGAGCGACCTCCCGGCGGCGCTTTCTGCGCTTTTAAGGTTCAGGAGGAGTTTGCATGAGGGGAAGGAGTGTGAGTTCAGCGAGGAGGAGATGAGGCTTGCGCACAGGGTGGAGAAGGGGAAGATTGCGGAGGGCGGGGATTATAATCTGTCAGGGGAGAGGTATAAAGAGACGGCGCATCGACTGAAATCAGATTACCCAATGATTGAATTCGATAAAGTTTGTTCCCTTGAATATGGCGCGAGTTTACCTGAAAAAGATAGGATCGCTGGAGAATTTCCAGTAGTCGGTTCAAATGGAATAACTGGTTGGCATAACAAATTCTTAATTGAAGGTCCTGCAATAATTGTAGGAAGAAAAGGATCAGCAGGCGAAGTTGTATATATCGATAAACCATGTTTTCCTATCGATACGACATATTTTGTTAAAATAAACAAAAATGTAGAGACTAATTTTAAATATCTTTATTTTATCCTGAAAGAATTGAATTTGAAAGAATTAAAAGGCGGTGGCGCTGTTCCAGGATTAAACAGAAATGACGTATATGCAAAACGAAAAATCCCCCTCCCGCCCCTGTCAGTCCAGCAGGAGATCGTGACTGAGATCGAGGGCTACCAGAAGGTCGTTGATGGGGCGCGGCAGGTGGTGGAGAATTATAAGCCGAAGATAAAGGTGGATGAGGGGTGGGAGGTGGTGGAGTTGGGAGGTGTTGTGGAAATCAATCCTGGTAAAAGTGAATTAAAAGGATTAGATAAAAATCTGGATGTTTCTTTTTTGCCAATGTCGGATTTGCAACAGAAACAAATAAGTTTTGAAGTCAAAGAGAAAAGAAAACTGAGTGAGGTAATCAAGGGATATACCTATTTCAAAAATAATGATGTACTACTTGCAAAAATTACTCCATGCTTTGAAAATGGTAAATCGGGAATTGCAAAGGATTTGGTCAATGGAATTGGTTTTGGCTCTACGGAATTCATCGTATTTAGACCAATAAGTAATATTATTCCTGAATGGATTTATTATCACATCTCAGAAAATGGATTTTTATGTTCTGGAAAAAATAACATGACGGGTTCTGCTGGTCAACAGCGTTTATCTGTAGATTTCATCAAACGCTTCAAAATCCCTCTCCCGCCCCTCCCTATACAGATGGAAATCGTTGCCCGAATCGAAGAGGAGCAGAAATTGGTCGATGCGAATAAGAAACTGATCGGGATTTTTGAGGGAAAGATTAAGGAGAAGATTGCAGAGGTATGGGGCTAATAAACGGACGGATATATTTTAAATGCCAGTATTAAGCATAATTGCATGCGGTATGCTTGAAGATGAACTCGCATATGTTCTCTCAGGCGATAGGGAGCTTGCTCAGTTGATACTGGTAGAGAACAGTGAACATTTCGGGCTGCAAAGAAAGCTAAAATCCCTGGGATGCCTCCCCGCACTTATTCCCCTGGACAGACTTTCGGAAATCCTGATACGCGAACACAACCAATCCCTTCCGGCAATCTTAAAACCCCTCTGCCACTTCAATTTCATCAAAAAAATCCGCAGCAAATTGGAAAAACAGCATAAACCAAAAGTAACAGTTGTCGCCAATATGCTGAAACGGGGATTACATGCTGATGTTGAAATGGTAAGAGTAGAAGTTTACAAGAAAATCATGGAAATGTCCCTGTTTTCAGACAGGATTCTTATTTTCTACGGCACATGCGGGCATTCGCTTTCGAACCTGGAAAAAGATTTTCAAACTCTTGGCTGCCAGCTTTATTTCCTGAAAGACGAAAACGGCGAGATTGTCGAGGACTGCATCAGCGCAGCGCTTGGCGGGAACGATGCCTATGCCAGAGCCCTGGTCAACGGCGAGGGCGCAGGTACTTTCTACCTTACTCCGATGTGGGCTTCAAACTGGGAGGAGAAGCCGAAGAATAACGCGATTCTTTCATCGGATTTTGATAAAAAGTATCTGAAGCTGTACGGAAGGGCTGCAAAGATCAATACAGGACTTTCGTATGAGCCTGACTTCGATAAAAATGTCAGGGATTTTGCACGGTTTTTCAATTTAAAGATCGTGGAACTTCATGGCAGTAAAAAGATAGCGGAGCAAAGTTATCAGAACGCCAAAAAGTTTCCTTGAAAATATTTTCAAAATCAAACGAGCGCTTTTCGATGATTGAACCGGTTAGCGCCCGCGCGCCAATCTGTGTAAATCCCACCCTCTTCCCATCCTGCTTTCACCCATGCGGGAAAGAAGAGGAGGACGGCGGCGCGGTATTTTGATGGACATTGGTTGCATGGGGATAACATGCGCCGCATTTTTATGGTTGGTCGATGCGAATAAGAAACTGATCGGAAAATTAAGGAGAAGATTGGGGAGGTATTGGGGTAATAAATGGAACAGAAAAAACGAAAAAATCCGTGCGTATCCATCCGATCCGCGTTCCGTCCCCCGACCGCCCACCCCTGCGCACACAAACAGGCGCAGGCACTTTCGGATACTGGCGCGCCCGCGGCAGGGCAGACCGCCGATACTGCACTGCGCCGGGATTTTAATTGATTCTCCCATCAAACGTTCTGCTCCTGTAATTTTTCCTGTACCCACAAATTCAGAAGCGTGCCCGGCGATACACCCCGGAGTCTGGCAAAAGCCTTGATCTTTTCTGATAATTGCTTTTCAACTGCGAAGTATGTCACTTCGGATTGGATATCGACTTCGAATTCAGCAGGTTTTGTATCTTCCCAGTGCTCAGCGAGGTCATGGGTGTCCCAGTATTCACCTATTTCTTCATGGGTCTGCATTTTCGATATGGAACTTTTATTTTTCTTCATATTTCTTCCGTTCTGCCCTTGTCATATCTCTTGCGGATACGACAAGCGCCTGCTTATCTGTTTTGTAAATAAAGAATATAATGAGATATCTCCCGGAGATAGTCCTCCCGAATGCTCAAAGACTTCTCGTACTTCATATTGTAGGACATTGTGTTTCTGCTCAAGCTTTTCAATAATTTTTTCATGCCAGATAAAACCAATGATTTTCAATGTATATCCTTCTCTTTATAATTACTTAAATCCTCGTTAACCATTCCTAACATCATCAAAGTTTAAAGCCAATAGTTAGTAGTTAACGCTTCCTTATTATTTAGTGATAATGGTTTTGCCCAGGCACAGCCCTTCCAGATACCCCGGCGCGCCTGCGGAAGGCTTTCAGGGCAGACCGCTACTGAACGGCGCCGGGATTTAAATAAATATAATCTAATACAAACCATGACGATGCCTGCGCCTGTTATGCCGCGCTGCTAAAGAAGCTAAACATGAGCGAAGAACATATATTAGCAAAAACCAATTACAGAATAAGCATGATACCATATGAAAAAGAACTAACAGAATATTTCAGCAGCAAGGATGGTATAAAACTTGCTTATCTTTTTGGTTCAACGGTCAGGGGCGATACAGGTAGATTGAGCGATGTTGATATTGGAGTCCTGCTGGATGAAAAATTATCTAAAAAAGACCGCTTCGACCTGGAATTAAAATTGATGGGTGAAATAGCCATTTTGATCAAGAAAAACAAAATAGATCTGATTGTTTTAAACGAAGCGCCCTTGCTCTTATCATATAATATTATAAAAGATGGAATTAATCTAAAATCCAGTGAAACAGAGAGAGTAAAGTTCGAAACAAAAATCCTTTCTAAATACATAGATGAAAAATATTACATAAAAAGGCATACGGAAGAAACTCTGAAAAGGATTGCCGGGGCTGGTTTCGTGTGAATGATGAAATAGCATCCAAGCTTGAACAGCTTGAAGAATATGTGAACATATTAAAAGGTTATCAACACTTTAAAATAGAGGACTTGCAGACAGACCATACCCTTAAGGGAGCAGTCGAGTGATATTTGGAGGTTGCACTGGAATGTGCCATCGATATCGGTGAAATGATAATATCAAGAGAAAAACTGAAACGACCTGAAGCATATCAGGAAGTGTTTTTGATTCTTGGGGAGCACGGCATTTTGCCTAGGGATTTTGCCATAAAATTTGCACCAGCTGCGGGATTTAGAAACATACTTGTTCACATGTACGCAAAAATAGATATCGGACGGCTCTACTATTACTTGCAGAACAATATTGAAGATATTGAACAATTTGGTAAATACATAGCTCAGTATGGCAAAAATGAAATTTAACGCGAATTAAAAGCGCATCAAGCATGCGATGCAGCAGATTTTTTCCTTGCCGCACCTGCTTTTTTGTGAGCCTTACCTGTATATCTTATCTCGACCACATGACCTTTTACGAGCTTTTCCCGTTCTAATTCTTTATCCAGTTCAGGGTCGCTTTCAATTTGTTTTATAAGGTCCTCTTCATCTTTGGCTGTGTATTTTCTCATCTTATTCACTTCTTGACTTTCCTCTATATAACTTCTTCTTGCTATCTGGCGCATCAAAAGCCGTTATCAACCGCATTTCATTGGTTCCAGAGGGCTCCAGGATTACCACCAGCACCCTGCCATATGATTCGCCAAGAACAAAATACCTCAAGGTTCCATTCACATTTATCCTGTACGGAATGAAAAATCCATCAAGAACGTTATGCACTTCGGATAAGTTTACCCGATGTCTGGCAATATGGTCAAGTGTGTTATCACCATATATTAACTTGACATTTTTCCAGTCTGGCATAGCTTATTTCACAGAGCTAAGATGTCATTCGTAGTTAAAAGCGTTGAGAAAGCGGGGCGAAAGTGAACCATAATATATTAAATTTAAACCAAAAACACAAATCTGTGCCCATCCGCTCCGATCCATGTCATCCGTGTTCCGTCCCCCGACCGCCCACCCCTGCGGACACAAAAAGGCACAGGCACAGCCCTTCCAGATACTCCGGCGCGTCCGCGCAGGCTTTCAGGGCAGACCGCCGATACTGCACGGCGCCCGGTATGTAATAAATGAAATTTAATGCGAACTTAAAGAGCATCACGCATATCTTATCTCGACCACATGACCTTTTACAAGCCGCTGTTTGAACGGTTCAACCTTTTTTGAAGGAATGTACCGGGTTAACAGGATGGACAGGATAATTTAATAACCTCACAGGAATTCTAAGGGGCATATCATTCAAGAGGAATACACATGACACAATACAAAATCCCTGTTATCCCCGGCGACGGGATAGGTCCTGAGATCATAAGAGAAGGACGAAAAGCGCTTGAAGCAGCGGGCGAGCGGTTCGATTTTGACATAGACTGGATAGAATACCCGCACGGTGCAGACCACTATCTTGAGACCGGAGAATTGATCTCCGAGGATACGCTAAAAGAGCTTTCACAATATAGAGCCATCTATTTTGGCGCCATAGGCGATGAGAGGATAAAGCCCGGAATTCTGGAAAAAGGCATTCTCCTGACGATACGCTTCTATCTTGACGAATACGTCAACCTGAGACCTGTTAAACTGCTGGAGGGAGTCTGGACTCCGCTCAAAGACAAGACGGCAAAGGATATTGATTTCGTGGTAGTTCGCGAGAATACAGAGGATTTCTATATAGGCATAGGCGGACGCGCTAAAAAAGGAAAAAGCAAAAAAACACTTGAAGTCGCGCGCAACCTCTACAATGTGAAATTCGGGCTGGATATTAATTCAGACAGCGATGAGATCGGATACCAGCTTGGTCTTATCAGCAAAGAAGGCACTCGCAGGGTCATACGATATGCTTTCGAACTCGCACAGCAGAGGAAAAAGCACCTGTCGTCAGTTGATAAAGCCAACGTGCTGTCAGATATCTACGGTTTCTGGAGAGAGGAGTTTACCTCCGTCGGCAACGAATATCCTGATGTAAAGACTGATTTCAATTTCGTGGACGCAATAACCATGTGGTTCGTGAAGAACCCTGAGTGGTTCGATACTGTAGTTGCACCCAACATGTTCGGGGACATAATAACTGACCTTGGCGCGATGATCCAGGGTGGTCTTGGTCTTGCCCCTGGCGGGAACATTAATCCTGAAGGTACAAGCATGTTCGAGCCAATACACGGAAGCGCGCCGAAATATAAAGGGCAGAACAAAGTGAATCCTATCGCTACAATCTGGGCAGGAGCGCTACTGCTTGACCAGATCGGTGAAAAGGAAGCTTCATCCGCGATAGTAAGGGCGATTGAGCAGAACCTTGTGAACGCGGAAGTTAAGACCTATGACCTTGGAGGTTCTAATACCACTTCTGATGTCGGTGATGATATTGCGCGGTTGATTAAGGAAAGTTAGAGAAATAAAAACCACAGAGAATGGAAGATAATGATCTAATAAAAACCGGACTGAACAACGTTTTTTCTTTTATTGCCGATAATGGTTCAAAAAGATTAGTCACGAAATCTCTTGTTCCCAGTGTGAAGGATGAAAAGACCATAAAAGTCTGGAATGAAGAATACCGCTTATGGGACCCTTATCACAGCAAGCTTGCCGCTCTTATCCTAAATGGCGCCAAAATACCTCTAAAAAAGGATTCCTCTGTGCTGTATCTTGGCGCTGCCAATGGGACTACGGTAAGCCATGTTTCAGATATTGTTTCTGATGGAGTGGTATTTGCTGTTGAATTTTCACCCCGCGCAATGAAAGACCTTATCCGCATCAGCACACCCAGGAAGAACCTCATCCCGATACTTGCGGATGCCAGGCATCCGGCTACATACAGGAACATGGTCACTGAGGTTGATCTTGTTTATCAGGACGTGGCGCAGCGCGAGCAGGCGGAGATAGCCATCAGGAACGCAGAACTCTTTCTTAAAAAAGGAGGTTATATTGTCCTGATGATAAAATCAAAAAGCATTGATTCTGTAAAAAATACGGATGATGTGAGCCGTATCGAGATAACAAAGCTTGGGGAGCTTTTCAAGGTTGCAGGATCAATGAATTTAGAACCTTTTCATTTAGACCATGTGGCAGTAATAGCGCAAAAATAATGTAAAACAAATATTATGAGACAAGTGAATTTGTCAAGCACTGCACAAGGCAGTATTTAGTGAAAGCTCAATCTGGTGATGGTCACGCCCCGACTGGGATTTGAACCCAGGTCTTAAGATCCGCAATCTCAAAGGATATCCGGACTACCCCATCGGGGCCCGGCTCAAAATTCATCTATGAGCTATTAAAGGTTATTGGATAAATGCTTCCGTTCAAGCTTTAAGAGTTTAATCTTTATATCCACTCCGCATGAATAACCGCCAAAACCGTCCTTCGCAACAACCCTGTGGCAAGGCACAATTATAGGGACAGGATTACGGGAAAGCGCGCTTCCAACAGCACGCACTGCCCTGCTCCCGATCCTTCGAGCAAGCTCTGAATACGTGACCACAGTCCCGTATTCTATTTTTTTTGTTTCTTCAAGTACCCTCTGTGTGAAATCAGACATTCCTGAAAGATCCACATCGCATGAAACCTTTGTCCTTTCTCCCCTGAAATACTCCTCAAGTTCAAAACTTGCCTTCAAAGTCCTTTTCAGAGCCAGTTCCCTGGAATTGATAAACCTGATAGAAGACAGACATCTGTCGAATCGTATCTCGATATACCTATCAAGCGCAGGTGAGAAAATGATATCTGTATCTTTCATTCCTTGTCAATATAACTGGGGTGGTTTATATATAAAATCTTCACACCCACCAAAGAATATATCAGGTTTGTTACCAAATTAAGTATAGTATGTCCCAGTTCTATAACATTCTTACAGATATCCTTTTGCAAAAGCAGATGTCTATAAGCCGGATAGCGCGGGAATTAAAGAAAAGCGGGTACGACCAGCACCGACTGATCCTGACTGGATATTTACGCGCTTTAACTGACGTAGGGCATCTTGAGGAGATGGACATACCTCCCTCAAAAGTATATGTTCTAAAGAACAAATCCAAACGCGACATTTACAGCATCCTGAAAGAGCGATTAAAGGACATCGATATCTCAGAAAGACAGGAAGTTGCCGTATTTATCCTCAATTCCCTTTTCATGCGTCCGTGTTTCAAATATGAACTTGAGCTTCTCGGCATTGAAGCGCAAAAAACAAAGACTGTAAAGGAATCAAAAGATTCAAAACTCAAGGAACACAGGGCTGCGGTGACCCGCATCAAGATACCTGTCGATGATCCCGCATTTGAGACTACAACGCAAGACAGCAGGATACAGAGCCGGGGGACAGAGATACTGATAAACATGCTGAATGATCTTATCGACCTTGAAGGATTAAAGGCGAAATATCAGCAAACAAAGCTTGCCTGAGTTTGACATTCAAAAAACATCCATCTTGAAACCTGGTGATCAAAGTTCAACCTGGTCTATCCAGTTAATCTTTCCAGGAAGATATTCCTCAGGTATCTTTCCCTTCTTCAAGGACTCAATAATATCATCGACTGTTTTTACAACAGAGATCAGGTTCATATCAGTTGTGTTTATTTCAAAAACCCGGTCGTTTGCCTCAACAGATTCCACAAGAATCACGTCAAGCGCCTCGGCATCAGAATTCTCCTTTACCTTTTCAAAGGAATATTCTCTCCGTTTTCCGAGGCGCTTCCTGAGAGCCACGGGCGCTGCCCTGAGCACGATAATGACATCAGCCGGGAGGTAATGTGAAATATGCCCTTCAATGATTGTATCCATTCCAACAGGTGTCTGTTTGACAAGTTCTGCCGTCCGTTCCTTGAGCCGTTCCATGTCTGCAATGTAGGTATCCCGATCTTCATCCCTTCCTGTGTAAAGCTTCTCATCCAGAATAAGCTTATGAAGATCGATTATACGGTACTTATCCCTGTATTTTGAATGTTCCTTTATGAATTCGCAAACAGTTGTTTTTCCTGTTCCCGGCGTGCCTGTAAGAGCTATTATCATCGAACCTGTCATATTATCATCTCCATTGCTGCTATTACCTTTTTGTTCTGCGCCTGTGTTCCTATGCTTATCCGTATCAGCGAATCTCCTGCTTCTCTAAAGGAGGTACAGTCCCTGACTATTATGCCCATTTTCAGCAAAGATTCACAAACATGTGCAGCTGTGCGTGGGGCAACGTCTATCATTATAAAATTCGCTTCAGATGGATATACCCTGCAAAGATGCTCAAGTCCCCTGGTAAGCTGCTCACGTCCTTTTTTCACAGTTTCTATGCTTTTCTTAATATACTTGCTGTCAGAAAGTGCGGCAATGCCGCCTGCAAGTGAGAGTACGTCAACCGAGAACGGGGTCATGACCTTCATATAATCACGTGCGATCCATTCCGGAACGATCGCATAGCCCAGGCGCATCCCAGCTAGACCGAAGGCTTTTGAGAACGTGCGCCCTACGATCAGATTCTCGTGCTCTTTCACAAGACCTGAAAGGTCTGCCTGTGCAAATTCAACATAAGCTTCATCAATGAACACGATGGCGCGTGTTTTATCAAGGATCTTCCTGACTTCTTCTTCCCTTATGACGTTGCCTGAAGGATTGTTTGGCGAACAAAGGAATATCATCTTTGTATTGCTGTTGACCTTTGCAAGAATATCCCTGTGGCTTATTTCGAAGTCACTGTCCCTTTTTACGAACACCGGTTTCCCGCCGTTAGCCAGTGTTGCTATCTCATAATATGAGAACGTGGGTATCGGGATCACTGATTCTGCTCCGGGCGACATGAAAAGTCTCATCATTGTATCAAGAATGCCGTCCATTCCGTTCCCTGATACAACGATGTTTTTCTCAGGATAGCTTGTGTATTCTGAGAGCGCGCTTCGTAGATCAAGCGCGTCCGAAGGCGGATATAAATGGACTTTCGCGGCTTTTTCCTGAATTGCCTTAACAGCAAGCGGCGATGGTCCAAGCGGATTCTCGTTTGAGCCTAGCTTGATAATATTTTCGGGATCAAGACCGTACTTCAGGGCTATCTCCTCGATAGATTTCCCTGGAACATACTTCTTTATCTCTTTTACTGAGATCTTCACAAGTTTTTCAAATCCCATCAAGCACTTCCACTGTTCTATCAAGTTGTTCCTTTGTGATCGAAAGAGGCGGGACAAAACGCAGCGTTGAATCCGATGTGCAGTTAAGTAGCACTCCGCGTTCCCTTGCCTTGCCGACTATGTCTTCGCATTTTATGGATAGTTCCATACCGACCATCAATCCTTTGCCGCGTATCTCTTTTACATAATCCTTATTTAGATTTTTGAGCTTTTTCATAAGATATGCGCCAAACTCGTTTGATCTTGCAACAAGTTTTTCTTTCTTGATCACTTCTATGTTGGCAAGAGCTGCGGCGCAGGAAAGAGCATTGCCCCCAAAAGTGGACGCATGGTCTCCGCGCCCGAAATTAGCTGCAACATCTTCACGTGCAAGCATTGCGCCCATTGGGAAGCCTCCTCCCATGGCTTTAGCAAGCGTCATAATGTCTGGTTTTATTCCTGAGTGCTCCCTGGCGAACCATTTTCCAGTCCTGCCAAACCCGGTCTGCACTTCATCAACTATGAGCAGTGTGCCTGTTTCATCGCATATTTCCCGCACTTCTTTCATATACCCGTCTGAAGGTATTATAACTCCGGCTTCTCCCTGTATTGCTTCAAGAATCACGCCTGCCGTATCCTCTGTTATAGCTTCCCTTATAGCGTCTGCATCATCGTAAGGGACAAAAACAGCAGGAGCAAGCGGCTCAAATGGCTTGCGGTATTTTTCCTTGTGCGTTACAGAGAGCGCTCCGCGCGTCCTTCCGTGGAACGCATGTTCTGCTGCTATGAATTCCTTTTTGCCTGTGGCTTTGCGTGCAAGTTTCAGCGCGCCTTCTACAGCTTCGGCTCCTGAGTTACAGAAGAATACCCTGTCCATCTCTGTAAGGTTAACAAGCTGTTCTGCAAGGAGCGCCTGCTGCTCTGTGTAATACAGGTTCGAAACATGGATCAACTGTTCTGCCTGTCGTTTTATCGCCTCTACAACGGCAGGATGGCAGTGTCCCACGTTATTAACTGCGATGCCTGCCACGCAGTCTATGTATTCTTTTCCATTCACATCTGTCACTACTGCCCCGCAAGCTTTTTTTATCGCCACTGGCTGGCGGGTATAGGTATTGAAAATATATTTATCGAATTTTCCGACTATTTCATCATAATTTAGCGCCATATCGATCCCGTATGTTATTTTGCGCCCACGGTATCAAAAAGGCTCATCTCATCGTTCATCACTGTTTCGGTAGGATGGACGACTATGCCTTTTTCCTGTATATCGTATGGATGCAAAGTCTCATCATGCTTGACGCCTCGCATCTTTAATATTTCGATGGCTCTCACACGGCTTCCTCCAACCCTGAACACATGAAGCCTGATAACTCCTGACGATAGATATTCCTCAACGCTGAACGCCTCCCTGCTGTATATCTCGCTTGTCATGAGCGTTGTGCAGTCAAGATACTCAAGGTTCTTGATGAATTCAGATACGATATACCTGGCTTCTGACGGCTCGGTGGACAATTTAAGAGATGTTATGGAATCAATGAATACTCTTTTTGCTTTTATCGCATTCACTTCAGCCTGTATCTGCTGGAATATCTCTCCGATGTTCTTGCTCGATGCGATCACGCTCAGGGGGCTGCCTTCTGGTGTTTTTGCGAATTTTGTGTATTTGAAGGGATTGGCGTAGATTATTTTAATTTTTTTTTGCGCCACAAGTTTCTCGATATCCCACCCGAACCTCCATGAGTCGCGTATCATCCTTGCAGGCGTTTCTTCCATGACCACGAGCACACCCGGTTCATTATAAGCGGTAGCACCACCTACAAGATATTGTATCCCAAAAGTGGTCTTTCCAGCTCCAGGACCTCCGGTAATAAGAATTACATCGTTCTCGACATATCCGCCTTCGATCAGTTCGTCAAGTCCTTGTATTGCAGTTTTTACTTTGCCCATTCGTTTCTATCAAAATCTTATAGGCATGTTAATATATATAACTGACTGTAAAAAAGGTCAGGGATGGGCAATGAACCTGTTCTTTGAATACTCGTCCCTTACGAGTTCCTCAGCAGGGATATCCTCATCTTTGCATTTTTCTTCTTTCCATGCCTCAAGCGAGCGGAAAATGAAGAAAATACCGTCTTTTTCTTTTGATGAAAGAAGGGCTGGATCATCGCACCTGTCAAAAAATTCACGGTATCCTTTAAGAACTGTCATTAGTGTCTGATTGTTCCAGGGATTTATTAAGATTGCGCTATTTTATACCAGTATGAATTTTCCTCCTGCGATCACAAGCACTACTGCAAGCAGACTGTAGAGCGTTGGATTGGCAAGCCTCCTGCTTCCAAGACCTGAACCTATAATACCGCCAAGCAAAGCGGCAAATGCCCAGACATATATCTCAGGAGGAAGGGAGCTCACACTCGAAATATGTCCTGCAAGACCGGATATCGAGTTCATTAAAATGAAGGCTGCAGAAACAGAAGCAGTTGTTTTTGTTCCTGCCCAGCCCATGTAAAGTACCAGTGGAGTGAGGAATATCCCACCGCCAACGCCCACGGTACCTGAAAGTAATCCAATCCCTGCGCCTGCAAATATGGCTGCAGGAACAGGCAAAGGTCTTGTTGAATTCACGGTCGCAGACTGCCTTTGCATAAAAAAGTGGTAAGCTGCGAATATTAATACGATACCTACTATTTGTTTGTAGATGTTGCCAGGCAGGGACATGGCGCCTCCTATATATGCAAAAGGGATCGAACTGATGGCAAAAGGCCAGAAAATCTTCCATGAAAAGTACCCTGCCCTGTAGAATTGTATCGTAGCTATTGCAGCCACAAGGATATTCAGGGTTAAAGCTGTAGGTTTCATAACTTCCGGGGCAAGACCGAATAGCGCCATGGCTGCAAGATATCCAGAAGCACCGGCATGACCTACTGAAGAATATAGCAGCCCTGCTGCAAAGAGGATCAAAAGAAAAAAGATGTCGCCCATATTCAATATCAGGGTCAACTAAATTCCCGTTCCATATTATCCAGCAATAAATACAATATCCTGTTGATATCCCGGACATTATTTATCTGCGATACGATCTCATCAGGCTTCTGGACATATTTGCCTTCCGTGATGTCATCAATGCAGTTCCTGAACATGAGTTCTATACTCTGTCTTGAATATTCAAGATGGAACTGCAATCCTACAACGCGCCCGTATTCAAATGCCTGATTAAGGCATCCCTCACTTTCAGCAATCCTCCTGGCGCCGCTGGGGAT
Source organism: Candidatus Methanoperedens sp. (assembly GCA_028717345.1). GTDB lineage: Archaea > Halobacteriota > Methanosarcinia > Methanosarcinales > Methanoperedenaceae > Methanoperedens. The sequence goes on from JAQUNZ010000003.1 coordinate 52,903, forward strand.
CTTGAATGTGTCACCGTGCCAGTGAAAAGCAGTGAATTTTTCTGGAAAAGCAGTGAATATCGAGGAATCCTTTGCTTCTTCTGTCAAAGAGACAGGGAACCATCCAATCTCCTTATGTTTGTTCCTGCTCACCTTTCCTCCAAGGACATCTGCGATCAATTGCGATCCAAGGCACACTCCCAGGACGATTTTCTTGCTGGCAATGGCCTGCGCAATGAAACTCTTTTCATCTTTTAGCCAGGGATATTTATCTTCTTCATAGATGTTCATGGAACCGCCCATTATGAAAAGCCAGTCAAAGTCGCTGATATCGGGGAGTTCTTCGTTATTGAAAAGAAGCGTTCTTGTGATGCTGTGACCTTTTTTCTTTGCCCATGTTTCGATGTTGGCTAATCCTTCGAAGGGTTCGTGTTCAAGGGAGTGGATTCTCATCGTTTTTCCACCAATTTATCATCTTTCCAGTTTTTCAATGAAATAACTGAATGAGCTATTCTTCACTTTTGCCGTATCTATACAAAATAATTTCAATATTTCTGACATAAAGTCTATTCGAGAATTGAATTTCTTAGGTTTCAGGTCATCAAATGCGCTTTTATTAATGTGTTCTGTGTTGGGAAACGATTTTATCCCAAATTTTTTAGAAGATACATCATCAATTCCAGCAAGATACCAGCTTTCTATCTCCCTTACCACTACCAATATTTTATTTTTATCAATATTTTTAAAATCAGTTTCTATTCTTTGTTTTCTATCCGTTATGCATGGAGAGCCATTATTATCTGCCACGAAAATATAATCTGCTTTCATTGCTTGAATGCTTTTGAGGAATTGGAAGATTTTTTCGTTTTTTTCCTGTGCATATTTCCACAATTTAACTTTATCATAATTATTTTCAAACATGGGGATTATAATTCTTTCAAAGAACCTCTCATCATCATCGCCTTCAATAAAGATGAATAATTTAGATCCCATCCCTCATATCTCCAATAAATTCTGGACATAAAGATCTTCGATTCCCATTTCATTTTCTAAAAATATTTTTATTTCCTCTTTTTCAGATGGTTTTGAAATAGTTGAAAAGCCTTCTTTGTTTCTTGATACAAGTAAAATATTCTCCAATCCCGCATGTTTTATTACTTCAGGATTATGGGTGGTAACAATGATCTGTTTTCCTTCTGAGACTTCTTTCATCATGTTTATTAATCTGGAAATAAGGTAAGGATGAATGTTCCTTTCGGGTTCCTCAATTATTATGAGTGGCTTTCTGTCAAAATATAAAGCGATAATCAATGCAGTAATGCAGATTGTTCCATCAGACAAGAATGGTGCTGGTAAGTATTGATTCTCAGAATATATTTCACGTAATTTAAATAGTAAAGACTTGTCAGAAAATTTTTCGATATCTAAATCCTCTACAAATGGCAAAACATCTCTCACTAAATTCGAGAATTTTCTTTTTGTATCTTCATTTTCTAAAATGTTCTTTAGAACTATTGCCAAATTACTGCCATCTTCTTCCAATTCAGCTTTGCCAGTTATTGGGGTGGCTTTTTTGGGCAACTTTGGATCGAAATCGTAAATTGAGAAATCACTGAAAATCAGTGGCATAATAAAGATAGAATATTGGAGTAGACTTTTTGATTCAAATTTGTCATCTTTTAAAACTTCCTCTTTAAAAAATGGTGGATATAAATTTTCTTCTTTTATTTTCACCCCATCAGGTAGATCCAAATTAACCTGAATTTTCCCATTATGACTTGTAACAGTGATTTCCCCTTTACCAAGTTTCTCTTTTTCATCATATTTTTTCTTTTCGTCGGGATTTTTCTTTTTTTCTAATCTAACGAAATAGCTTTTCTGCAATATTTTCTCCTCAACAATTTCAAACCCCACACCTTCATTTTTAAATTTAATTGCCAGATTATAAATCGTTTCATAAGTCTTTATTCCAGTAATTTCTTTTTCATTTGCCCTTGTCACAATCCTTGTATATTTTTTATCTGAAGTCACCTCCAATGAAAACTTCTCATTTTGACCAATATTAATATTTCTAAGATATTGAATGCCCCCTTGCATGGATATTGCATTTTCTAAACCATGATTTGTCATATCTCTTAAAAATTTAAAGGTCTGGATAAAACTGGATTTCCCAGATGCGTTGGCTCCAATCAATACATTGAATTTACTTAGACTAACTTCTAAATTCTTGAAACTCTTAAAATTCGATAATTTAATTTTTGTTATGGACATATTTCTTATATAATAAGGAACTTCTTTCTTTATTAAATCTATGCGTATGCAGTATATCATCTGCCCTGATAATACCCACCTTCTCTCCGTGTTCCACCACCGCTATATGCGAGGCTTTGCAGCACTCGAACATCACGATTGCGTCAGTGAGCCATTTATCCGAATCAATTGCCAGCTCTGGTGAGTGCATCATGATATCAACCGGAATATCAAGATTTGCATTATCTGCAACCGTCTCCATGATATCTTCCACAGAAATTATTCCTGCTAAATTATTTTTTCCGCTGACCAGAACACATGCGACTTTATTCTTCTTCATGAGCTGTGCAGCCTTGCTGAGTTTTGTCCCGGTGGGAACTACCACCGGGTTTTTGAGGAGGATGTGGCTTATTTTGGACATAGTTCTTTTCCATATTATTTTCCTAGGTATCTGCGTTTATCCGCGTTCATCTGCGGTTTCATTTCTCACTTCACCTAACCTTCGGCTCGCACACAATATTCTTCTTCGGGCATCCGCGCGCGCACGCGCTGCAGCCGATGCAGTTTTCAGGATGCGCCACAGTCATGACCTTGGCGCCGCACAGGTCATCGCTGTTGGGATGGTCGATATACTCGAACACACCGCGTCCGCAGACCTTGAAACATTTTCCGCAGCATCCGCAGTCGTTGATATTGCTTCTGACCACAAAGTTGGGAGTCCAGCTACCGCCTGATGCTGTTATTCCTGTTATGTATTCCATGATACCGCCTCACTGGTGCAGCTTATTGGGATCATACTTATGTCCCAGGATCGCGTTCGTCATCTGGTCAAGCAGGTATATCGAGCCGTTATAGCCCATAATGGAATATCGATACACGCCCACCCGGTCATACACAGGGAATCCGAATCGCACAAGTGGAACGCCCTCATCATCTGCAACGTCCTTGCCCTTGGAGTTGCCAAGTATCAGTTCTGCTCCATATGTTTTTACAACCTCGTGGAATTCATAAAGGTCAGTGCCTTCAAGGATATGGGTGTCTGTCTTATATTCAGTATTTACTGCCTTTATGTCAGGTGCAAAGTCCTTATGTTTCGTTGCAGTCAAAGCAACAGTGGGGTTCATGCCAGCTTCTGCACAGAACCTGACGATAGCTGATACAAGATCAGGGTCGCCGAAAATCGCGACTTTCTTCCCATACATATAGTGATGAACGTCCACCAGGCTATCTATCAGGCGCCCGCGCTCCTTTATGATCTCATCAGGAATCTTTGCGCCACTTAACTTGCAGATATTCTGCACGAACCTGTCCGTGTTGATGACTCCTATGGGCGCAGGGTCAGGCACATAAGGTACGTTGAACTTATTCTTAAGAGACGTAGCTGCAGAACCCGCTGTCCTGCATATTGATATTGTGCCCAGTGAGTTTGCAGAATCTGCTATGTCGGAAAGACTTGTACCTCCGTCAGGCAGGACGGGTTTGTGCCCTCCAGGCAATATGGGGGTATCAAGGGTTTCGGAGATATCCGACAGGAATATGCTTTGCACATTCATTAAACGCAGCATATTCTTTATCTCCCTGATGTCGCCGGGATTGATTATTCCTGTGATAATGTTTATTTTGTTGTTTGGTTCACCCTTTACTGCCAGCGTTTCCACAAGCGCCCTCAGGGCATTATCATAGCCTGTGAGATGCGTGCCAACATAGCTTGGCGTGGACGCCGGGAATATCTTCATCGTATCACCAGGGGTAAGTGCCTTCTTCGATATCAGTTTCACATCGTCGCCTATGGTCTCGCTCATGCACGTGGTACAGATACCAATAGCAGCCGGGTTCAGCCTGGACTTGACGTTCTTTATAGCTTCGGTCAGGTTCCTGGCTCCTCCATATACGGCAGCATCTTCGGCAAGCGATGAAACTGCAACTTCGGCAGATTCCCTGAAATGGCGCGCGATATTGTAGCGGGGATATGTGCTGCATCCCTGGGAACCATGCACCAGCGGAACGCAGCCATGGACTCCCATGTAAGCAAGTATTGCACCCATAGGCTGGCACATCTTGGGTGGATTAATGGTAACACTGCGAGTTTTACGAACTGTCTTGATAGGCTCAGAAACCTGGTTCATCAAAGTCATTTACTTCACCTCCAGGGGAAGGTTTATGAACTTCCACACAGGGCTGTTCACTGCAACATCAATATCCTTCGCAAAATTTACGAATCCCTCAAATCCCGCATACGGTCCTTCTTCGTAGGAATGACCGTTGATAAAGGGAATGCCAAGCTTGTATGTAAGGTATTTCTCCTTCAAGCCTCCGATAAAGAAATCCGGCTTGAGTTTGGTAAGGTATTCTTCGATCTCAAGTGCATTGGGATTATCTATGCAGATATGCCCCGGCTTTGCCTTCTCCATTATCTTCTCATAATCGTCCTTGTGACCGAAAGTCGTTGCCGTCAGGATCGTTTCGATGCCCAGCTCCCGCATTGGTCCCATCCAGTGCCATGCTCTTGGTGCTCCCTGATATATGAAACACTTTTTGCCATCGAGTCTCTTTCTATATTGGTCGATATTTGGCTGGTACTTTGCAAGCTCTTCTGTTATCACTTTTTCTGCATTCTCTTCAAGGTGGAAGAACTTACCAACATCACGAAGCGCCTGTGCTGTCTGTTCCATTCCAAACAGGGATACATTGATATACGGGACACCGTACTTGTCCTGGATCATCTTTGCTATATAAGTGGATGATCTCTGGCACTGCACGATATTCAGCTTTGCCCTGTGCATAATTGGAATATCATCATAAGAGGCGTTGCCTGTAAATACAGAAAGTACCCTCACACCCATGCGCTCAAACAGCGGTTTTACTATCCAGGCATCTCCGTCGATGTTGAATTCACCGACAATACACATATCGTACGGAGTGGTCTCTTCAGGTTCTGCTGTTCCAACTACTTTTTCAAACAGAGTGCGGTTGGCTATGTGATGCCCCAGGGACTGGCTCACGCCCCGGAAACCTTCGCAGTGAAAAGGTACGACCGGTATCCCGATCTTTTCCTGTGCCTGTTTGCATATCGAGTCTGTATCGTCGCCTATCAGTCCGACCACACATGTGGAATAGACGAACACTGCCTTCCCTTCAGGAAACAGTTCATGTGATTCTATTATAGAATTCAGCAACTTTTTTGCTCCCCCGTATATCACGCTTTCTTCTGTCAGGTCTGTGCTGAAGCAGTACTTCCTGTGCAGCTTTGTATCAGAAAGGTTCCTGCGTGTGCCCCACGTATAGTAGGCACAGCCGATTGGTCCATGCACAAGCTGGATAGCGTCCTTTACTGGGCCTCCGACTACACCCCTGCACCCTGCGAACGTGCAACCGCGCTCGGTCATGTCTCCTGGAACTGTCTGGACATTGCACATGGGCAACATCATGTTCCCAGGCTCATGGCACACGATGTGCGGTTGGCGCTGTGGAATGGACATATCACATTCCGGTAATATTGTTGTCATTTATTGCTCCTCTTATATTCAAGAAAATCAACCACAGAGGACACAGAGTTCACAGATTCATGTTGTTTTTCTCTGTCCTCTGTGCGCCCTGAGGGATTTCATTACTTGATCGATCTTACTTGATCGCCTGTTCTCCGCTCTCTCCTGTTCTTACTCTTACTGCATCCTCCAAATGGCACACGAAAATCTTGCCGTCTCCTATGTACCCGCTCTGGTTTGTTCTGATTATGGTCTCAACCACTTTAGGAACTTCATCATCCTCGACCACTGTGTAGATCATCCTTTTGGGGATGAAGCGCATGCTGATACCTGTGTTTTTTTCCTCTACCTCTGCGAGCATAGGATCAAGTTCATAATTCCAGCCTAGGAGTCCCTTCTGTTTTCCCCTGCCTTCCACGCTTACCATTGTAAGCGCCGGGATCCCTATTCCCAGAAGACCTGCTTTTGTCTCCTGCAGCTTGTGTCTTCGTATTATTGCGATAACTTCCTTCATGACCTCACCTATAATCCCGATGCACCCGTCCTCACGGTGTAAACTTCTGAAACATCGGTCACGAAGATCTTGCCGTCGCCGATATTTCCGGTGCGCGCGCTGTTCTGGATGACGTTCACAGCCTTTGACACATCTTCATCTTCCACTACAAGCATCAGCATCACCTTTGGGAGTTCGTCATAACAAACCGTCCCAACCCTGATTCCCTTCTGCTTGCCCCGTCCGAAGACGTTCATCTTGGTCATGGAGTAGAAGCCATCTTTTTCCAGATGCTCAACGACTTTTTCTTCCCTGTTTGGTCTGATTATTGCACGTATCATCTTCATTTTCTCACCTTTCAACTATACCGAATTGAACCATCATGTCCTCCAGCTCCTGCATTGCCATTGGCTTTGGTATCACGAAATTCGTATTTCCTATGATATTTTTTGCCAGAGACCTGTAAACCTCAGCCTGCTTACAAGTGGGATCAAAATCGATCACTGTCTTACGGTTGATCTCGGCGCGCTGCACCATATTGTCACGGGGCACGAACTGGATCAAATGCGAGCCTATCTTTTTTGAGAACTCATTGAGCAGCTCCAGCTCATTGTCCACATTGCGCGAGTTGCAAATTATGCCGCCCAGGCGAGCATCGCCATTCTCCGCGAATTTCACTATACCCTTGCAGATATTGTTGGCAGCATAGAGAGCCATAAGTTCTCCACTTGCCACGATGTATATTTCTTTTGCATAGCCTTCTCTTATGGGCATTGCAAAACCTCCGCATACAACGTCGCCCAGCACGTCATAGAACACGAAATCGAACTTTTCATTGTAAGCTCCAAGCTCTTCCAGGAGTTTTATGGCCGTAATTACACCTCTTCCAGCGCATCCAACTCCGGGCTCAGGACCACCTGCTTCGACGCACTTTATTCCGCCATAACCTGTATGCTGTACAGCATCAAGAGTTACACCCCCCTGGCCGTTGTCACGCATAGTATCAAGCACAGTTGCCTGAACTTTTCCCCAGAGGAGCATCCTTGTTGAGTCTGCCTTCGGGTCACATCCGATCTGCATCACTCGCTTGCCCATGGAAGCAAGTGCTGCGGTAAGGTTCTGCGTTGTTGTGGACTTACCTATTCCACCTTTTCCGTATATTGCTATTTGTCGCATTTTTCATCCTCTTTGCCACTAGGTAAACGGCAGCCTACTGTTTATCTATTTATATATAAAGATTTTCAGTATAAAATAATAAATTATGTTTTTTCTAGTTAAATTTAAATACTATTAGATGTTCAGTAGGTATCCGTATGCCTTTGATGGCGGTATGAATATGATGAAAACGAATAAACTCAAAAAACATTTGAAGTATTTCCTGTATGCAGCGACCCTTCTCGCTGTTCTGACAGGTACTGTACAGGCGGCGGAAGAACCTAAAATTGATACGGGCGACACTGCATGGATGCTAATAAGTACAGCCCTTGTGATGCTGATGATCCCTGCTGTGGGACTGTTCTACGGAGGAATGGTACGCAAGAAGAATGCGCTTTCGACCATAATGTTCAGCTTTGCCATTCTGGCGTTGATAAGTGTGCAGTGGGTGCTTGTAGGATACACTTTATCCTTTGGCAGTGATGTCAGAGGTATAATAGGGAACCTTGAATGGCTGGGTCTTGCAGGCGTAGGGATCGTCCCCAATGCAGACTATGCAGCCACCATTCCGGCACTTGTATTTATGATGTTCCAGGGAATGTTCGCAATAATTACAGTATCCCTGATAACCGGCGCTTTTGTTGAACGAATAAAGTTCAGTGCATTCCTTGTCTTCTCCCTGCTCTGGGCGACCCTTGTGTACGATCCCATAGCACACTGGGTATGGGGGGCTGGAGGATGGCTTCGCGGAATGGGGGCGCTTGATTTTGCAGGCGGTACTGTGGTGCATGTTAGCGCAGGCGCAGCGGCTCTTGCATTTGCCATTGTCATCGGAGCACGAAAAGGATTCGGGAATCAGCCAATGGAGCCGCACAATATACCCATGACCGTCCTTGGGGCAGTACTTCTGTGGTTCGGATGGTTCGGGTTCAATGCAGGGAGCGCTCTTGGAAGCAATGGTCTTGCAGCAAGCGCATTCGTTGCAACAAATACGGCTGCGGCAGCCGCGGCGCTGACATGGACGCTTTTGAGCTGGTACCATAAGAGACCAAGCGTTCTTGGAACTGCAACCGGTGCGGTCGTCGGACTTGTGGCGATCACTCCTGCTTCGGGATTTGTCACCCCCATGGCGGCAATAGCAATAGGCGCAATAGCTGCAGTGCTGAGCTATTATGTGATGCTCCTGCGGATGAAGAGCAAGATAGACGAATCTCTTGACGTCTTTGCATGTCACGGTGTGGGCGGCACATGGGGTGCCATCGCCACAGGAATTTTTGCAACAGCAGCCGTGAACTCTGCTGGATCTGGCTTGATAGACGGCAACCCAGGACAGGTAGTGATCCAGATAATCGCAGTGGCTGCGACCGGGATATTTTCTTTTGTTGCAACATTCATACTTGCAAAAATAATAGATGCGGCCATTGGGCTACGAGTAAAGGATGAAGAAGAAGCCGTAGGTCTTGATGTCGCTCAACATGCAGAAAAAGCTTATGCTTGAGGTGAATAAAATGAAAAAAATAGAAGCGGTAATAAGACCTGAGAATCTTGAATCGGTACGAGTTTCACTTGAGAAAAAAGGTATAGTGAGCATGACCGTGCTCGAAGTGCAGGGACGCGGGCGGCAGAAAGGCGTGTGCCTGCAATGGCGCGCTGGCGAATACTGCGTGGAATTCCTTCCCAAGCTCAGGATCGACATGGTAGTTCCTGATGATAAACTGGAAACTGCTATAGAGGCAATAACCGCGGTCGCAAAGACTGGAAAGAATGGCGACGGGAAGATATTCGTTTATCCTGTCGAAGAGGTCGTGCGTGTCAGCACAGGAGAGCGCGGAAAGGAAGCCATATAGGTCTGGCTTCCTTAATTTATTAAGGAAATACAAATAAAGATTTCAGGAGTTTAAAGATGTAAATAATCATATATAAATAGTTTACTCTATTTTCGAGATAAATTTATATATAATGACTATCCAGTGGGTATCCGTATGCCTTATAAGAGGATTGAGTAAACATGGGAATGAAAATATCTTTGATGTGTTCCAAACAAATTTTTCTTGCAGTTATTTTAATTGCAACGCTGGCAAATGCAGCTTCTGCGGCAGAAGAATCAAAAATAGATACAGGCGATACGGCATGGGTATTGATCAGCACAGCCCTTGTGATGCTGATGATCCCGGCTGTGGGTTTATTCTATGGAGGCATGGTACGGAAAAAGAACGCCCTCTCCACAATAATGTTCAGCTTTGCAATCCTTGCGCTCATAAGCGTGCAGTGGATACTGTTCGGCTACAGCCTTGCCTTCGGTCATGATGTCGGAGGAGTTATCGGAAGCCTTGACTGGATAGGGCTCAATGGTGTTGGAAATGCTCCAAATCCCGATTATGCAGCCACGATTCCCTCCATGGCATTCATGATGTTCCAGGCGATGTTCGCAGTCATTACCGTGGTTCTCATTACTGGCGCTTTCGTTGAGCGCATCAAGTTCAGCGCATTCCTTGTATTCTCTTTTCTCTGGGCGACACTTGTCTATGATCCCATAGCCCACTGGGTCTGGGGCGCAGGCGGGTGGCTTCGGAACATGGGAGCGCTTGATTTTGCCGGCGGATTAGTTGTCCATGTCAGCGCCGGAGTATCTGCTGTTGCCATCGCGCTTGTGATAGGCGCCAGAAAGGGATTCGGGAAACACGTCATGGAGCCGCACAGCATTCCCCTGACCATCCTTGGGGCGATACTTCTCTGGTTCGGCTGGTTCGGGTTCAATGCCGGAAGCGCGGTAACAAGCGGAGCACTGGCTTCAAGCGCATTTGCAGTAACCAATACAGGCGGGGCTTCTGCGGCTTTAACATGGATGATCCTGAGCTGGTACCACAAGAAACCCAGTGTCCTTGGCACTGCGACAGGGGGCGTTGTGGGTCTTGCGGCAGTTACTCCTGCCTCTGGTTTTGTGACACCGCTTGCTGCCATTGCAATAGGGTCGATAGCAGCCGTGATAAGTTATTATGCGATGCTGTTCAGGATGAAGCGCAACATAGACGAGTCGCTTGATGTCTGGGCATGCCACGGCATAGGCGGGGCATGGGGCGCCATTGCCACAGGTATTTTTGCAACGACCCTTGTGAACCCCGCAGGCGCGAATGGTTTGCTGTATGGGAACAGCGCACTTCTTAACATACAGATAATGGCTGTAGCAGTGACCTGGGGTTACTCTTTCGTAGTTACGTTTATACTGGCGAAGGTCATAGATGCAACCATTGGCTTACGCGTCGGCGAGGAAGAAGAGGCAGTTGGTCTTGATGTATCCCAGCACGCAGAAAAGGCTTACTCATGAGGCCATTGAATGAAAAAGATAGAAGCAATAATAAGACCCGAAGTCCTTGACCAGGTTCGGACAGTGCTGGAAGAGAAAGGAAAAGAAGCGATATAAGCTTCATTCCTTTTCCTTTATTTTTCGTTTTTCCTGATTTCAAAGTATATTCTTTAGAGCTTTCGTGAGTATGTATTATATATCTGTGTATGCATACACAGTAATAATGGCGACAAAAACAATATCTATCAGGGAAGAAGTTTATGACGTCCTCAAGAGCCTGAAAAGAGAGAATGAGAGCTTCAGCGACGTGATCGGAAAACTTACAAAAAAAAGAAAATCAAACTTAAGAGAATATTTTGGTGTTTTGAAGGATAGTAAAGTATTGAATGAAATCGAAGAAGATACGAGGAAAATAAGAGCGGCAGCGAGGCAAAGAGTATGATTGTCCTCGATACAAGCGTTCTGATCGATTATTTCAAAGGCAGGAATAAATCGTTCGATATCGTCGAAAATTCAGATGTTGTAACGACCGTAATAACATATCATGAAATTCTTTCAGGAATAAAACATAAAAAGGCAAAAAAAGAAGAGATATTTTACAGGAGATTTTTCTCCGATATCAAGGTACTGGATTTTGATATGAAGGCTTCAGAGGAATCAAGCGAAATCATGGCAAGACTTTTGAACATTGGAAAGATCGTCAATACACTGGATGTTCTTATTGCAGGTATCGCTGTAACGAACGGCGCAGATAAAATTGTTTCAAGGGACAAAGATTTCCTCGAAATATCAAAAGTAACAGGGTTAGATATTGAAGTTTATTGACGGTTTCATCTTTTTCAGATTTCGGTCGACCAGGAACTTTTCTAAACGATCCGCCCGTCCTTTAGCCTGATTATCCTGTCCGCTCTTGCTCCAATATCGGGCTCATGCGTTACCATAATAATAGTCTGCCCTTTATCGTTCAGTTCCCTGAAAAGATCAACTATCTGGTTGGATGACTCGGTATCAAGGTTCGCAGTCGGCTCATCTGCAAGCAGGATAGCAGGTTCATTCGCCAGCGCCCGCGCTATCGCCACCCTCTGCTGCTGACCTCCTGAGAGTTCACTTGGATAGTGCTCCAGCCTGTCTCCCATCCCTACAAGATCAAGAAGAACCGAAGAACGGTCGAATTTTCTCTCATCCATTATAGATCGGAAGAGCGT
>JAQUNZ010000004.1 GCA_028717345.1 Candidatus Methanoperedens sp.
GACAATGAGAAATTTGAAATGCAAAGTATATGATGATGAGTTAATTGTTCAGGAACTGGCGAAACAACAGAAAGAAGTTATTGAAAAATTGGATATCATAGTGCCTAAAAAGATGGGGATTTAGGAATTTTATTCTAACTTTATGATTTGATTTAATGCCAGACCAAACATTAATACTATTCAATCCATATTATGTCATAGTGATCGAATGAGAAAAACTATAATCCTAATCTTATTTTTGATCGTACTGTTGGCTGGATGTCTGGGAACAAAAGATGCATGGCCTGCTACGGTAAGTGAATCCGCCCTGAAAGAAGAGGGTTGGGTCAGCGCTGGCGCTGTCCAGAAACAGAGCCAGACCCAGAATGTGGCAGGTGCGACGGTAAAAATAAACACAGCGGTCATGAATTACAGGGACGATGTCCTTGCAATGAATATTACAAAACAGGTACAGAAGCTTACAGGCATTACCCCGGAACAGGCATCAGGGGCTTCACAATTCACATCCCAGCTTATAACCATGCGACTTGTACTGCCCGGAGGTCTGTCCCTTCCATCTGGAGTGATGGATAAAATAATAACTTCCCAGCTTGAACAGATGGCATCGCAGAACAAGATAAGGGATTTTCATGAAACGGGCACCTCAAAGATCACACTTGCAAGCGGAAAGGAGACAAATGTTCAGAATTATGAGGGTTATATTGATTTTGAAGGCGGTTCCATAAAGATACGCGGGATCATGGCTGCCTGGCCTGATTCAGGCTCCAATATCATTGTCTTCGGGGTTATGCCGGCAGGGGATATAGTGATCACTTCCAGACAGGGAAAACCATTATCTGTGATCATAAACGGGGATCAGGAATCTGGTAAGATCATTAAAATGATACAGAACGTAAATTGATCATCCCATCTTTTTTGCAGCTAATTCGATAGCGGCTATCAGGCTGTCCCGGGGCATAATGGTTGTAACCGGTATGCGTAGCACCTTTTCGACAGTTGGGCTTACGATGGGTGCGCATACAAGTGCTTTTGCGCCGTCCCTTTCAGCCCTGATAGCTGCAACGATAGCATCTTCCATTGATGTTGCGGAGTATTCCCTGACAGTCAGTAGCCTGCCATGTACCTTGAGTTTCTTTTCAGTGATGTAATCAAGAACAGGGCGTGCAGCAATAACGGCGATAAACTCTGGTTTTTCAGTCCCTTCCAGCCTGCGCAGAACCTTCACGATCTGTCTCAGGGTTTTAATATTGGGTTCGCGGCTTCCTGATAACAGCTTATAGATAGTGCTTGCGGGGATGCCTGACTTTTCGCTGAATTCAGAAGCTGTCATATGCAGTTCTTCTTTTATCATTCTTCCAAATTCCCTTATGAAAGCATCATCAGATTCAATTGCAGCTTTAATCAGATCATCAGTTGTCATATTTCATTATCACGATCGTATTTATTTTACAGGTTATTAATACATTTGGGTCATCAAAGGTATCAATAAGGAAACCATTAAATACGGTAATGTAAAAAGGAATCTTTAAGGTGTGATATGAGGAAAATAAAATTGGTTCTTTCCATAATATTAATTGGACTATTTTTTGCAGGGATAGGGTGTGTAGAAAAAACATTAAAGATAAATGAAGTGCGTGTCGGATACCAGCCAAGCACTCACCATATTGCTGAATTCATAGGGATGCAAAAGGGCTGGTTTGCGAAAGAAACTGGCGTAAATTTTACAGATAAAGAATTTATCGGCGGCGCTTCTGAGATGGAAGCAATGATGGCTGGCGAACTGGACATGGCGTATGTTGGTGCGGTTCCGGCGATCAATGCCATAGAAAAAGGATTGAAGGCAAAGATCGTGGCGAGTGCAAATAACGAAGGTTCTGCCCTTGTGATGAAGAAAGATTTCAATTACACAAAGCCGGGTGATTTGACCGGTAAAAAGATCGCCACGCTACAGCCACCATCCATTCAAGATACAGTATTCCGTGTATGGCTTCTTGATAGCGGCATCAAGCCCGATGATGTGGATATAAAATATATGTCTGGCGCCGAAATGCTTACAAGCCTTACATCAGGAGCAATAGATGGTTTCATCTGGGCTGAACCCGGACCTACACAGGCAGAGATGAAAGGCATAGGAAAGATCGTTTTGAATTCTTCCCAGATGTGGATGCATCCATGCTGTGTCGTTGTAGTCAGTGATGAATTGATTGAGAATAATCCTGACCTTGTTCAGAAGATCGTAAATACGCATGTAATGGCGATGGATTTCATAAAAACGAACGAAAGCGAAACAATCAATATTTCGGCAAATAAGCTTAAAATCTCTCAAGAAGTTTTAGAAAAGTCCCTGGATTCAGGAAGGACCAAGTATAATGCAGACCCAAGGCTTATCGAGTCCGGAATAAAGCGATTCTCTGATGACCTGGTTGCTATTAAAGTGCTGACCAGACAGGTAAATACATCTGAACTGTTCGATTTTACCTTCTATGACAGGGTTAACAAATAATCATGAATAGCTTCAGGATCGAAAGGTTGGCAGGTGTAGGGCTGTTTTTGCTCATCTGGGAGATTGCAGCTCGCTACAAGCTCCTTTTTTTCCTGGGCATAATCAAGATGGAAGCTCTTGCTTTTCCCCCTACCATTCCATCTGTAGCAGAAGCTTTTTACCAGGATGTTCTTGATGGCACAATGACCCTGAGCATCGGCTACAGCATAATGCATTTGCTGATAGGATTGATCGGAGCGGTACTGCTTGGCATCCCTCTTGGCATTCTGACAGGCTGGTCAAAACGTGCAGAGTATATCATTGATCCGATCATCCAGGTCATGCGCCCGATCCCGCCGCTGGCATGGATACCAATAGCAATAATGATGTTCGGCTTGACGCATCAGGCTGCAGGGTTCATAATATTTATTGGGGCTTTCTTTCCAGTGGTGGTAAATACGTATTCAGGAGTCCGGGGTACTGACCGAAAGTTAGTTGAAATGGCAAGAACCCTCGGCGCCAATGAAACGCATCTCCTGACCAAAGTAGTACTGCCCTACTCCATGCCCATGATAACGTCCGGCGTGAGAATCAGCCTTGGCGTGGGATGGATGTGCGTTGTGGCAGCAGAAATGTTCGGTGTGAGCAAATACGGGCTTGGGTGGAAGATCCCCTATTACAGCAATATTTTCATGTACGACCATGTTTTTTCATACATGCTGGTCCTTGGATTGATAGGATATGGCATGGACATCATATTCAAGAGGTTCGAGTCATGGAAGCTGCGCTGGAGGGAAACGATATAGGATGCTCAGGATAATACACTTAACCAAGAAATTTGATGGCTATACAGCGCTCGAAGATGTTTCTTTAGAGGTTAACGATGGTGAGTTCGTGTGCATACTCGGTCCAAGCGGATGCGGGAAGACCACGCTCCTGCGAATGACTGCCGGGCTTGATTCCCCGACAGGAGGGGAACTTTTTCTTGATGGTATTAAGATAGAGGGTGTGAACAAGGAATGCGGTTTCGTTTTCCAGGAATATGTTCTTTTCCCCTGGCGTACTGTGAAAGGGAACATCGAGTTCGGTCCTGAGATGAAAGGCTTAGGAAGAGACGAACGTGGGAGGATAGCTCAGCATTATATCGAACTTGTGGGATTGAAGGGTTTTGAGAACCATTTTCCCCATGAACTCTCAGGCGGCATGAAGCAGCGTGTGGGCATTGCGAGGGCGTATGCAAATAACCCGAAGCTTCTGCTTATGGACGAGCCGTTCGGGGCGCTTGATGCGCAGACAAGGAATTTGATGCAGGGTGAGCTTCTCAGGATATGGGAAAAGGAGCATATCAGCGCCCTTTTCGTTACGCACAGCGTGGATGAGGCTGTTTACCTTGCTGACAGGGTGGTTGTTTTGTCAGCCCATCCAGGGACTGTAAAGGAGATATTCAAGAATGACCTTTCGCGACCAAGAGTGAGGACAAGCCCTGAAGCCAATGCTCTTCGTGATGCGATACTCAAGTCGCTGGGAGCGGAGATAAAGCGGGCGGCAGAGACAAAATAAATGCGGGGGGGATTGAAGCAGTTTCTCATTTCATCTCATATATATTTAACCTGCCACTCTCAAATTTAGCACTAAATTCATGGATCAAATTACCTTCTTTTGTCATGATTATTTTGTTACTTTCTGTATTAAGTTTCATCGAAATAGAGTTAGTTCCAGAAGAAACTGTTATGATCTTAAATCCATCTGATTTTTCAATTATTGCATTAGCTGCCCAGTTGATCCCCAGCTTCTTATTCAGATATTCTAATAATCTTTCATTGTCCTTTCCCGGTATATTATCCCAGCAGAACAATGCCTTCTTTTGTTTTCTCTTTATTACAAACAGGTAAATCCCGGAAATTACCAGGAGCCCGATCACTAAATAGAGTATCCAGTTCAGGCTTACTGGTTTGGGTGTTAATTCTTTTGGCTTCTTTTCTTCAGGTTTCTCGGTAGCTGAAACTGCGGGTGTAGCTTTAACCTCAACTTCATGTTTTAACCCAGTGACCGTGAAATGCGAGAAACCATTTGTCCTGGCTTCAATATATGTATGATCGCTGTCTTTTCTCAATTCTTTTGTTTCAAGCTGCGTCCAGGCATCCTTATTCCATCTCTGGATATTCACATCGCTGCTCTCAAATCCATTCGATACTATCCACTTGTTCTCTACTTTACATCTGATAAGAGCTTCTTTTATCCCTTTTGAATTTGCCCAGACGTTGAAATTTGTATATATCTTTCCTGAAGGTGTTACTTTCACGATTCTCGACAAACCTTTCAATTCCTCGACTCTGATAACTATTTCAGTTTCATTCTCCGAACCTGTTACGATAATTTCGTAAGCGCATTGTATCGGGGAAAAATCATAAGTTGTAGATTTGCCTGCATGAAGATCGCCATCTTCACTCCGGGCTCTTGCAATATTCTCAAGGGGTTCGGATGTTGTTACGCCTCCGCCTCCACTGCTACCCCCGCCTCCACCGCCGCCCTGTTGATCTGGCTTGCTGATCACACGGATAATGTCGCTGCCTTCGAATTTTGTTCCATCGTTGAGACTTCCTTTCACTGTGAAAGTCACATTCTCGCCGGCTGTCACATTAACAAGGTCTTCCCTGTTGAATTTGGCAATGAAAGTTTTATTATCAGCAATATTCCATCCGATTATATGTGCACCTTCACATGTGATCGAACTTCCATTGATGTCTGAAACATTATATCCCGAAGGGAGATTAATAAATGCTGTGAACACGCCTTTGCTGGCAAGGTTCAGTGTTTCAGGTTCTATCCTGACTGTTATCAGGATTATTGGCACTTTTGCAGTTGTTATTATCAGCTCTGATGAATTTTCACCCCAGTTGTTATATGAATCATTTGCCCTCACTGAATACCGATATGTTGTATTGGCAATTAGACCACTATCATTCCAGTAATGATTTTGAGTATATCCAAGACTTATAGAGTTCCTGAACACCTGGTAATAGCTCGCTTCATTAATAGCGTCCCAGCTCAGATTTACTGTTGTTTGTGTGGGTGTATCATTCCTCAAAGTCACTTTGCCTGGTGGAGTCGTATCAAATATGGACATATTTGCTGATGTGTTGCTTGCTCCGTTGATAGTAACTACAAGATATCCGGTATTGAATCCGGTCTTATTGAAGCTGAAATTATAAGAGCCATCAGGCAGACCGCTTATCGAATAATAACCTGAGTCATTTGTTGTGTTTTTATAGCTGCCATTTTTCACAGGTACTCCTGCTAATCCTGAACCATGGTTATCGAATACATAACCGCTGATTGTGTAGGTTGGAATAGTTGGAATTCCTGTTACTGTTATTGTTTCATTGTCTATTCCGCCGTAGCTGTCACTTGCATTGAATGTCCACAGGTATGTTCCAATATCGCTTTCACCTGGTGTCCATGTGTAAATACCTGTTCCAGGATTGAGTGTTCCTTTTGCATCAGTACGGTATGTGATGGTATCTAAATCAGCATCGATCGCTGAGATAGTGAATGTCAGAGGATCACCTGCCGTGACTGTTCTGTTCCCGATATATTCCAGGACAGGATCGTTGTTCGTTACCTGTGTGTTCATGGATGCTGCGGTCAGGCTCAGATTACCTGTGCCTGAATTGTTGTAAGCATATACTGTGATGTTGCTCCAGCCGTGTGGTCCAACGCTATTGTTCCTGAATGTTATCGTGTCATTTGTCCAGCTATTATTATGGCTCACGTTGTAGCTATCTGTGATTACGCCTGTGCCTGGTTCCCACGAGTAATTGATCCAGAAGTTGCCCTGAGTCTTTTTCAGATTTATTGGAGATGGGGGTATAAATTCTGATGGAACTGATGAAGGTTTAACTGTTATTATTACTGTGGCTATGTTCGAATCTGCTTTTCCATCACTTGCATTGAAGGTGAACCTGTCTGTGCCGTTAAAGCTGCTAGACGGAGTATATGTCAGATTTGGCATTAATCCTCCAACGGTCCCATTCATTGGAGAATTAACAAGGTTGAAAGTCAAATTATCATTATCAGGGTCTGATGCAGTAAGGTTGACAAATACCGATGTATTCTCATCTGTTGTTATTGACATATTATATGCAACAGGCGGATGATTGACCTTTTCTGCTGTCGTGAACTCCCATGTAAAGGATTCCAGCAGATGAATCTTGTATATATCCACTGCAGCGTCGGTAATTGTGATATTGTATGTGGTATTATATTCAAGAGATTCAGGAATGAAAGTCAGACTATTGTTCGCCCAGGTAAAATTGCCTTTTGTCGGCGGGACTATGATGAAAGCTTTTTCCACAGAACTCTCATTCATCTGTTTGTTGAATGTGACATTGATCAAAGAATCCACTGAAATAGCTGTGCCTTCTGGTGAATGATAAATCACTTTCGGAATTACCGTCTGGGGCTCGACATTCAATACGGTTATATTGATTTCCTGGGAATCGGTCAACTCTCCGTCACCTACTGTCACGATCACTGAATAATTACCTGAATCGTTGAAATCTGTCTGCCATGTGAAATTGTTACCGTTCTTTGTGAATCTTGTATCATTTATGAACACGGTCAAGTTGTTATCGTCATTTGTCACATTGTTCTCATTGTCTGGATCGGTCACATTTGCCATTATTGTTATAAGGTCAGATTCATTGACAATGATATCAGGTATGAATGCCAGAACCGGCGGCCTGTTGACATTCAGGACAGATATTTTGATTGTTTCATTGGTCGCAGAGTTATTATTAGCTACAGAAAATTTAACAGTATAATTCCCAGAGTCATTAAAGCTCGGTGTCCATGCAAATAATCCAGATGATCCGTTAAATGAAACCACACCCGGCAGAACATTTCTTTCGTATCCATATAATAATGGATTGCCTTCAAGGTCGGTACCATTGAGCTGAATGACAAGCGTTTCGTTCTCTTTTATAGTCCTGTTTCCAATAGGATCCAATACAGGCACCCCTGGAAGCGCAACGATCACCGATATATTCCTCGATACCTTAAACAATCCATTTGAAACAATCACTGTTATATTATATCTGCCCGGAAAGATCGTATCTCCCACTGAAACATTCCTGTATCCTGAATATGGGTCGCCGGATACGTTAAACTGGTCTGAGATAAACGTATATGTAATGTTTCCTGCTTTTATGAATTCTTCATACGGGATCACATTTATTTTGAAAGTGTCATGATCGTATGCAAATCCATCGAAAACACTTACATTTACCTCGCTTATTCCTGTCTGGTTCGGTACAGGTATACAGGATAACATGTACCTGCCTGAAATCTGGCAGTTGACAAGCCCCGGATTGGTCTGGTTCGCGACAGCATATTCCATGTCCGCGATATTCTGTTCGCTATCGGATGTATAATCAAGCAGGTTGATCGTTATCGATGGCCCGTTCTCAAACACCATCTGGTCTGGTATTCCTGTTATGTTGGGCGGCGTATTGAACAGGATCAGGGTGAAATTATAAGAATCTATTATTTCGTTTCCGTTCCGATTTACGAGGGTGTTATTATTTTCATCAACAGCTCTAAACAGTACCCTGAATAATCCTTCAGGATGGCTGGATGTCGATGTATTCCATTCAAATATCCTGTTCAGGTCGATCTGGTCTTTCGATCCGGGAAGGATTTTTATCATTGTCTCATTAGTATATTCATCCTGCCATGTGCCGTTATTGTACTGTATCTGCATTATAAATCTTACACTCGTTTCTGAGAACTCATTGTTCTTAAGTTTTGATCCTGTACCGTCTTCGACAAAGACATTCACACATTGAATATTGCTGTCCGACACTCCATCGCTGGCTTTCAGGCATATATTGGAAATTCCCGGGACGATACCATTAACAGTCAGGTTTTTTGATGTTATGCCTGCGGATGCGGTTCCTGTGCTGCTCTGGCTGACCAGGGAATATGATAAGGCATCGTTCTCAAGGTCAAAGCCGAAGTATCCGGTATCGATGCTTGAAGTCTCACCCGGCTCAATGCTGATATCCGGGATGTTGCGAAGCATTGGAGCCCGGTTCGGGAAAATATGTCTATTCTCAGAAGTAGATACTGTTTCAAATCCGTCTGTGCAGCTTACCTGTGTTGTGATGTTTTCCGAAAGGTTGCCTCTTAATGTCGCCGCAGCACGACCATTAATTACTGTTAAATCTTTCTTCGTTCCTCCTGCCGTCAGTTCACATTTTATTGCCTGGTTATCGGGGTCAGAAACCTTTACCGATACATCAAATGCATGTTCTCCGAGATGATCCCTGTATTCCTGTTCTGAAATATTCGGTCTGGAATTCACCAACACCGTAGTATCTTTTATGCCATTTGAAGAATCGTTATATCTCAGATGATTGATGCCAGGTCTATCGAACAGTACCTGGCCGTTATTTATAATTATATCTGGTGCGCAGACTCCTGCATTATCCACGCAATATTTTGTCGAACCATTGATGCTCACCTTTGAACCAGGAACCAGTATTTCGCCCTGATAATCATCATATATTGTATCCTCAGGCTCGATACCGAATACAACATCGATATTCTGGAGAGTGGTCTGCTCATTACCAACATCATCCTTGCAGCTTACGTAAGCCCTCGTGAGATTTGTTATCCTGTCCCTTGATGGGTCGTCTTTCCTTATGTTTCCCAGATTGCAGTTCGCAGATCCGTTTGATGCTGTACACTCTTTTTCAAGGAATGAGTAACTCCTGTCCTTATGGAAGCGGTTCACCGGGTCTTTCCCTATCCTGCAACTTGATCCCGGTTCGACCTCTATTGAAACTATCGTCTTGAAATCGTTCTGCGTATCCACCATGTTATACCTGTCAGAAGCCAGAGAATATATTTTAGTAACAGGCGGTGTGGAATCTGTTGTATAGTTGCCTTTTATCGGGCCGTCGATCGACCCTCTATTATCAACTACGAATGCGAACCATTCATGCAATATATCATCCTTTTCCGTATTGAACGAACATGCGGGATTCAAAAGTCCCGTCGAACTGCAATATGTCTTTGGAGCGCCGCCTGTGCAACCTCCGGCGCCAGCCTTATTTCCCTTGCAGACATACAAGGTCATCAGATCGCCATCAGGATCAAATGCCTGTGCCTGGATCGTTACCCTGTCGCCGCCTTTCATCCTGTCCACATTATCAAAAGCATTTACTAGCACGGGATTATTATTGGGGGCAAGTTTCGACAGGTTGGAAAGTCCCGGCTGGGTTAACCTGACCCTCTGCGTATAGAAATAAATGTCCTTATCTGTTTTAACATTCAGGTACAGGGAATCGAAAATATCAAAGCTCCTGTTTTCCTTTGCTTCTTTTCCAGAATCATCAACAGCATCAAGATGCAAACCGTATCTTCCCCGTTTTGTATTATTATAGGTTGCAGAATAAAGATTGCCCGAACCTGATAAATTCAGGGCTGCATCTGTATTATCTGGCACTGTTAGATTTAATGTTATGTTTTTCAGATTTCCGTCTTCGTCGAGTATTTCAGCATTTATGGTAACGTTCTCATTATAGCCCTGAAGCTCTTGAGAATACAGATATTTTATCTCTGGATTTGCGTTAACGTATATCTTTCTTACGATCTGGTTATTGAATTCGCTCGTCTCAATGATATCGTCATTGGCATCAGGGAATACAACGAATTCATACATTCCGCCTGTTAATTTGCTCGTGTTCCAGGATACGTTCCATATATCGGTCGAAAAGGGATGCATAGTGATAGTTTCACGGTTGAATTCGGTTATCTTATCCGTATCCACATTTCTGGCAAATACCGTGAGATTGAAATCCCGGGCGAATAATTCACCGGCGTTCCTCAGGGTGAAATTAAGCTTTACTATTTCGCCCTTCTCAACCCTAAATACACATTCACCAAGTGTCTGGTTGGAGCAGTCATACATGGACTGGTTCTCAAACGTGACGTTTCCCTGCGACATGATAAACATGCTTGAATAATTCAGGTACATGCTGTCAAGATCGGTTGACCGTACTGGAACGAAGTGATCAAGCGTTAAGTCGGCATCGATATTGAAATCTGTTGATTTCAGGGTTATCAGGTTGCTTTCACTCTTAGTGAATTCGTTCTTTAGGGTATCGCCTGCGACTTCAAGTCCATTCACCCACATCTTTTCAACGCCTGTCTTTGATATCCTGATGCCCTGGACAGTGGAATCCACCCACAGGTGTTTCCTGAAATATTTCGCCCGTTCATTCCCTGCCCCGACCTCCACAACGCCCCACTGGGAATCGTCAAGATAGTTGTTGCTTGCCTGCCCATCATTGAAATTAGAGCCTCTCAGCCAGTTCTTATCTGAAAGCTTTTCGTTCCAGACGCTTGATAACTGGAGTCTTGTCTCATTGCTAACCGTGTTCGGAATATTGAGAGGTACTTCAAGTTTCTTTATCTCGAATGGACGGACCGTAAGCGTCTGTGTTGCGAGCGGCTTCTCGTTCTGGTTCTTGAAATCAACCGCATAAAGATCCATTGTGTAATCAAGGGTCTTGTTGTATTTGTTCTCGATCCGAATCCTTGCTGTTACTTTCTCGCCCGGGCGTACAAAGAATGGTTCTCTTCCCTGCAAATATTGCTGTTCCCTGACACCGAATACTGCAAAATACACTTCTTCTTCCGGTTCAATGACTGTACCGCCAGTTTTCACAAGTCCTGAATATATCCTGCTTTCAGTGTCTGGTATGGCGCCGTTGATCGATAGCAAATTAAGTTGTCCCTGCTTCAGACCCGATGATAGGGACATGGATGACCATCCCGGATAGCCTGAGCCCTGGAATTCACCATTCAGGTATGCATCGGTCGTACCTGTCCTGTCGCCCAGTATCATCTCTGATCTTGTAGCATTGGTCGGTGCAAAGTAGCGCTTCCTGTATTTGCTGCTTTCAGTTGTCGGGAGAGTGTCGCCCCAGTGATAATCATTCGTCCCATCAGCGATAAGCTCAGGCATTGAGATCTCCCGGTTCCTGTTCCAGAGCTTGTCCGGGAACTCAAATACCCTCTCCACCTGTACCATCAGTTTTGAATTAAGCGGGACGTCGCCTGGTATCAAGACGATATAAGTTAGATTAATCTTTGACTCGGGCGGGACTGGCCCTGGTTTTGTGTCAGTCATTAGTTGTATCTTCTTATTCTGCGGAGTGATCAACTGCATTGTTACTGCATCGACAGTTGCAGGATCATCATCGTTATTAGTGACCGTTATGTTTACCTTTTCCTCATACTGGCGGCGCAGTAAACCATGATTGCCAATATCCGTGACATTCATTTCAAGCGCTTCGACAACGGGCTTTACTGTTGCATTTGATCTGTTGTCCTGTGCAACCATCTCATAGAACATCATGTCAAATTGCCTGTCCGGGCCATAAGAAAAGAGATCTAATTCATTGTTATTCCCTGTGGAAAGTTCATAAAAGTTGGGTGTCCAGCCATATATTATCTCATTACATGCGGTGTTCAGGCTTGATTTCAGTTTCCCGTTCACCCATGCTGTTACTCCTGATGGCGGTTCAGTATAATATGGGGTGCATATCTGGCGCAAATATTCTTTTTGTTCGGATTTTATCAAATTCGTGGGTACCCACACAAGTTTCCTCAGGAATGAGGTCTCTGCGCCGCAGTTTTCGCAGCCCAGTCCGTAATCAAAGCCCTGGAATCCCCACGGGAGCAGGTCTGTGAATGACGAGACATTCGAATTGTTATACAAATTTGCCTGGGCAATATTTTCATAGAAAATATTGCTTCCCTGGGGCCAAATATCCTTTATGTTTGACCTGTAGAATTCATTATCGACGAGAGGATGCTTTTCTATAGCCTTTACAAGAAGTGCTGCTCCAGTGGGCGCACCGTCTGGAACATAAACTTTATATTTCTTATGCGTTACCTGTTCTGGAGGCAGGTTAAAACCTGATGTATCCGTGAAAAGGTCTATTATCCTTGTTTCATCGGTCGCTGTGCCGTTCCATGAAGAGCCTGAGTTATCATATAATTCCAGTGCGATGCGATCTATAGTATAAGGTCTCCGGTTATTATTTTTCACGTTAAGGTCAATATCCTCGATATAACCGGTCTTCAGATTCAGGTCGGTTTTGTTGGATATCATCAGCACGATTGGAGGTTCGTCCGGCTTCACGATATCATAACTTGTTTTTGAGAGGTGTATTAGCCGCCTTATTTCTCCTGTTCCCGCGATGGTATTGACGTATCCTTCGGTGAGGTTATACATCGCACACCAGTTCTGTATGCAATCATACTGGCGTGACATTGTCCCATTGAAAAAGACCCTGTATGAACCCTTGAATTCGTATGTAGTGCCAGCCTCAACGAACAGGTCAAAAGTATTTCCGCCAAGCTCAGGTCTGTTTATGAAAACAGGATCAGGTTTTTCTCCTCTTATCCAGCCTCCGTTCACATCCAGTTCATAGAAATATGCCGGATTTACATTTTCCTGTTTGCTTGCGCGAACACCAAGTACTGTGTTTTCAGGCAGGTCTTCGGGGATGTTCAGGTCATATTCTTTCTCCAATACTCCCTGCGATCCGATCCTGTTGCCATTTAAGAAATTATCGTAACCCGCATATTTGTTGAACGGTCCATCCAGCATCAGGTCTGTTATCCTGTTCCCGCTTGCCGCGTCAATTACCGATAGTCCTATCCTTCCTATGTCTATCTGGTTCTTTGCATAATTGATGATCTGCACATTTACCGGTTCGTAATATCCTTTTCTTAATTTCATCCGGGTGAAGTTATTTGAACCATATATGAGGTCAGGATAACCGTCGCCGTCAAGATCAGCCAGAGTCGGCCTGTAATCAGTTTGTCCGGGAATTGAAAGCGAAGTATCAAGCTTATGCCAGGCCGGATCTGTTCTATTACCGGTATTTTCATAAATTGAAATTCCTGTCCTGTTACCAACTACGAGGTCATAGTCCCCGTCCAGATCGATATCTGCTATTGCAGGAGCGGCATTTGCTCCCGCATCAATGGATGAGAGGTTGAAATCCTTATGCTGCCAGTCAGGATTCGTTGAATTCCCGATATTTTCGTATCCCACAAGTTTACCGAACTGGTTCCCAACTATAAGGTCGGGATCGCCGTCACCGTCAAGATCGGCAAAGCGCGGGACAGCCTTCAATACCTGGTCGATCTTTGAAAGATTGAAATCATACTCGACCCAAGCTCGTTTCTTTACTGAGTTTTTCTCAACAATGGCGCTCTTGAACGAACGCAATCTACCGTGCGTATCGCCGATCACCATGTCCATTAAACTATCGTTATCAAGGTCAACGAATTCAGGCGCAGAGCGTGCACCCACATCCAGGGATGAGATGTTTACTGTATTGTAATATTTCGTCCCGATCCTCACATTAGGCACTTCTTCAGGTTTCCAGTCCACATTGGACCAGTTCGTTTCCCTGAACCTGGAACTTATTTCTGTTCCCGTATTTTCATACCTTACAAGCCTGCCGTCAAGGGAACCTGTTATCAGGTCGTAATCTCCATCAGAATCGTAATCCACAAGTGCAGGGGCAGTATCATACTCCATGCTGATATTATCAAGACCGAAAGATGAAGCTGTGAAGTTGTTTCTCCCATCATTCCTGTATGCTGACAGGAAATTGATGTTATGTTCTCTTGAGAATACGTTCAATTCAAACGGCGCTGAAACAGGTATCGAAGCCGTTAGATTATTATCTCTCTTATCCTCTTTCATTATCTTATTTTCAGGATCTGCTTCTATCCTGACATTGTATGAATTACTATCAGACTGAGGTATCGTGTAGAGGAATGAAATAGGTTGGGTATCATGTGCAAGTAATGATACAGTTTTTGTTGAAACGGGTTGCCCGTTTATATACATGGTAACATTGAATGCGCCAGTCCTTATATCGCCCTCGTTCTTGATGGTTGAGGATATCGTAACAATGTCTCTTGGTGATGGGAATATGGGATTGAATTTAATGTCTTTTAGAACGAGTTCTTTCCATCTGAATATCGTGCTGTGCTGGTTGTTAAAGTCAGATCTTTCATTCGTGAGTGAGCCAGGAATAATAAGATTTAAAGTTTGAACGATAGGCTTTGCTGTGGGAGCGGCGCCGTTTATTTCAACGCTAAGCAGCCCGGTCGGGATGAACGTACCTGAAGAGTTACCACCATTCCGGATAACATCAACGATATCTCCAACTGTTTTTATATCGGTATTGTCCGATTTCCTGTCGTATGTAATTGTCTGGATTTCGGTTCTTTCCTGGAGGTCAAATGCTGTCTGCTCAACTATCTCTTTTTTATTGGTGATGACAAGTCTAAATGTATCTGCGGTAATATTTTGTATGCTTACTGATATACCATTCCCTGAAACGCCTTGCTTTCCTGATTTAATTATCAATCCTTCACTTGATACGGCTTTTGCTGTTGATTCGCTGGCATTCTTACCATAGTCAAGATAGAAATTCACCTTATGGTCGCCCGGAGGCACTGAACTCCAGTCTATTGTTACGTGCCTGTTTTCCGAAGTATGGTTGGCAAGAGAATCATTCACGATTCTTCCGAGGATCACCGAATCATTGTTATCCAGGTAAACAACGCTGTCATAATTTGACACATCGTTCCCGCCAATGTTGATCTCCCCATAATTGAAAGTGATATTGTTGCCACCTGGATTGCTCAGGTAGATCTTGTCAAGACTGTTTGGATCACAGAAAGGATAATAGAACTGTATATCCTCACGACCCGGCAGGACAGTCAACTGGCTGAAATTAGCATCATTGGCATGATTCTGATCAAGGGAACCGGCATTGCTGACGATGGTTGTAAAGTTATAAACTCCATGAGACCTCAGCTTGAAGTCGCCAAGAACATTTGAGATATTTGTCGATACTGAGGCGCCGGGTTCGATATTTCCCGGGCTTGTAAGCTGATAT
The DNA here is from genome assembly GCA_028717345.1 of Candidatus Methanoperedens sp. Lineage (GTDB taxonomy): Archaea > Halobacteriota > Methanosarcinia > Methanosarcinales > Methanoperedenaceae > Methanoperedens. The sequence goes on from JAQUNZ010000004.1 coordinate 15,487, forward strand.
GGACTAAAAATTCTTTCTATAAAACCATCGCACAGATCAGCATCATAGTCAGGATCACCTGCATTGCAGTTAATGATCCTGTTAACAGGCGTTATATTACCGCAGCATGGCGGATAATATAAAAGCGCCGGTGCCCCGATGAAAAACACGTCTTCTGAAAAGGATTTGTTCGTTCCGATATTGCTGATATTCGTGTAAATTATGATTGGCTCTCCTTCAACGAAAACATTCTTGAAAACACTCCCGTTGCTAAAGTAAACACCGTCATTCCTCAGGTCAGCCGGAGGCAGGGTAGATATCGAATTCGTTATGTTATTATTGTCGTAGTTCGTCTCAATGTCATCCCTGAACGGATTGACGACAACCGTGACATTCACAGAAGTTCCTACGGACATGGGTAAATTGGTCGAAGTAGAAAGGGTTGTTGTCCCTTTTACACCGATACTGAATGTAGTGTAATTCACACAATTAGCCGGGCATCCAAACTTCACAGGGATATTATCTATCAGTAACATTACTTTCGCATTATTAATTGCAATATCGTTCAGATTCTTTATGGTAGCCACTGCCGTTATTTGCATACCAGGAACTGGAGGATATGAATATCCCTGGAAAATAAGGTTCGTGGGAGTAAAATCAGGAGCGATTACAATATCATCTACATAATCCCTGTCTGTTTTTATCCTGCCGGGGTTGATATTCTTTGTGTTCGCAGTGATGTTATTCAGATTTGTCACATCGTCGCTTAAGAGATAATCCGTATTCGGGGTATTGAAAGAACCTTTCATACTGTAATTGACATTTGTGATCGCTGAAACATTTGTGACTGAATTCGGAATGGATTTATACTTATATTTGAAGCCCTCTCTCAACCTCAACACAGGAAGATTATCGAATATGGAGAGGATCTTCGGAAGTTCAAACGACCTGTCATTCAATACAGCATTTTGATTATAATCGATGTAAGTGATAGTTCTTATCCAGTCATAAGGAACATATTTGTTTTCAATTCTCAGGACTTTTATGGCTGAGCCTGCTTTATTTGAGAAATTGAGGTAATATTGCACATTGTAGGTGCTGTTATCCCATGGTGTTTCGTATAAATAAACATCACCGTAGAATTTATTGGTACAATAATAATCAAGGCATACCACTTCTCCGCCTTTTACAAAGCTTACATCCTCCATCCAGGATTCTGTAAGGTTAAGGTCGATCATTTCCCTTGCCCACGGGTTCTGGATATGCGTCGTGGTTTCTATTTCCCTTCTCGGAGGCGAAGGCGACGGGGTCGTTGTTTTCAATATCCTCAGGCTGTTCATCAGCATCGTTACATTCCCGTTATCGCTTCCCACGATTACATCAATATCATTGTCTGAATCGTAATCGCCTGAGGTTATGCCGTATGATTCAGGAACGTTGCCGATTATCAGCGGATTTGCAACAAGACCGCCTTCCCTGCTGAAGAACATCCTGACTTTACCGTCAAAGCTTGTTGAAATCAGGTCAAGTTTGCCTGAATAATCAATATCTGCGGCTGTAAGTCCATGGGCGAATGTTCCCACGTCAGCGAACAGGAATCCATTGTACCTGTCAATTTCCCATACCATTCTTTCAATCTGACCGTCCCCGTCCCCGACCATTACATCCACATGCCCGTCAAGGTCAAAATCACCTGTGGTCAAACCGAAAGGCTGGTTCCTTGTTGTCAATGTCCTGCTAAATACCATTGACTCGTTCGTGAGAACATTGCCGGTCATGTTGTTCAGGTAAAGATTGACCTGTCCTTTTTTGTTGCTGACCACTATATCGAATTTATTGTCATTATTGAAGTCAGAAACCGCAAGACCGTATGCCTGGCCGCCAACATCCAGCAGGATCGTTTTATTTGAGAACGTCCCGTTGCTGTTATTATAGAATAATACCTTTCCACTTTCTGTCCCGACAATGAGGTCAGGATAATTATCGCCTAACATATCCCCTGAGGTCATACCCCAGGCTGCTTCACCGATATCATCTATTAAATACCGGGTGAAGTTCACATTCTTTGTCCTGTTGTTATTTGTATAGAACACTCCGTTGTTCCTGTACAGGATTATCTTTCCTTTATCAGTCCCCACAACAAAATCAGTCTTATTATCATGATCAAAGTCATTGCTTGCCATACCCCTTATCTTTTCACCCGGAACGGCTGCAAGAGGCTTTTGCGGGAAAATTATGAGGTCTGGTATCTGCTCTGCGATGTATTTCTTTGTTTCAAATTGGGAACTCATCACGTTATTTGATCTATCCACCTCTGCAGGAAGATCATTTGTGTTTGCTTCGGCAAACACCGTCTGCATCCCTGAAAGACCCGCTGTCTGCCAGTTTACAGATACATTCACAGAACCGGAAGCAGGCACATTTGCATCCTTGAAATCTATCCTGTCTGAAAGATTCAGAGTATTTTCATAAAAGCTTATTTTCACATTGTTAGCATCAATTGGTTTCAGGTTAACGATTGTCGCCGTTATCGTGACGACCTGCCCTTCATATACCGGCGAAGCTGGATTGAATGCAATATTTGTTACGGTAAGGTCGGGTCCGTCTATGAATATTTCTTTAGATGCATAATTATTGCTGTAATTTGTTTCGGAATAGTTGGCTGATCTTTCTATCCTGGCGCCTATCGTAACATTGCCGGCAAAGCCCGTTGTATTCCAGTTCAAGATGAGATCTGGCGAGGATGTAAGATTTGCTTTCCGGGATCCGATAATCCTGTCATTAGCAAGGAAAGTCACATTCGCAAATTCGACTTTCGCTGAACCAAGGTTGATTATTCTTGCTGTAATGTTCAAATGTTTTCCTGTGACAGTTGTTAATGGATCAAAAGATATCAGGGAAGCATTGACCATAAGGTCGGGTCCGGTCAGGATGGTGAGGTTGTATCTGCTTGAGTTCAGATTACCTGCGACATCACGGACAACTATCTCGGCGGGATATATGCCTTCAACTGAAGGTGCAATGACCGAGCCGTGATACATGCCATCCTGAGAAAGTGTGAAGGTTAATGTTTTTCCAAATACTGAAGCGCTGACAGCATCGACTGAATAATTATCCGTGGCGTTGACCGCTATTTCCATCCTGTTATCGGTGTAAAGGTTTGTAAATCCAGCCGAATTGAGAACAGGAAGCTCCGGGTCAACAAGGAACAAAGCTTCAAGATAGCCGGTATTTCCGGCTTCATCCGCTGCCGTAATATTCAAACTGTATTTTCCTGAATAGTTCAAATCTGATCTGAACTCAAAGCCGCCTTTTAATTTTGAGATCGGGCTCATGGTCAGGTTAAAATCAGAAGAGTTGATACTTATCTGGTTTATATTTGTGAACGTTCCTTCAACAACACCTCTTATAACAGGATTCCTTGTCGTCAGGTAAGCTCCGCCTGTCATGTAATTCTTAATTTCGATAAGAACTCCTTCATTATCTACAACAAAATCATTGGAGAGTTCAGAGACTGTATATGTCCCGTCTGTCGCTTCCACTTTTATCCTTGTATAACCGCTCCATCCTGTAGTGTCCCAGAGGTGTGAGTCCGTTCCATTCTGAGTGGAATTTGAGATGAAGACCCATTCTCCCTGTTTGAAATAATTTGTCCTGTTCTCCAGGTACGACGGCGCCCAGGGTGCAGGCTTCCAGAAATACAGGGTTGAATTGGTGAGTCCCTCGTTATCGTTGTTCACAGTCCAGTTAATATAATGAGCGCCTTTCCAGCGGGAGGCGGAATTCGGGCTCTGTATGGTTATTATGGGGACGTCATTGATCGGGTCGATGTAGTCATATCTTATGTTATATACATTGCTGTTACCTCCCCTGTCATAAACTATGAAATTGTATGCAAGCGTTTCTCCCTGGTGGGCTTTGAAATCAAGATCAAAACCGTTCAAGACCACTTTGTAAAGATTCCCTGAAACATATACTGCCTGTTTCGTAGAAGAAACATTACCTGCCGAGAAATTCAGGAACACCCTTGCCGGATCAATGCCGTAGCCGATATCAGTTGCTTCTACATAGAATGCCGGATTAGATGAATGTTCAGTAAGATTCGCGGGAACAGTATATACTGAAATTATCTGGGGCGGGTTTATATCATCAAGGAAAGTGAGGTTTGCTTCCAGCGAGTTGTTTGATTCATTTGATTCAATTACATTTCCAGAATAAGTATAGTAATTATAATCTACAAACGCGCTCACTTTTTGTTTGCCATATACTGCTGTCCATTTCTGGGAAACTATCGTTGAATTTCCTGATACAAGACCTCTGGAAATATACGGGGATGGATTGTAGTAATTATCAATGCGTGCGCCGTCCACGAAAAATTGCACTATGAATCCTCTTGAAGTATTTCCCGCCCCGATGTTCTGTATCGTTGCATTGAATATGACCTCCCTGCCGTCGGATAATTTTGCTGGCGACCATGATATATTCGAAACGATCAGGTCAGAGAATGGTATAGGATTCAGTGCTGAAACATAATCATTATTGTTCTCGTTAGCTTCCTGGATGACATTGTCAGGGTCAGCTCTTGCAATGAACGTATGGTTTCCGGGTGTGGCGTAATACCATGTTCCGGAAATATTTGCAGTACTATTTACCGGAAGTTCCTGGTTCACATAACCTGTGGCGACGCTTACCCCGTCAATATAGAATCTGGCATAGAGATTAGTAGCCGAGATATTTCCCGGACCAATGTTCATTATAGTGGCATTAAATATTATGGATTCGCCATCAGATGCATTGAATTGAGAAATGTCCGTTGTCACTCCGTTTCCTGTCGCAGAGACATTTGTAACTATAAAGTCAGGATAAGAAATCGATGTCAGGTTTTTTGTTAAGGAGTTGTTCGACTCGTTGGTTTCCTGTATTCTGTTCCCATAGTAATTTGATGTATCAACGCTTACGGTAACTGTATGATTTCCACCCTGGCCAGTCCATGTATGGGTTACATTTACACGATCTCCTGGATGCATTATGGAACCATAATATGCCCCATAATAATCATAATTGATATATTGATTATCCACATAGAACATTGTATAAAATCCATTCGGAGAATATGCATTTCCAGTTCCTATATTCCTGAGGATAGCATATATGGTTACAGTTTGCCCGGCTGTATAATTCAAAGGTGACCAGGTTATATCTTCAACTACGAGGTCAGGATATGAAATCGCGGGTAAATTAATAGTCATACTGTTATTGGTTTCATTTGCCTCATCTACAATGCCTCCGGCATCGTAGTAATAACAAGAGTACCAATAACAATTATATTCACGTTTCATATCAGCCTTTACACTGATAGTATGATTGCCTGAGGTAGCTGTCCATGTTTTTGTTACATATCCAGTTCCGTTTACTGGCAAGTTCAAGGTCTTGTAAACTGAAGGATCAAGACCATTCCCATCAACATAGAACGCAAACGGGATATTCCAGGACGACAGACTGCCTGGACCATAGTTCTTAACGGTTGCATTAATTGTTATTAGATCGCCGGCTTCGATACTGCCATTCCTGGTTGAAGTAATAGAAATGTTGTCAATAGCCAGATCAGGCATTGGGAGATTGTTGCTTCTCTGGTAATAATCATTGTTCGATTCATTTGATTCGATAATATTCAATCTGTAAATGTCATTTCTATCTGCGACAGCTTTGAAATAGAAGTCGCCTGTCTGCGCAGTACTCCATGTGACTGTGGCATATCCCTCCCCGCCAGGCGGGAGATCCATTTTTTGATTAATAGAGTTTATAATTGTAGTATTCTTATAATAGAAATCTACCCATACCGATCCATTCCAGGTGCCATTGCCATTGTTCTTAACCGTTGCATTCAAAACTACTTTGTCTCCCGCTGAGTAGGTATTTGGAGTCCATGTTATATCTGTTATTATAAGGTCAGGAAGATCCAGGCGGGGCAAAACCATTGCTTTATCGTTGTTTGTTTCATTGACTTCTGGAATATTATTATAATAGTCAGTCCTTGCACTAACTGTATGGTTCCCTCCCTGGGCAACCCAGGTCTGCGTTACGGAAACGCTGTCTCCTGAAGATATTACGTTAGGATAGTATACCCCATTATAATTGAGGTATGAACCGTCAACATAAAACATAGTGTGGAAATATGACGTCGTGTTTCTTGATCCTGCATTCCTGATATTCGCAGAGAAGGTAACTGTCTGCCCCGGTGTGTAATTTAGCGGAGACCATGTTATGCTGTCTATAACAAGATCGGGTCCTGGAGTAAACGGCAGGTTAATGCTTAGATCATTATTGGTTTCATTCGTTTCTTTGACATAGTTGTTATAGTTAACATACGCCTTTACTATATGGTTTCCCGGAAGGGCTGTCCAGGCGCCTGAGGTTATTGTGAAGTTTGAACCGGAAGCGATTGGTCCTCCTGTCCAGAGGGATTCTGGGAGGGATATTCCATCAATGAAAAATCTAACGTTTATGTTCGTATTTGGAGTACTTGATTCCCCAATATTATCGATCTTCGCAGTAAATGTTACTTGATTCCCGGCTGAATAATTAACAGGTGACCAGATTATGTTCTCAACAACAAGGTCAGGGCCGGGAATATATGGAAGTGGTACGTTCAAATCATTGTTCGTCTCATTTGACTCAGCGATATTATCGTAATTATCCGCATAAGCTTTTATCGTATGGTTCCCCGGAAGGGCTGGCGTCCAAACACCTGTAATGTTCTGTGTTGCGCCTGGCGCAATAATACCGTAAAAGCTATTTTGGGAGAGGTAGTTCCCATCTATATAGAATCCGACATAAATGTAAGTATTTTGTGTGCTCGCATCCCCTATGTTTTTAACCGTTGCATTGAAATTTACAGTATTCCCTGCTGTGATCGGATCCGGCTGCCATGTGATATTCTGGATTATAAGGTCAGGGGCTTTCGCAGCAGGCAGTGAAATGTTCAATTCATTATTTGTCTCGTTTGATTCAAGGACATTATAGTTACTGTCTGCAAATGCCTTCACCGAATGCTGACCTGGTGAAGCTGTCCATGCCGGAGATGTGATCGTGATGCTGGTATTTGGAGGAAGAGAGCCAGACCATGATGGATCATAAGAGTACCATCCCCAATAGTTCCATTGCCGGAAAGGATTCCATACCCCGTCAATGAAGAATTTTACATATATGGAAGTATATGGTACAGGCGCATCGCCGATATTCCTTATTGTAGCGTTAAATCTCACAGAGTTTCCAACTGAAAACGGATCCGGCTGCCATTTGATATTTTCAACTACAAGATCTGGCGCAGCGATATAAGGCAAAGTCACATTCAGATAATTGTTTGACTCATTCTGCTCAGCCCAGTGATTATTAAAGTCTGCTTTTGCGCTTAATATCCTGCCATTCCCGACCTTATTAGCATACCATGAGATGGAAACGTTCAGGATCTGTTCTGTTCCAAGCGTTGCGTTTGTAGCGACTTCGTTAATATATTCACCATCAATATAAAATCCTGTTGAAATAGTACCATTAAAACTTGCGCCTGTATTTTTTACGGTTGCATTGACAGTAACAGGCTCGCTCACATTGAAGCTTGCCGGTTTCCATGTCAGTTGGGTCACGATGAAATCAGGGTAATTGATTATTGGCAGGCTAAAATTTCTGCATCCGATCACGCCATTATCGTTCCAGCCGTCAGGACGGTCACATGTGTTATTATCCCCTCTATTTACTGTGCCATATACGTTGAAATCAAGGTAAGAATTTCCGACTACCCGATTACTATTAAGTTCGTTGCTGCCTGAATTGATTAACCGTATCCCGTTATTGGAATTGTTGAGCACATTATTGGAAGAAATCCTGTTATTGCCGGACGAAACATAATAAATACCTTCATTGTTGTTTGAAACTGTGCCGCCTGAAATGGAGTTATTGCCGGATGATGAGAAGTAGATGCCATAATAATTGTTAGAACTGCTGATGTTCAACAAACTTGAATTATATGTATTCCAGAAATAGGCACCATAATAGTTTTTTGTCAGGATGGCATCACTGAACGTCACATTATTGCATCGTATGCAATAAATCAGACCCGCATTTGAAGAGGCGTCATAATATTTGTCAGCTTCATTTTTCAAATAATAAACAGATTTACCATCAACTGTGTTACTTGTATCAATAATGTTATTGAAATAATAATCCGAGGAACCGGTCAGGTAAAAATTGTATTTGTTGCCACCCATAATATTCTGGCTAAAGTTATTTTCAGTGGAATAACTAATGTAAATGCCAGTGTTAGTATTGCCGTTGAAATTATTTACGTTTATATTATTATAGCTTGAAGAATCCACATATAAGCCATAATTATTGTTATTGGCAGCGCTGTTAGTGATCTTATTATTAGATCCGTAAAGATAGATACCATAATAATTGTTGTTGCTGGCGTTGATACCCGTGAGATTATTATTCTGGATATTACTTAAATATAATCCGTAATTATTATTATTAGCTATAACGCCTGTGAGATTATTATTTTGGGAATAGTAGAGATATAAGCCATAATTATTGTTCTTGTTGGCGTTGATCTCGCTTATAATATTGCTGTTACTTTGATAATAGATATACATGCCATATCGGTTATTGCTGGCATTGATGTTCGTAATTTTATTATTGCTTGAATAGTATGTATAAATACCCGCATCATAATTATTGGTTGCGTTGATGCCTGAAAGTATGTTATTCCCGGAATTGTCAATGTATATGCCTTCATAATTTGTTTTGGCTATAACATTTTTAATGCTATTATTGTTTGAATTATATAAGTAGATGCCATAATAATTGTTCGAACTATTAATGTTTAACAAACTCGAATTATATGTGTTCCTGAAATATACACCATAATAATTTTTTGCCACGATGGCATCTTTGAATGTAACGTTATTACATCTTATGCAATAAACCAGACCGGCATTTGAAGAGGCGTCATAATAAGTGTCAACTTCATCTTTCAGGTAATAAACAGTTTTACCATCTAATGTGTTGCTTTTTTCAATTGTATTATTGTAGTGAGCATCCTGGTAACCTGTCAGGTAAAAATTGTACCTGTTGCCAGACATTTTGTTTTCGCTGAAGTTATTTTCGGTAGAATAACTAACGTAAACGCCAGTGTTTGTATTGCCTCTGAAATTATTTCCAGTTATATTATTATAGTTAGCAGAATAAAAATACAAGCCATAATTATTGTTATCAGTAGTGCTTTGATTGATCTTATTATTAGAACCATACAGATAGATACCATAATAACTGTTATTGCTGGCGTTGATATCGTTAAAGTTATTATTCTGGATATTGTATAAATATAATCCGTAATAATTATTATTAGCTACGGCGCTCGTGATGTTATTATTCCGTGAATAGGAGAAATATAAACCATAATCACTGTTGCCGCTGGCGTTAATCTCTCTAAGATTATTGCTATTACTTTGAGAATCGATATACATGCCGTAACGATTATTACTTGTATCGATGTTAGTAATTGTATTATTGTTTGAATAATATGTATATATACCCGAATTATAATTATCGGTTGCGGTGATATTTGATATAGTGTTTCTATTTGAATTCTGAAGGTACATTCCGTCAGAATTCTTTTTGGCTACAACATTATTAAAGATATTATTGTTTGAATTATATGAGTATAAGCCATAATTATTGTTATTACTCGCGTTTATGCTTGTGATCGTGTTGTTGTTTGAATTAGATAAGTATATACCAAAATAATTATTAACACCTGTATTTATGCCTGTGATCGTGTTATTATTTGAGGTTATTTTTATCCCAATGTAGTATCCGGCATTTGTGACAGTGAAATTATCAAACGTAATGCCATCCACACTCAGAATAACAGCATCATTGACCCCGCTTCCGTTCACGATCGGGTTCCCGTTGCCCGTATCCACTCCGTGAAGGAAAAGCTGCTTATTCACATTTATGTTCTCAGAATAAGTTCCGCTCTGGACAAGGATCGTATCACCTGTAGTTGCGTTATTTACAGCCTCCTGTATCGTCGTATAATTCGCCCCGCCGCCTGGATATACGGTATATGTTGTGGCGCTTGCAGTTCCTGAAAATGTCACAAGAAGCAGTATTGCAATTAAAAATATCCGTTTTCTATCTATCATATCAATTACACCCCGCATCTACACCCGGGTCGCATGCAGTAACATTTATATCAAAACTCTGGTTCCTGTAAACGATTATTCTGTCTGTTATATTCTTTATTATCGGTGAACGGCTGATACTTGAGATCACAAGGTTCAGTATCTTTGTATCATTTGCCAGCCCGTCAGTCACGGTTATATTAATAAGATATTTTCCTTCATTATTTCTGGAAGGTTTGAAGTTTATCAGACCCTGCGTCGAGATATTGAAAAGATCGGTATCATCGCTGAAGGTCAGGTTATCATGGTCAGGGTCACTTGCATTTATCTGAAGCGTGAATACCTCACCCGGTATAGCTTTCTTAGGAAGTATCGGTTCAATGACCGGCGGATTGTTGACGTTCGTGATGTGGAACAGGACAACTTCATAAGCAGTGAATTCACCATCAGTGACGCTGATGTTCACAAAATGGTCGCCTGCCTGGTAATTCTTCGGCGTAAAAGATATCTGCCCATTGAACGGATTTATATTAAAGAGTGATGTGTTATCAGAGAATCTCAAATCGTTTCCATCAGGGTCTATCGCATGGATAGTTGTGGAGAAGAATGTCCCTTCTATTGCTGTCTTGTTGCCGATAGGTAGAAGCACAGGCGGTCTGTTCACATTAATGATATTCAGAGTGAAGTCCCTTGTTACCGTATCCTTCCCGTCGCTCACTGCCACTCTGAGATAATATCTGCCTGCGTCATCGTAATTAGTGCGCAGCTTCAAGGTCTGGTTCTCAACTGTTATCCTCGACGCTATCGGGATATAGCCGAAGATCGGCCTATCCTGGACTGTAATGGTAAGTGGATCATTTTCAGGGTCTGTTGCATTTATAGGTATTGTTACCGTCTGGTTCTCAAACGCTGTTATGTCGGGGATCTGCGTAAGCACAGGAGGCAGGAATGTCCTGTTGAAAATATAGAAAGTAAAGGATTCCGTGTTGTTCTGATTACCGGATTGATCCTTGCAGTTTATAAAAAATGTATAATTCACGCCGTTCTTCAGGTTGTTAGCCTGCGTAAAATGCACTAAATTATTTGTGATGCCAAAAACAGACATACCGGCAAAATCCCTGGTGGTTTCCGATAACCTGCATTCTGAGATCTTATCTGTTTGCAGTGACAGCATAATACCGGTAGTATCTTTCGGGAAAGTTGAGCCTGATTCTGGATCCTTGTAAAATATTAACAGAATTGCGGTTCCTGAAGTATCTCTTACCCATTCCGGGTTGATGTTGCCCGAGGTATCTACTGTCCTTGTTGCGATGGTATGTTCGGTACCTGGAGCAAATCCTGTTGCAGTATAGTTCTGTACGCCCTTTAAAACACTGGCTTTTAATACACCATCTATCCAGACTTCCACATAAGCGAAGTCTTTATCTGATGGATCGTTCCAGGTCCAGTTTATGTAATTCTGGGCATTTCTTATGCTTTTCAGATCCGTAACGCTCGCAGGAGGGGTATCATCAGGAGCGCTCTGTAAGGTGAAGTCAACAACGGTTGTCCGTCCGAGCATTACAGATACTACTGAGGAGTTCTCAAAAAAGTTCATGCCGGTTGCATCAACATTGACCTCGTATGTTCCTTCGCCCAGTCCTGGAATTGAATAGCTCCCGTTAGCATCTGTCCTGAACCTTGGCATTTCAAATCCACTGAGATAAAGAAGAGCATCCGGGATCGGGTTTCCTTTCATATCCCTGACCGTCCCGGCAATACTGCCTGCAGGCTGAAGTGTGAAATTAACTTTGAGAGCTGAGCCGCCGGGCAAATAGATATCGGTAGAATTGACCATAAGGTTGGGGTTTGATGGATTTGCCTCAACTGTATAATTTCCCGGCTTTAAACCTATGAAACTATAACTGCCATTCCTGTTTGTTAGTGTTGAGCTTACATCATGTCCGATCAGGTTCACCTCTATATAAGGTAAAGGCATTCTGCCGGAATCCAAAATAATTCCAGTTACACTTGAGCTTCTCTGGAATTTCGTGTAATTGTAATAAGATGTGTCGAGGCTGTAGATTGCGAAACTGACCATATTTCCATTTTCGTCTTCCAGACTAAGGGCTGATATCTTATAGGAACCATTAACACCATGATCCGAGATCGCCATACCGTCAAATGGAAGAGAAATGGTCTGTATCCCGCTTGAGAGATAGGCTGTGGTACTGTTCCATGTTATTCCTGTATAGTTGGAATCCAGAAGAGATGCCGAGATTCTGTAAGTTCCCGGTGTTTCTACATCTATCTCCGGGCTTAAGGAAAGATAGTTGTATGATCCATCGCCATCAGTATCCACTCCGGTATCTGTGAAATTCTGTGTAAATTCTGCCTTGGTCCTTTCGAATTGGGTGTAATTATAAGAAGAAGTGTTATATATATCCTCCAGAATATCTATTTGTGTGCCGTTCTGATCCGATATATCTAAACTGATCAGATTGAAGGATCCGTTGTCTCTAAACGCTCTTATTCTTAACCCATCAAAGCTTAGCGTTACATTTTGCTCTCCCAAACCGAGATATGAGTAATTGCTTCCGGCAACAACGGTTCTATTTCCTCTTAAATTGCCAATTACAGTGTAATTTCCTGGTTTAGTTGTATTTAGCTGGACGTTTAAATCTAATTTATCATATAATGAATTACCGTTTGCATCAATTGGATTTTCCGATACCTTTCCCGTTAATTCAGCAGCCGGTTGCTCAAACTGCATGTAATTATATGCCGAAGTGTTAATCACATCATTTAACGCCTCGCGTATATTTTCTCCAAAGAAATTTAAGTATTTTAGATTATAAGGACCATTTACCCTATACCTTCGTAATGCAGAACCATCAAAGAGTAATGTAATTAACCTGTTTCCCTGATTAAGGAAAGTTAAATTATTTGCTCCGAGACGGCCTCCCTTATCATTCTCAAGAGTTCCTTCAACTGAATACGTGCCGTCGGAAGTGACATTAACACCCACTTCGATCACAAGATAGTTAAATAACCCATCTCCATCCGTATCAAGACCAAAATAATTTATTGAACCATTTAGTGTTGCATTAGTGCCGTTTTCGACGCCTCTTCTTTTATAACTTGGTTTACTTTGTTTCCCTGGCATAGCCCAGTCTGATAAATTTGGAGCATTATTACCAGCATTAGCGAGGAGCTGCTTCACAGCTTGAATATCCGAATATATCTCCTCATCTACAGTCTTAACATTACTACCTGAGCATGGGCTTGTTGGGTCAGGGGAAAATTTGTGGTCGGTGGCAGATGCACTAAATTGATATCTTGATAGGCGGGTAACTGGATCCCTTGAAGAATCATTATCAGTTGCGTTCATTCCATTTGCAGTTTCAACAGCATCCGGAATACCATCACAATCAGTATCATTTTGTCCCCGCCATGCTCCCGTCGAACTGTTCCAGTTATTCCACACCACTAAATGTGTACCTTCATGAGCTATTGTGCATGCCAGAGTTTCAATACCTTTAGTAACAGGCACATTAGTCAGGAGAGGGACTCCTGGTGTATTGCTAAGACATGCATTTAATGACGATTTGTTGCCCAAATGTATTAATTTATCATTATCCCATGGAACAGTGTGCCCCCAACCAGTATCAGCAGGATCATAATCGAAACTAACCGATTGGGTATGATTAAAATTAACTCCAGTCATTGGATTAGGAGTGGTCACTGCGCTATCATCATGAACAGACCAGTAATTAAACCAGTTGGGTATCCCTCCAGCATAATCTGAATCGTTTTTTCTAAAGAACAACTCAAAACCTTTTACCAGCTTATCCTCATAAGTTCTTCCGCCAATTGTCCAGGTCACTTTAGCGGTTACATTTTTCTCACCGTGCGAGTCCAAAGGTTCGGCGTCGATTGGGACAAAGGGATTTCCCGTCCCAGAATATCCTGCAATGGGAATTCTATTCCCTTCCGGAGACATTTTGATCCTTCGTATTGGCACTACATACCAGTTTACACTCGATGAAGTATTATCACTCAGAACCGCCGTGTAAGTAACTTTTTCATGGGTCACAGGATTATTTATGTCAGATTGGCCTTCAATTTTGATTTCTTTGATATACAGCATTTTTACCGTGATCTCTTTCATCTTTTCGTAATGAGTCGCATTTGGCCAGCATGCTGATCCCAGGCATTTCTGTGCCTGTCCAACCACCCTTATTGTAATCGTATCCTCGTTACCGGGCGGCCTTGGAATTTTAATTGACATCGGAAATGTATAAGAGCCAGCCTCCACGCTTTCACTCCCCAAAACTGGTGTCCAGGGTCCGGTCCCATATCTTCCAAATGCACGGAACAAATAGGTTGCACAATTCGATGTGCCGATGTAATTTATGTTTAAGGTTAAATCCTTGTTTGGAGATGCGTATAGTGGACCTGATACGCCTAATGCTGTTATCCGTTGTGCCGACGTTGATGAGCCGCATGACACTTTTGTTGCGCGAACCACCATTGACTCCTGTGTACCAGGATTCGATGCCCAGAAGGCGACCCTGTTATCCCCTCTAAGCTGGGTCGAAGAATTTCCAATATTTGCTATCTGATCATGCACTTTAATGTCGTTGACCGCGCGTCCCCCGATCACATCTCCGACCTGGGCGACCTTCATCGGAACGCTTATGTTGTATACAAATACCCCGGGTTTCTGTCCCACATCTACACGGGCCGTCCAGATTCCTTTTTGGTCCGTAGAACTGTTCGGAATCGCTGCATTCGGGGTGGCGATGAAAGAAACTAAAAAGCTGTCTTCATTCAACCCGATTGCGCCAAGACTCTGGTGGATAACTCCTACCCGGGATCTTGTATCATATGAACTGAAGAATACAGGATTTCCAACAGCATCAAATCCAAGATCGGCAAGGATACAGGTCTCGCCTGCATTGCATGTTCCATCCTTATTCCCTCCTGAGGCAGAGTAGTCTTCGATTTGCTGTCCTGCAACCCTCACGATCCTGCGGTTGCCGCCAGTTCCTTCGTCAATACTTACAAAGATGCCAGGCCCCTGAGTAGTGTTAAGAGCGGCTGCCCCCGCTGCGCTGAGATCACCATAAAAGGCAACGATACTGCCATCACTGCTGATACCGGGGTTGGAGCCAAGTGCAGTGAATCCCATACCGGTATTGGCGATATTACTTATAAAACTGAGATTATAGTTGTAAAGATTTATGGGTTCAGTCAGTGAAGTCCCGCTGCCCCGCAGAACGATGTTTCCGTCGTTTGCCATCATGGATCGCGCTGAAAGCACAATAGGTATTTCATTGCGTGTTGTTCCACCGTATTCCGGCGAATTGCCCGTTACAAACAGCGCCTGGCCCTTATAAGCTGTGTATGCCACCTGGTCATTATCGTTCATGCTGCCTCCGGTCCCTCCTACCGCATCATAGTAGGATCCCATAATGCCACCGCCCCTGGCAAGGTTGGTGCCATAATAATCCACTGTCAAACTTAACCATTTTTCGTATAAAATTGGGTCCAATTTAATTATATATGTTGCAGGGGGATTTCCAGCGATGATAAATGACGACATAACATGGTTCTGGTTATTGATAATTACCTGGTCATTAAAGCGCCGCGAGCTCAATGGCGTGATCTGCTTCGGATTTGCAAATAGAGATCCATTTCCTATAAACACAGTATTATAATATCCCACAGTTGCGCTGAAAGCGACATTACCCATATCGTTTATGGATGGACCATCTCCAATGCCAGTTATTCCAGCCTGTCCGGTCTTACCTATGACATCGAATTGATAAAATTGTTTGGTTTTAACAGTGGCAGTAGCGTTTGCGCTTGCATTTCCACATGTTGCTTTTATTCTTGTTATGCCTGGTCTTAATGCTGTAAAAACACCTGTAACTGGATCAATTGCACCTGCATTTGGATTGCTGCTGTTCCAGGTTATTGTTGCTTTCATCGGATTGCCGTACTGATCTTTAGGCACGGCATAAAATTTCCTGGGGTCTTCGATGACAAATGTTGCTGTGCCCGGCAACACATCAACAGCCGAACAAACAGGTTTTGCTTCAACCGTTACAGATGCTGTCCCGCTGACAGTTCCATCTGTTGCTGTGATTGTAGTGGTGCCTGCTTTTAATGCGTTGAAAACTGCTGTGAAAACGCCTGTGCCAGGATGTGTGCCGGGAGTTATTGTACCTACGGTCGCATCGCTGCTGCTCCAGGTAATAGTTGCATCTATGGGGTTGCCAAACTGGTCTTTAAGATTTGCAGTAAATGTCTGAGTGTCCCCCTTAACAAGCGATGCTGTTGGTGGCGAGACAGATATATCATTTAATATTGGAGTTGGTGGTAGGGTAGTAGTTGGGGTAGGAGTCGGTATTATAACTGGAATTATCAATGGCAAATAATCACCGCCGTTTGCTATGGCTCCTGATGAGTTGTAGGGCAACGAAGTATTCCCCAGGCCATCTCCATCAGTATCAATTCCAGAATAATTAGACCAGTAGTTACCTCCAAGCCATGCGCCAAGGACAATATTGTTCCCGATGGTTTTTGTGATGTTCCAGATGTTATTTCCATTGTCCCAGGTGTTGTTGATATTGCTGAAATAATTGTTATAGATGGTGTTGTTTCCGGAAGATATGAGATATATCCCTCTATTATTCGAGCTAACCTTGTTATTATATATTTTTCCATTCCAGACATTATTTAAATAGAGACCATTAGCCCAATCTTTCACCACCAGATTTTTTAAAGTAATATTTGTCAGCGCTGCTGTTGGATCATGAATATAAATGCCGTAGGTGCCTGAAATATTCATGCCACCTATAGTGAGGTTTGCGCCATCGAGAACAACATCACTTGAAGTGATATTGATGCAATATATCTCTGCACTGTTCAATATATTCTGGTTGAGCACATATTCGCCTGGCGAGGAAATCGAAGTGCAGGAGTTTATTTGTGTCGTAGCCCCGGAAACAGATGCCAGCATTAAGATTGGAATGATTGAAAAAACAACTGAAGAAAAAACTTTATGTAAGATCCCCCGGGAGATAGATAAATTTCTTTTCAAGGTATTCCTCTAATTTTCTTTTTTTTGTTGGTCTGCACTTTTATTTTCCTACAGTAACTGAAACAATTTATTCACCAATAATTCACCATGGAAAAGCTTTTCCTTTTTCCAGAATCTGATTACTTAGAAATTCTTTTTTAAATATTATTCTGACCTACGCTTAAGAAATATTTAAATATATCGTTGATTGTTAATTATTAATAGTTATAATCATCGTTATTATAATGATGCATTTTAGAGGTGATCAAAAAATGAAACTATGAACAGGCTCCTGTATCAATCCATTATGAATTTTACAAGGGGCTACATGCGAGAAAAAGTATGCGGAGGAAGGGACTTGAACCCTCGAACTCCTGCGAGAGCAGCTCTTGAGGCTGCCGCCTTTGACCACTTGGCTACCTCCGCATGTGGGCGTTTGCTGAATTATCCTGATTGAACATAAGGATGTCGGAAAAAACGTCGAATTATCCAAAAGTATTAAGTATTGAATGCCTTATTAAGCAGAAGGTTTGTGAAACTTATTCACAATATTATTGAAATTTGGAGGAAATCATTTGGCAGTAACAAAAGCAGAAGGCTGGAAAGCAAAACAATGGTACAACCTTGTTGCACCTGAAATGTTCGGAAAAGCGAACATTGGAGAGACCGTGGCAGACGTGCCCGAAAAATTGATCGGAAGGGTCATCGAAGTAACACTCGGGGAATTAACTAACGACCTTTCGAAACAGAACATCAAATTATTACTCAAAGTTGACAGCGTTGGCGGCGATTCCGCATACACGAAATTTACAGGTCATCAGCTTACGCAGGATTACCTGCGCTCACTTGTAAAGAGAGCGACATCAAATATTGAGACGAATATTTCGGTATTAACAAAAGATGGCTACACAGTCAGGGTAAAACCATCATGCTACACCATTAAAAGAGCGCGGGCGAACCAGGTAAAAGCTATCCGCTCAATAATGAACAGCGTGATAACGTCAAGAGCCAGAGAAATGGACATGGAGCAGTTCGTCCAGGAAATCGTAACTGGAAAGCTCTCAGCCAGCATCTATCATGATGTGAAGCCGATATATCCTCTTAGAAGAGTAGAGGTCAGGAAGACTGAGATCGAGGCTGAACCCGGTACAGCCTCATAATTTTTTATAAATTTTTTGCTCTTTTCAGTTCATTAATTTTTTCTTTCATTTTCTCGTTATCGATCCTTTGCAGCATGAGCGATGCCGCAAGAAGGAAGAACGCCGCAAAATTTATCAGAAGAAATATCAGGACTTCTCCACCGATGCCTCCACCCTGGCCGGATGGGCAGGGTCCCACCACGCAGGGATGCTGCCTGGCATAGAAGCGCACTGAAAGAAAGCTTACCGGGACGCTTATAAAACCAACGATACCAAAAACTGCGGATAACCTGGCTCTTTTCTCAGGCTCTTCAACAGCCTGGCGCACCATCAGGTAGGCTAAGTATATCAGTAGCAGAACGAGTGAAGTGTTGAGCCTTACATCCCATGACGCCCAGTATGCGTTCCATGCTGACTTTCCCCATATCGAGCCGCTAAGCAGCGTTAATAATGCAAAAATAACTCCTACTTCAGCCGCTGACAGGGCTATTATGTCCCATTTTTGCTGCTTGCTGCGCAGATATAATATACTGGCAACGAATACGACTGCAAATGACAGATATGCAGATATCGCTATGGGAACATGAAAATAAAATATCTTGAAGTTGTTGGGGTCGCCGGCTGCCTGACCAGGGTCAATGGGAATTTTCGCTACAAAAAACACCACATATATTGAGATAAGAATTAACGCTGCTGTCAGGCTAAAAAGTATTTTTTTTCTCATATTATCTGATGATTACATGAGTTTTAAATATATTATCTTTTTGTTTCAAATAGTACGTAAAACCAATTGGTAAAAGCTAAAAGATCACCCATATACCTGCAACAGTTGCAGCAGTTCCAAGCACAAGACCAGTAGTTATTTTCTCTTTCAGTGTGACAAGAGCCAAAATGCTTGAGAGAAATGGCGTTATCGCAGCAAGGCTTGTGGCTTTTGCCGCGCCGATAAGGGTCATGCTGTTAAAGAACAGGTAGCTGCCTATACCCATTCCGGCTATCCCGCCTAACCCCAGCAATATGTACGCTTCCCTGCTGAACCTGAAAATGGCAGCAGGACCTTTTTGGATCGAGTAACCGGCATAGAGCAGAGCCAGCGGCAGGGGCATGCTTATCAGGACTGACTGGAACGGATCAACATCGTTCAAACCCGTTTTTGTTGCAACAACCGAGAAAGAATACAGGAAAGCTGCAAGAACGGCGAATGAAACCCCAAGCTTCACGTTCTTCTCTGTTCCTGAATTATGCCCTCTGCTCAATACCCATACACCGATCACGATAAGCGCGGTTCCTGCAACCACTTCAGGACGGATTTTTTCATGCAGCAGCAAAGCTGAAAGAAGTATTGTAAGAAGCGGGAATGTGAATAGTATAGGTATGAACCTTGAGACCGATATGTTCTCAAGCCCCTTCATGTAAGCCATGCCCCCGATTATCAGACGCAGCAGCCCGCCCAGGTTAAGGAACAAAAAACCTGCGAGCGTGAAATTAAATTTCCATCCAACAATCATAAGGTACATGATGAAAACGAACATCATCGCAAAGAACGTGCGTATAAGCACTGCGGGTATAGCCCCTGCGCCGATGCCTTTCTTATAGAAGATCGCTGCCACTGACCAGCATAATGCCGCAGCCAGCGCGTAGAGTTCGCCTGAGATCACGGGAGAGTAAAGGTGACTTGTGATATTATTACTTATCGCCATCCGAAATCTTTATAGGGATGCAAAATCATAATATTAGGTATACCTAATCAAAAAATCAAGGAGTACAAAAACGAATATGATAGCAAATATATTACCGAGTTTCATAATAACCTTCAGGGAAGCACTTGAAGCAGCATTGATAATAGGGATAATCGCAGCTTATATCGCAAAGCTGGGAAGGAAAGACCTCAACAGCTACCTTGCAGCCGGGATAATTGCAGCCGTGATCGCAAGCGCAGGAGTTGCCTTGGTGTTCAAGACAATATACGGGGGGCTTGAGGGCACTGCAGAACAATTGTTCGAAGGAGCCGCGGCTCTCACTGCTGCAGCCGTGCTCACATATATGATATTCTGGATGGCTGGAAGTTCAAAGAAGATAAAAGGAGAACTCCAGGAAAAGGTGGATCTTTCAATTTCAAATGGACAGATGATCGGGATAGCAGTGATGTCCTTTATCGCAGTTTTCAGGGAAGGTGTAGAAACCGTACTCTTCCTTGGGACGCTTGCGATAAACTCTCCGTTCGATACCCTTGCTGGATTCACACTTGGTGTGCTGGTAGTCGTACTGTTATCTGCTGTCATGTTCAGGGGAATTTACGGGCTTGACCCTGGCAGGTTCTTCAAATACACAAGCATATTGCTGATACTCTTCTCAGCAGGAATGATAGCAATGGGAGTTCATGAACTTAATGAGGCTGGCATCGTCCCGCCCGTTGTTGAGCATGTGTGGGACATCAACCCGCAGGTGAATCCTGATGGCTCATTCCCGCTCCTGCATGAAAAAGGCGCTGTCGGCGGCATCCTGAAATCCCTCATTGGCTACAATGGCGATCCCTCGCTCACTGAAGTGCTCGCATATTCTGGATACTGGATAATTATCGGAATATTCATCTACAGGACATACATGAAACCGCCCGGGGTGAAACATGGAAGCTGATAATTCAAGAACAGAGGAATACCTTGAATCCATCTACAAGCTCCAGCAGGAGCAGCATCCTGTAAGCACTTCCCGCCTTGCAGAGCACCTGAAACTATCTGCGCCATCGGTGTCAGAAATGGTGAAAAAACTCACAGGAAAAGGTCTTGTGTTCCATTCTGAAAAAGGAGTATGTCTGACCGATGATGGAAAATCGCTTGCTAAAAAGGTCATCAGAAGGCACAGGCTTTCAGAACGTCTTCTGACGGATATACTTGGTTACAAATGGGATGAGGTACATGATGAAGCGTGCAAACTTGAGCACGCAATAAGCCCTGAGATGGAAGACCGGATAGCAGAGAGTCTGGGAAACCCGAAAACATGCCCGCATGGTCATCCCATCCCGGATAAAGAGGGCAATCTTGTAAAAGAAAAAGTGAAACCTCTCTCTGAGTTAAAAGCCCGTGAAAAGGGCATCATAGTTAACGTATTCGAAGAAGACCCGAATATGCTCAAGTATCTCGCATCACTTGGGATGCTACCTGATGTGTGCGTTAAGGTGGAAGAAATTGCACCTTTCGGCGGTCCTCTTATCGTATGTGTGGCAGGCTCGCGTTATGCACTGGGAAGAGAGGTCGCATCAAAGATCAAGGTGAAATGATGCTTTCGTGCCACGGGGCGCTAAAGGAAATAAAGGGGAACACTGATTTCGTATTTGTGCTTGCAGGAAATCCCAATGTGGGAAAATCAAGCATTTTCAACCGCCTAACAGGCATGGGCGTTGTGACAGCCAACTATCCCGGGAAGACGGTGGAACTTAACATGGCAGCAACGACATTCAAAGACCTTCGTATCGGGATAATCGACCTTCCGGGCAGCTATGCCCTTGGCGCGGTATCAGAAGACCAGTGGGTAGCGCGAAGAGCGGTGCTTGACACCAGCCCTGACGCTGCGATAATGATACTTGACGCCACGAACCTTGCAAGGAACCTCTATATGACGCTCCAGTTCATCGACCTTGGAATTCCCATTGTAGCAGCCCTTAACCTGATAGATGAGGCTGAAAAGAGGAACATCGTAACTGATACTGAAAAGCTTTCAAAACTACTGGGAATCCCTGTTGTTCCCACCATTGCAACAACAGGACAGGGTCTTGACGAACTGATAAAGACCGCTGTGGAAGTTGCTGGAAAGAAGTATGAACTAAGATATAATGTCCGCTATGGGACTGATATCGAAACCAACCTCAAGAAGCTTGAAGATCTGCTTTCAAGATATAATTTCGGGATAGCTCCGAGGGCACTTTCACTGCTGCTTCTTGAAGAGGATTCTGAATTCACCGGGCTTGTGGAGAAAAATCCAGATGGCAGGATAATACTTGATGAAGTAAAAAAGATGAGCAGGGATATACAACAAAAACACGGGGAGAAGACGCCTATGCGGATAACCCGTGAAAGGCATGGGCTTGCTGGCTCGATAGCCTCGCAGGTGCAGGGTGAGATAACACCAGCAGCCTCGGACAAGCTCTGGGCTTACACAACATCGCCGCTCACAGGCATCCCTCTGCTGATGGGCGTCCTGGCGATCATCTTCAGCTTCCTGTTCTATGGAGGGAATATTCTCTCTACACTTTTCAGCGATATGTGGGCTGTAAACCTGTCCCCTCTGATAGATGGAGCCATTTTTTCAATCTTTGGCAGCGGGCATGTGGGAAAGACGCTTATCTGGGGCTTTGATGCAGGCATCCTTGCAGCACTTGCAGTAGGGATCCCTTATGTTCTCACATTCTATTTCCTGCTTGCGTTCCTTGAGGATACCGGATACCTGAACTCTGTCGCGTTCCTGACTGACAGGTTGATGCACAAATTCGGGCTTCACGGCAGGGCGATAATCCCGCTTGTGGCTGGCGCAGGATGCAACGTGCCTGCAATAATCGGAACACGCGTGCTTACTACGATGCGGGAGAGAACGATAGCCAGCACGCTTATCACACTTATCCCGTGCAGCGCGCGCACTGCCGTTATCCTTGGTGCGGTCTCGCTTTTTGTGGGCTGGAAGCCCGCTGTAGCGATATATGTCATCGTGCTTGGTCTTGTTTTCTTTGTCGGCATCGGTCTTAACAAAGTGATGCCCGGAAGCTCATCAGGGCTTGTAATGGAGATGTTCCCATTCAGGGCTCCCATAATATCGAATATCCTCAAAAAGACATGGCACAGGTTCAAGGATTTCGTGTTCGTAGCTTTTCCCATAGTTCTGGCAGGTTCTCTTGTCCTGGGGGCGCTGTACGAGACCGGATACCTCTGGAAGCTGGCTGCACCGCTCTCTCCGGTTGTTGAAGGGTGGCTCGGTCTTCCTGCGGTTGCAGGGCTGACGCTGATCTTTGCTGTGCTCAGGAAAGAGCTTGCATTGCAGCTTCTTGTAACTCTTGCTGTTGTTATGTACGGGGGAGGGGCAAGCAACCTTCTTTTGTTCATGAAACCTGCCCAGCTATTCGTTTACGCGCTTGTGAACACAATATACATCCCCTGCGCTGCGACTATCGCAGTCCTGGGTCGCGAACTGGGCTGGAAGCGCGCTATAAGCATCATGGTTTTTACGATAGTGCTGGCGATTCTTATTGGGGGGATCGCGTTCAGGATAATTAATTACTTCCATCTTCTATGAAAAAGAATCATTACTCCATTTCCCGGATGCTAACTAAAGCATGTTTATAGACAATGATTTTCATAGGTTTCTTCGACTTAATATCCTTGGTTTCCACTAAAATAAGTTCATACTTGTCATAACTGGTCAATATCCCGGTTATTGTTTTACCGCTCAAAGTGTCACAAATGATTACTTTATTCATGAAATCAGACAAATATGACTTCTGTGACCATTCATCTTTATTTTTTTGTTCTCCGACCATTTTATATCACCCTAATCATGTTCTTTCAATTTATAAATTGTTTGATTCATAAGGGTTTATAATGTATCAAGCTGTATTCGGGGCAAGAGGAAAGTATATTATGGAAGTTCAGAGACCCCGCGGCACGCGCGATTTTCTGCCTGAAGAGATGGCAAAACGAAAAAACGTTGAGAACAGGATGCGTCATGTTGCTCAACATTGGGGATACGGAGAGATAAAAACTCCAACTTTTGAGCATATTGAGCTTTTTACATTAAAATCCGGGGAGGGGATACTGGGTGAGATCTACAATTTTAAGGACAAAGGGGACAGGGAGATTGCTCTTCGCCCTGAACTTACTGCGCCTGTAATAAGGATGTATGTTGAGGAGCTCCAGAGATCTGCAAAGCCACTTAAATTCTATTATTTCGATAACTGTTTCAGGTATGAGCGCCCTCAAAAAGGACGCTTCCGTGAATTTTTCCAGTTCGGCGTGGAGATAATAGGAAGCGGGCGCCCCGAGTCTGAAGCTGAGGTAATTGCGATGGCTGTGGAGATGTTAAAGAGCGCGGGAGTGCAGGGCGACATTCATGTGGGGAACCTGGGCATCGTGAGAACGCTGTTGAAAGACCTGGAAGTGGAGCACCAGAGCAGGATAATGCGTTATGTGGATAAAAAGGACGACAAGGGGCTTGAAGATTTCCTTGACCATATACAGGCGCCCGATGAGATCAGGGGCAAATTGTTCCGCCTGATAGGGCTGCGGGGTGAAAATGCGGTGCATGAAGCCAGGGAGCTTGTGGGAGATATTGATGCAATAAAACAATTCGAGACTCTCCTTGAATTGCTGGACGTGTACGGTCTGGAATACCTGGTCGATCTTGGCATCGCGAGGGGGCTTGATTATTACACAGGCATGGTCTTTGAGATATACTGCGAGGGACTTGGCGCGCAGAACCAGGTGTGCGGCGGAGGTTCGTACAGGCTGGCGCAGTTGTTCGGTGGCGAGGATACGCCATCCACAGGATATGCCATAGGGTTTGACAGGATAATGGAGATATGCGAGGTAAAACCTGAAGCTCCGCGGCGAATTGTGGTCGTTTCATTTGATGATACACGAAAAGAAGCCATCGTGATCGCGCAGAAGCTTCGTGAGCAGGTGTCAGTGTACATTGATGTTATGGGCAGGAAGTTCAAAGACCAGATTTCCCATGCCAACACTATCGGTGCAAGCCACGTGGTCATCGTGGGGAAGAACGAGCTTGATGCAGGAAAAGTGGCGCTCAAGGATATGAAGACAGGCGAACAGGTGCTGGTGACGGTGGAGGAAGTAGCGGAGAGAATTACTGATCTTTGATACATGAGCGCAGGGTTTCAATATTATATCTTACTACAGCGGCGCTGCGGACATCTTTTAATTCTTCAAACAGCCTGAGCACTTCCTCAAAGTACTCCAGCGCCTTCTCAGTCTTGCCCCAAACCTGGTACACGAGTCCGATGTTGTTGAGGTCGATTGCTTTGCCCCTTACGTCCCTGAACTCCTCATCCAGACCAAACGCCTCTGAGAAATATTTAAAAGCATCATCCTGCTTGCCGAGATAAAACGCCTCTTTGCCAAGGGCACGAAGAATGCCCGCATCTTTCACGATCTTTCCTGTGGATTTTTCATACAGTTCTACCTTCTCGCGGGTAGCATTCATCAACTTGAGTTTGTCTCCGCTGAGTTCAAATGCTGCATCCTTGATCAATGCGCCTGTGACCTCAGGGATATTTTTAGTGATACAATCGCTAACTTGTTTCACGACACTTTCATTGGCAAGTTCATTCGGGTTCAACTTATGAATATTGAAGATGCAATTCTGAAATGTAAATGAGTTTGATGGAGTCTGGTTCTTATCAGGTATGGTCAGGTTAAACGTCTGTTGTCCAATGTTCATTACCGCCAGCGTTTTGCTGGACAACTCCTGTTGAATCGCTAGTGTAATAAATAATTGCTTATGCAATCGATTAAAAATAGAACCGCAGATAAACGCAGATGAACGCGGATTTGTTGCTCCGCATCTGCGTTTATCCGCGTTCATCTGCGGTTTAATATATACTAAAAAAAATAATATCAATTATGCGTAATTACTTATATCGTCATGTATAAACAGGCATTATAACATGAAAAAGCAAAAAATTGAACTTGTGGAAAGGGTTCAAAAAGCCAGAGCAAGAAGTATGAAATTGATCGACGATCAGGGATTTTCCACTTTAGCGGTGACCCAGTCGAAAACCGGAGCAGACCTTCTGGAAAAACCAGAATTAAAGACAGAGATAGCCATCGAAAGATACAAAAAGGGCGATCTTACCCTGTGGGGCGCAGCGAGAGCCGCGGGATGCTCTCTGGAAGAGTTCAAGGAAATACTGCGCAGCAGGGGAATTGTGATTAAAATATCCTCTTCAAAAAAAGAAAGCAATGCGAGACTGAAAAGGCTTACTTGTGTTTGAATCTCTGCGTGCCCTGCTGTAATTTCACTCAGGATATCCGATTAGCTCATACAGCATCTTCATCGCTTCTTTCTCCCTCGCTCCTCCGCATTTCTTTACAATAGTATTGCAATACTCTATCTGCCTCAGATATTCCTGCCCCTTCTTGCCCACATATCGCGTGGCATGAATCGAAGCTTCTATGACCGCATTGAAACCACGATTCACGGGTTTAATGACCTTGCGATGTATTTTTCCTTTTACCGGGATCATTTCAACGACAGAAATATTATCACCCTTTTTGCAGGTACAATCAAAAATAACCCAACCAAGGCTATTTTTCAGGACAGGAAAACCATTGATGTATTCAAAATCTTCTACCCCGAGATCTGATAACGCTGACTTAACGAAAAGAACCGGTTCATCCACAATATTTGCCGCTGCTACTGGATTTGCCAGTATGTTCGAAAGTGTGATCGAGTTATATATCATGGCAAAAAGCCTTCCATCTTTTCTATGCAGACCCATAGGCGCAGCATTTGGAACGCCATCGGGAGATAGCGTGGTAAGGATAACCTCTGATATCCCGTCATGAAATCCGAAATCATCGATGTCTATCAGAATCTCATCCCCCCATAAAGCGATACGAACAGCCCGGATATTATCAGGTCAGCAGTCGAGCCTGGATTCACACCCTCTTTTATTAATTCATCATCAAATGAACGAATATCATCTATTTTGTCGTCCATTCCGCCCTTTTTCAGGATATTTTCTGCCCGAATGGAAACATCTTCAGCCTTAACGTCATCGAATTTGGTCTGTATGAATGTATCTTTGTTTTTAGACAAAAGCTCCATGAACGTGAGCACAACTGCATCATTTATCCCGTGTTTTTCAAGCTTACTCCGGATAGATGTGGCGTAATCAAAAGTTTTCTGGAAACCGTTCGTCCATTCCTCTGCTATCATGTCATAACCAGATGATATCTCCATCATATTAAAAAGTGTTAATCCCTGGGCTCTAATATTATCAGTTGATGCAGCATCAGTAAGGTCAAGGTCTTTCACAGGTTTGACTTTTACCCCTGCTTCTGAAAAAGCTCTGTAGAATTCGACAGCATCATCGACCGTAGTCCCTCTTACAATTTTTTGAACCTGCACTTTCAGGCATGCAATATCATCGCACCTTCCTGCTGCCATCACAAGCGGTATGAGAAGAATAAATGCCCCAAAATGAGTATTACCCCCCTTTTGCCATTTGCTGCTTTCCAGAACAGCTTCCCGTATCAATGAACCAACGCCTGAACCCGACCTTGCTGCTTTTTCCAGTATGGGGAACACGCCCACTGCGCTTGCCAGGAAGTGCTCAAAACGGGTGTCCATGTAATTGTGGTCTCTGTCAATGTTACCAGGCTTTGGCGTTGCTGATACCTCAAGCACCATAGCAAGCTGCGCGCACCTGGCGATGTGGGATGAGGTCATTATAGGGTTGATATTATTTTCAGATTAGATAAATTCATTTATAGACATTTATGATGATT
The DNA here is from genome assembly GCA_028717345.1 of Candidatus Methanoperedens sp. Lineage (GTDB taxonomy): Archaea > Halobacteriota > Methanosarcinia > Methanosarcinales > Methanoperedenaceae > Methanoperedens. Next base: position 43,367 of record JAQUNZ010000004.1, read on the forward strand.
ATGATTATAATAATTATCTACATACATATATATAGAAAAATATATATGGTTATTAACTATATATTAAACTGGGTTAGTTAAAAAATAGATAGGATATGGAAGTAATTAACTTTCAAAAAAGCAGGATCAAATGAAAAATCTGGAGAAATAAGCATGAGGCAAACTAAAGGCTTGATGGTATTAATTGTATTGATCGCATTGATAAATATTAATGCGGTTGCAGTTTCAAGCACGGACACAACACCACCGACTACTGTCCTGACGTACTTATCAACATCTGGATATAAGATAGTTCCGATTGATGGAACGTTCAATCAGAGCGTAAATATTACACTAACCTCGACAGATATTGGCTCTGGAATTAAATACGTCAGTTATAATATCACAGGTGGTGGAACGACAACTTATACGATTATTAATATAAATGGTGCACCAACTACTACTTTTACAAACATTCCAACAATATCGAATGAAGGCTTAACAATAGTAGAATACTATGCAACAGACAACGCTTCAAATACAGAAGCAGAGAAGGTCGTAAATTTCACTATTAAGCCCAACCCGTCTGCACCACCATGCACAACATGCGCTGCAGCTAGCGGTGGCGGTGGAGGAGGGGGAGGCGGCGGTGTTTCAGGTGAGAACTACAGCAATATCGTGCTTAAAGAAAAATATGAGGAGGCTATCTATAAAGATAAACCCACATCGTTCATGTTCAAGAGCGCAAGCAGTCCGGTAATGTTCATCAACATAACCGGCAACGTCAATGCAGGATTGATAAATACAGCCGCAGAACTGCTAAGGGATACATCCACTCTTGTAAGTGAAGCTCCACCGGGATTAGTGTATAAGAATATCAACCTCTGGGTTGGAACATCTGGATTTGCCACCTCAAAGAACATTAAAGAAGCAATCGTAATGTTCAGGGTAGATAACGCCTGGATAGACAGCAATACAATTTCACGCAGTGATATAAAACTGGTCAAATGGGATGGCGAAAAATGGATAATTCTTGAAACATCAGAGAAGATGAAAGATGGAACATACACCTACTTTGACGGAAAGACCACAAGCTTCTCACCATTTGCTATAACTGTCATCAATGCGGCAACAAATACTGCTGAACGAAAGACGACAATATCTTCAACTGTGCCTGTACCAACAGGTACACAACAAATTCCCGCAGAAAAGGAAGAAGTAATGGCTGTTAACCTGTCGTTAGTAGCAGGTATAATTGGCATAATAGCAATCGTTGTGGTGCTGTATCTGAGAAGAAAAAATTAATTAACAGAATTGAGCCAAATCATTTTACAATTATTGTTCCTTTCATGACTGGATGTAATTTGCACCCGTATTCATAAACTCCAACTTCGCTGAATGTGTGGCTGAATGTCTGTCCTTGGCTGAGTTCAGGTGAATCAAACCCGCTGCCAGTAACAGTATGTTTATCTGAATCCTTTTGTCTCCATGTTACAGTTCCACCCCTTGCGATCACTAATACTTGTGGATTAAACGCAAAATCTTCGTTCAAAACAGTGGCGGTCATTGGCAATATCACCGCTGTTTCTTCTGGCGGTGGAGCAGTTTTTACTGGTAATCCTGCTGTATCACCCGGCGCTGTTGCTTTTGGTGGCGCAGTACATCCACTTATTAACAATACTAAAACTAACGATCCTATGATCCAGACATTTTTCAAATTAAAACCTCCAGTAACGGATATAACTCATATATTTATATAGGTTTTCCACTCAACTTGTTTCCATATTTTAAACGGCAGGAATTCCTTCGAATTCCCTTATTATATTATATTTAAGGAATGCCTGATATTCTTCTCTTTGATCTTCGTAATTGCCCTTTCTGCCATTCCCCCGGAAGCAAAAACAGCAACATTAAAACCCCTCTGCGCCGCAAGTATTCCAGACTGGATGACATCAAATTCGATATCGCACCTCATGTTCATCCTTCCCATCAGCACTTTTGCAGAAGTGCCCATGGCGCCGATCTTCTGCGGCATGATGTCAAGAAGGAGCTGTTGTACTTTTTCAGTTTCTACCACCCTTGTCCCCCCTTCTGTGATCCCGGGAACTCTTATTATTGCAATACTTCCGGCAAGCTGCTGCAAATCACCGGACACATCTTTTACTGCAATATCATCTCCCTTTTTGCCGCTGAATACCACTTTTCCTCTGACGCCAGATCCCCTATTATCAGCGATAAGCATCCCATCCTTCATTTCAAGGATGACTTCCTCGCCTGCAATCACGTCGCATCCCGCTATCGCGCACCTGATAGTCATCACGTTCATATCAACAGAATCCATCAGTTCAAGGACAGAAAGAGGAGTTTCCCCTTTAGAAATACCTCTTGCACGGAATTCCCTGAATGTCTGTACTATAACAGGATGTTTCAAGCCGGCTTCTGCCATCAATTTTTCTTCCGCAAAGATGTGTTTTGGTTCACCAGACCTGAAAACCTTTCCCTTATTAAGGATATATACCCTGTCTGCCCATGATGCTGCAAGGTCTGAATCGTGTGTGGATATAATAATAGTTTTTCCTTCATCATTCAATTCATCAAGGATTTCCATCGTACCTGTGACTCCTGAGGCATCAAGACCTGCTGTTGGCTCATCAAGCACAAGCACATCAGGTTCCATTGCAACAACTCCTGCGATAGCCACCCTTTTTTTCTGTCCCCCGCTCAAGTTAGCCGGGTTTTTGTGCGCCAGTTCCTCGATATCGAACCTGCGCATCACTCCAAGTACCCTTTCATTCACAGCTTGCTGCTTTATTCCGAGATTTTTTGGTCCGAAGGCGATATCTTCAAAAACAGTGGCGCCGAACAACTGGCTGTCAGGGGTCTGGAATACAAGACCGACCTGTTTCCTTATCATATCCATGTTATCATTACAGATGTCCTCACCGAATACTTTTATCTCACCACCTGTGGGTTTGAAGAGACCGTTAAAATGGTAGAACAGCGTGCTCTTTCCGCTCCCGTTAGGACCAAGCACTGCAACCCTTTCGCCGCAGCCTGCTTCAAAATTCACACCTGAGAGAGCCTTTGTCCCGTCAGGATAGGTGTGCATAAGTCCTGTTGTTTTTATTGCATCCATGGTCGCCTCATATGAACCTGTCAAGAAAAACAATACCCAGTAACCCTGAAACAACCAGAATGACCGGAACCATATCAGTCATGCATAGAGGCGGGAAATCCTGCGAGTACTGTAATTCAGGCTTCCATCCGCGCGATAGCATGGCTCTATATATCTCCTCGCTTCTTACAAAGGCGCGCGTTATAAGTAAACCACAGATTATCGCAGTATCCTGCATCTTTTTCAGGAAGCTCCCTGAAAGACCCAGGCGTGATCGTTGAGCCAGCCTGAGTTTATTTCCTTCATTTGAAAAAGTCTTTATGTACCGGCTCATGAATAAAGAGATATCAAGAATGGTAGCAGGAACCCTTAACAAGCGCAGGCTTCCAAGAATCTCGCTTTCTGAAGTCGAAAGTATTAGAATAATCAGGACTGAGGTCGAGGCGAAAATCCTTGTAAAAACCAAAAAACCATAATAGGTAAAGCCCTGCACTGCAAGGATGAAAAGCGCCATTACAAGTGGAAATATCATGTATTTGCTGTAATCCCGGAACAGTTTGAGTTTATATGCGGTGAAGATGCAGATAATTGATATGGCTGCCGGGAAATACCAGTGTTTCATCAAAGTTACTGCAATTATCAGCAGGAACGCAAGGATGAGCCTGATCCCTGGTTTGATAATTTTTCCCCTGTTCTTAACTATTCGTTCATTCAGGTATCTTCCTATGACCAGTGAAATAAAAAAAGCAATAGTTATCACAATACCGTTCAGGGGATCGCGGGTGAGCCATTCAGGCATCAGGATTTCCTCCATGCGTTCCAGAAATATCCTGTGACAAGCCCTCCTGTTATACCCACGAGAGCAAAGCCAAGAGGTTCGCCAAAGCGAGCCATCAGCCTTACACCTATGGCGTCAGAAACGGCTTCTGGCGCGGCGCTGGCTTCTACTGTCCCATCAGTGCCTGACATATTCCCACCGCTCATATAACCCATATATGCGCCTGCTGCAATTACCCCTGCGATCAGGAACATCATGCAAAGAGCTGTCTTTGTGAACCTGTCAAAGCCGCGTCCCGTATCAATGACTTCTGCATTTGTCTGGCTTATGTATCTTATAGCGTATCCTGTAAATGCGAATTCTGCAACCGCAAGTGGCAACTGGGTTGGAATAAAGCCGATTGAATACAGTTTCCAGTAGTACATCACGTTGCCAGGATTAAGGGAGAGCGCCAGCTGAAGCGCGGTTGTAAGGTAAGTCAGGATGCTTCCAATAAACGCTGCCATTCCTGCAGAGAACCAGGGAGAAGATATATTCTTGAGCAGCCTGTAAACAAGATAACCAGAAAATGCACCCACGATACCCATTGAAAATGTATTCGCGCCCATGGCAGTTAAGCCGCCGTGAGCCACGAACGCCTGGAAAAAGAGGGCGATTGCGCTTATAACGACAGTAGCGAAAGGTCCAATGATTATCGCCGCAAGAGGCGTTCCTACAGGATGGGATGATGAACCTGTCACGGGAACTGGAATGTGCCATACCGAGATGACAAACACCACGGCGCCGATGAGGGATATGCGGGGAAGGTAGGACGGGTCTTCCCTGATGCGTTTATTGATGATCCGAAGCCCCAGAGCTATAAAGAGCGCGGATATCGCGAACCAGAATAATACCCACTGCGGCTCCAGAATACCGTCTGAGATGTGCAAGGTGCGTCCTCCTAATCAAGTAAAGTTGATTTCACTAAAGTTTACTTGATATATATAGGTGGTGGTTTGATGGAACTGAATTTTTCGTCAGGATTAAATATGATAATGACATTGTTATTTTTGGGAGTTGATATAAATGTTAACTGCAATGAAGGTTGCCAGGGGAATTATCCTGGTTTTTGTTTTGAGCGCTGGCTGTATCCGTGAAGATGCTCAGGTCAAGGATAGAACAATATCTAATTTTTCCCTGACCAGCAAGGCATTCAAGCAGGGAGATATGATCCCATCAAAATATACATGTGATGGTGAAGACGTTTCCCCTCCTCTGTCATGGGGAATCGTGTCTGATGGTACAAAAACACTCACTTTAATAGTGGATGACCCTGACGCCCCGCGGGGTATTTTCACACACTGGGTACTTTTCAACCTTCCAGCCGCTGTTACGAACCTGCCTGAGGGCGTGCCGCGGTTGGACAGGCTTGATAGCTGGGGCATCCAGGGCAAGAATGACTTTGGAAGGAAAGGCTACGGCGGACCATGCCCCCCAAAGCGCCATACATACAGGTTCATCCTTTATGCGCTTGATATTGAATTGAATCTCAAACCGGGGGCTACCAGGCAGGAAGTTCTGAAGGCGATGGAGGGGCATATTCTTGCCAGGGCTGAACTTGACGGGAAATACGGGAAATAATATTTCAGGGAATTTCAGGGATAAGAAAACCTTTCAATCCTCAATAGTATATTCAAAAACAAGCTGTGCTACAACAAAGAATATAATATCATATATGGCAAGTATCTGAAGCTCACCTGATATCTCGGAAATATCACCTGAGAAGAGCAATGTCCCGGTAGCTGTCACAGCGGAAAGTATCACGGGAATAAGGACAGGGAACAGTATTACGGGAAGCAGGATTTCCCTTGTCCTTGTATTGACAGTTAGCGCCGAGAGAAGCGTTCCAACAAAGATAAACCCGAAAGTTCCGAGTACGATCACAAGTGCCAGACCAGGAATGTTTTTAAGTTCATAATTAAAAAGCACGACAAATATCGGAATTGTGGTTATCTCCATCAGGAACATCAGTACTGCATTTGAAATGACTTTACCGTTGTATATTTCTGCCCTGTCAACAGGGCACAGCTTCAACCCTTCAAGGCAACCTTCTTCTTTTTCACCTGCGAATGACCTTGATAGACCAAGCATCCCCGCAAAAGTGAACGCTATCCAGAGCATCCCAGGGGCAAGCAGGTCAACTACCTTTTTATTTATGTCCTTTATGAATATCATAGACTCATTGCCAAAGGCAAAACTGAAAATGACTATTACAAGAAGGGCGAATATCACCATGGAATTGAGCATCTGCTTGGTGCGGAATTCCTGCTTTAAATCCTTCTTTGCGATTTCAAGGAACTTCATTTGCGCTCCTCCACGAACTTCTCATATATCGCCCTGCACTGGAGCAGGTCTTTTATCTCATCCTGGCTCATTTCATGGGCGATCTGTCCTCCAGTAAGGATTATCGCGCGGTCGCACATCGATATGCCGCGCTCTATGTCGTGGGAGATCAGGATCCGGGTCTTATCATGCGCATTGGTTCCTGAAAGTATCCTGTCAAAAGTTGCGCTTGCGTGCTGGTCAAGACCTGTGTATGGTTCATCGAGGAATAATATAGGTGGGTCGTGGATAAGGGCTCTGGCTATCGAAAGGCGTTGCTTCATGCCACGGGAGAAAGTCCTCACACGGTCGTTCTTCCTGTAGCCCAGACCAACCTGTTTTAGGAGATCGTTTATCCGTGCGTCAAGGTCAGATGTGCCGTACATCCTACCGAAGAAACTGAGGTTTTCAGCTGCCGTGAGTTCGTGATAGAGATAAGTCTCATGCGAAATAACTCCTATCTTCTTCCTGATCTCGATAGCATTCTCTTTTATATCAATACCGTCAATGACCACCCTGCCGTAAGTCGGGCTTACAAGAGTGGACAATATTTTAATAAGGGTCGTCTTTCCTGCTCCATTGGGTCCGAATATCGTAAGGAATTCGCCCTGCTCTATCTTCAGGTTGATGTTTCGCAGGACTATGTTGGTTCCGAACGATTTCGAGAGGTTTTCTATAGATATTATACGTATTTCTCCTTCTTTTGTTTAAATGGGGCTATTCAGGTTTTATATTTTTCTCTATCTTCCTATTGTTCCATACGAAACAAAGCTTTTTTCATTGAAAAATATGTAAATATTCGAAATCGATTAAAAATTAGAATAAATATTGAAGGTTATATTACAATAATCAAAATGCTTAGAGTTAATTTTTTGACTTTAATCTAAATGATAATGATAACAATTATTATTTATTTCTCCAATAGAAATAAAGGGGTTGAATAAATGTATGAAATTATAAATACTCACTGCTTGAAAATAGCTCCCCTGTCAGCCGAACTCACAAGCCTCTGGTACCTTGCAAGATATCCTTTTACTGCTTTCGGAGCCGGAGCTTTCCAGGCTTTCCTGCGCTTGCCAATCTCTTCTTTCGATACTTTCAGGTTCAGCAGGCGCGCGGGGATATCGATCTCAATTATATCTCCATCCTGCACAAGCGCGATAGGTCCTCCCTCTGCTGCTTCTGGTGAAACATGACCTATGCATGGCCCTCTTGTCCCCCCTGAGAACCGCCCGTCTGTGACAAGTGCCACTGAATCAATCAATCCCATCCCGGCTATCGCTGCTGTCGGTGAGAGCATCTCTCTCATCCCTGGCCCGCCTTTTGGACCTTCATAACGGATTATTATGCAGTCTCCGGCTTTGATCTTATTATCCATTATAGCCTTCATGGAAAGTTCCTCGCTGTCAAAGACCCGTGCTTTTCCAGAGAATCTTTGCATCTTCTGGCTTACTGCGGTCTGTTTTATCACAGAACCCTGTGGAGCAAGACTACCTCGCAGCACAGCGATCCCTCCTTCAGGATGCACAGGCGAATCAATTGTCGCGATTATCTCTTTATTGGCACGGGGATTTATGATTAGATACTCCTTCAGGTTCTCTCCCAGGCTTTTTCCAGTTACGGTCAATGTATCCATATCAAGAGCCTCCTTCAGTCGCTGCTGTATGGCGGGAACGCCCCCAGCGCGCTCGAAATCGATGAGAAACCTGTTTCCGCCCGGTCTCAGGTTAATGAGATGCGGGGTCTCAATGCTCAGTTCATCGAACCTTGAAAGAGGAAGGTCCAGCCCAAATTCTTCAGCTATTGCAGGAAGGTGGAGCGCAGTATTGGTGCTGCCCCCGATAGCCATATCTACGCGAATAGCATTTTCGAGCGAAATCTGTGTGACAATCCTGCCTGGAGTTATTCCTTTTTTTACAAGTTCAAGGATCTTCATACCGGATCGCTTTGCTATCCTCGTCTTTCTAGCATCAACCGCATGCGCAGTACCGCATCCGGGAAGGCTCATTCCAAGCGCCTCTGTAACACATGCCATGGTATTTGCCGTGAACAGACCAGCGCAAGAACCAGCGCCGCAGCATGAGCAATCCTCAAGGTTCTTAAGTTCCTGCTCTGTTATTTTATTGTTCCTTCGCGCTCCAACTGCCTCGAAAACAGAGATCAGATCCCGCGGTTCATCGCCCACGATACTAGGCATCATGGGTCCTCCCGTGACCACAATCGTGGGGATATCGAGCCTCGCTGCTGCCATCAAATGACCGGGAACTATCTTGTCGCATGTGGGTATCATTACCATACCGTCGAACTGGTGCGCTTCGACCATGAGCTCGATGCTGTCTGCTATCAATTCCCTGCTTGGAAGGGAATTCTTCATACCTTTGTGCCCCATCGCGATACCATCGCATATCCCGATCGTATTGAATTCAAAAGGGACACCTCCAGCCATTCTGATGCCCGCTTTTACCGCTTCTGCAAGTTTATCAAGATGAATGTGCCCTGGTATTACTTCATTCCATGAATTAACGACTCCTATGAAAGGCAGCTCCATTTCCTCATCCGTCAGCCCAACCGCTTTTAACAGGGACCTGTGCGGGGCGCGCTCAAGCCCTTTCTTGATGTTATCGCTTCTCATGATTATGTGTTGTAGAGTATCTCAATTATTTTAAACGTTTTGCTGCAATTCAGCATTTCCTGAAAAAGTTAATATTAAGTCCACAGTAAATAAGATAATAAGCTATGCAGCTATATGAATATCCCGGTCAGAGAGATCGCTTCCAAGGAACCCCTGATCTCCGGAAGGGTCATTGATTATTACTGGTTCAGGTACGTTATTCCGCCTGTTGAGGTCGAGCGTCGAACCCTTATAGCGGTCAACGTAGGCGGGGCTGTGATACCTGTCCTGCTATCAGGATATCTTTTCACAAAGGTAGATTTTCCAGACCTTTTATTGGCAGTTTTTTTAATGACAGTTTTTATGCACACTCATAATCTCTCCCGGGCAGGCTCCCATTATCGCCTATATTTCAGGCACTCTCGGCAGCCTCATAGGAGCTGACCTGCTTAACCTGAATAAAATACCAGACCTTAGAACCCCGGTTGCATCGATCGGCGGGGCAGGGACGTTTGACGGGATATTCCTGACCGGGATAATCTCGGTACTGCTGGCATAATTGCCATTATATACTCAGTGATTTGGTCTCTCTTCTCTTGTTGTATTCGTAAGCTGCTAACCCGATAGCTATCCACGCACCGGCAAAAAAGACTGCATTCGGATTCAGGTAAAAGGCAAGACCAAAACAGCTCAACACTCCCAACACTGGTGGTATCGGGTAAAATGGAACCCTGAACGTACGGTTTGCATCAGGCATTTTTTTCCTCAATCTCACAACGCTCAAATTGATGAAAAAGTATGTCATCAACGTTCCAAAATTGAAAATGGAAGCAAGCCAGCCCAGGTTGCCTTTTGAAGCAATAACAATGACTGCGATCACGAATCCGCTTAACATTACAGTGAACGTGGGGACTCCATTTTTTGAAATTCTTGCAAGCATACCGGGAATCACGCGCTGTCTTGCCATCGCAAAGAGCGCCCGTGACCCGCCCAGAATTGAAGACATGACCACAGACGCCGTGGCAAAAAGAGCTGAGATCGAGATGAATTTCAGCAGAAAAATGTTGTTTGTTGCTGCTTTCAGTGCTTCTTCAAGCGGAGCATCCGACATTCCGAGTATTTTCCAGTTCACAAGCCCCACTGAAACAGAAGACACTCCTATGTAAAGGAGCGTGCAGATGATGAACGCAAGCATTATCGCTCTGGGCACGTTCTTTTCAGGGTATTTGACTTCTTCAGCGATAACAGTCACCGTATTAAATCCTACAAATGCAAAAAAGATTATTGCTGCACCTGATAGCATTCCTTTCACGCCCATAGGGAATAACGGCTGGTAATTCGAAAAATCCCCCCGCGATATGAGAAAAGTGCCTCCCACTATTATAAAAACAGCGAGGGCAGCAATTTTTAATCCCACAAGCAGGTTGTTCGTACCAGAGGCTTCTTTTATCCCCCTGAAATTTACGATCATAAGAACAAGGGGAAGGATAGACCCTACTATAATTATTAAGCCCTGCGATTGTGAAATCCCGAAGAAATACATGAAATATGCTGCAAAACCTATGCTTACTGCGCTTGCGCCCACAATGTAATCGAACGACTGCATCCAGCCAACGAGGTATCCCCAGAATTTCCCGAAGGCTTTGTGAGTATAAATGTATGAACCGCCGGATTCGGTTATGAATGATGAGAGTTCAGCAGAGGAGAGGGCTGTAAGGAATGCTACGATCCCTGCAACTCCAAATGAGAATATTACAGCCGGACCTGCAAGCCCGGAAGCGACTCCACTCAATACGAATATCCCGGCGCCGATGATAGCCCCGATGCTTACGCCTGCCGCCCCCATAAGTCCGATGCTTCTATTTAATTGTGACATTGATTTTCATCTACCACACCACTTAATTATGATACAATCTTCTATTAATATAACTATCTGGCATATTATGATATGGACAGTATGTATTCAAGCGGAGGCATGACCTGAACGGAAAACATAATTGAGGTGAGGGAACTCAGCAAAGTTTTTATGTCGAGACGGACAAAAATAACAGCAGTTGACAATATCAGTTTCGATATTTACAGGGGTGAGATATTCGGCATGATAGGACCCAACGGCGCAGGCAAGTCCACCACTTTCGCCATGATGACGACTTTAATAAAACCCACTTCTGGCAGCATAAAAGTTGCTGGTTTCGATATTGAAAATGATGCTGAGAAGATAAGAGAAAAAATAGGTGTGGTCCCCCAGCAGCACAGTCTTTATTCCGACCTTACTGCCAGGGAGAACCTGGAGCTTATGGGCAACCTGTATGATGTTCCGAAAAAAATCATGGATGAAAGGATCGATTATTACCTGAAGCTTGTAAATCTTGAAACCCACTCAGAACGATATACAGGAGGCTTTTCAGGCGGGATGAAACAGCGCCTTTCCGTTATCAGTGCCGTGATACACGACCCTGAAATAATCTTCTGGGACGAGCCGACGACCGGACTTGATCCCCAGACAAGACAGGCTATCTGGAAGCTTGCAGGAAAGTTCAATAAAGAAGGTAAGACCTTGATATTCACCACGCATTACATGGAAGAGGCTGATAAACTGTGCGACAGGGTGGCGATAATGAACTCAGGGAAACTCGTGGCACTGGATACGCCTGAAAACCTCAAGAAGATGTCGAACAGCACAAACCTCGAAGAAGTATTTATCCACCTTACAGGTGAGGAGATACGTGATTGAAATGAACCTGAAAAGAGAACTCAAGAATTCGTGGATAATAATGATAAAGGAATCCAGACAGCTCTTCAGGAAAAAAATACTTGTGGTACCGTTATTTGTATTTCCTATCGTGATGATCGTATTTTTTGGGTATGGAATGGGCGGCACTGTTAATCATGTAAGCCTGCTTGTTGTTAATGATGATACAGGTACGCTCTCAAATTCTCTTGTTAATGAAATTGGCATCTTCATCCCCAAAAACAGCGATGTCAAAATGTTTGACCTTACCTATACAAAGGATATGGCGCAGTCTGAGGCTGAAGCTAAAATAAATGCCGGGGAGTATAAAGCGGTATTGCTCATACCTGCGGATTATAGCGATACCCTTGCAGGAAATGAGGCGGTTACGCTTACTCTGCTTACTGACCAGTCAGATACGACTTCAAGCGGCATCATCGTTGAGGTCATGAAACAGGTGCTGGCAAAAACCCGGAAAAGCCCATCCATCCAGCTTGAAATCCCTGAAATTTATGGAAGTCTTAAATATATCGATTTTCTCACCCCCGCCGTAATAGCGCTGACAGTTTTCTTTGGAACCGTGATGAGCACAGGTTATGCCGTGGCAGGCGAGAGGGAAGACGGCACCATTGTCCGCATCCTGATGACGCCAATTAGCCGCGGCGCTGTTATTTTGGGTAAGACCTTGCACCAGCTTATCCTGCAGCTTGCTCGTGCTGTCATCCTGATAGTTGCTGCAATAATTATCTTTGGCGTTACCATGAACGGAAGCTGGTTCCTTGTTGCACTTATTCTCGTTATTTTTACTTTCGGCGCCGTTGGGATGGGGATAGCCATATCTGCAAAATCGGAAGATATGACCTCTTTCCAGCAGATAAGCATGCTGTTCACACTGCCTTCCATGTTCGCTACGGGTGTATTTTTCCCTTTGAGCTCTGTCCCTGACTGGATGCGCTGGATAGCGTATTTCATACCTCTTACCTATGCGAACGATGCCATGCGGATAGTCATGGTCAAGGGACAGGGACTGGAGGCGATCACGGGTGACCTTATAATATTGTCCGTCTTTTCAGTTGTCATATTCGCAGTAGCTATTAATCTTTTCAGGAGGGAAGCATAATGAAGAAAATACCTGTTCTATTATCTCAGTTCTTTCCATTCATTCTGGCAGCGCTATTACTGCTGGCTATCACCGGCGCAGGCGAGACGCCTGTTACGTATTATGTGCCGCAGAGCTTTGATTTTGCCAAGAATTTCTATAACTCATACGGCAGCCCTGATATAACAGCGACCATAATAGGAAGCAACGAATTTGAACGCGGGCAGACCGTGACGCTTAACATCGATCTGATGAACCGCGGGAAATTTTTAGGATTTGAGAGCGACAGGACTCCTTCAGGGGCTGATGAAATTTACGCTGCGAAAACTGAAGTGAAGCTTGAGGGAAAGATCGTCGATGCCTCAGGCATTGTGGCATCGTTGTCAGCAGGGCAGGGCAGTCCCATCGAGGTGAAGTCAGTAAGCCAGCAGGTGGGTTCCATAAGAAGCGGGCAGAATGCGCTTACTCCTGCAAAATTTGACCTGAAGATAGATAAGAAAGCAAAGGCAGGAGAATACCTTCTCCGGCTTGACCTCACATACGATTACCAGAAGAATGTGCAGATAATAAATTCAAATGCAACCCAGGAGACCTATGATGCAAATTACTGGTACGGCATGATGAAACAGAACCAGACGTTAAAAGTGATCGTTAAAAAACAGGCTGATTTTGAAATAACAAAAACCTCCGGCAGCCTGCTTCCCGGAAGGGAGAGCGTCATCGAGATAACAATAAAAAATACAGGGGAGGAAGAAGCAAGGGACGTTATGGCGATAATCAACCCTTCTGACCCCATAAGCACCACGGATGACAAAGCCTTCCTGTACAATTTAGAACCGGGAAGCTCTGTGACTGCAAAATACATGATAAAAGCAGACAGCAAAGCAGTGCCCAAATCTTATTCTATGGACACTGTGCTGAGGTACGAAACGCCGGAAGGGGATATAAAATATTCAAGTGCCCTGCAGGCGCCGGTAGAGGTGAAAGAGATAGGATTTTTGCAGAGATTATTTGGATGGATTTAGGGAGTAAATGAGGGCTTCATTAAATCCACTGATCTTTGGTGAAGTTTTGAGAATTGACAATATTCTGGAGAAAAACGAAAAACTACGGGCACAGGCAACAGGATTAGAAAAAGATAAAAAAATAGTAATGTTTATTATGGAGAACTTACTACTAAAACTTCAATAAGTAAGTTTATAAAAATGGGTGGAATATATTTATGGATACGATGAGTGAATACAGGGGCAATAATTCAGTAGCCCTTCTCATGCATGCGACCCTGTTTTCTTATCAGAAATCTTATGACAAAATGGTAGGAGCAGCAAGTAGTGCCATTCTCAGGTTCGCAATACCCTACCTTAGTGAGATTCTCTCTTTGACGGGATTGCCCGATATAAGGAAGGAAAAGAGCTTAGACGATAATATATCTACGTACATCTCAATGGTTAAAGAAAGTGGATATGTAGTTGACGCCTTATTTTCACAAAAGGATGATAATACCTATGTCTTTGAAATGAAACAGTGCCACTTTGCTTACAAAGGGCACAAGATATTCAATGAGGGTGGTCTTATTTGCCCTTTCGCGATACTTGCGGCAACAGTTTTGTTTATGAAAACTGAGAAACCTATCACAGTTGAAAATAGTGATTTCAATGAAACTGGATCAATTACAAAGATAACTGTGCAATGAGGTAATAAAACCGCACAACAGCATGTATGGATATTCAGAGATATTCCGTTAGCTTTACAGGCTTTAAACCGTTATCCCACACATACGCCTGCATCCCATCCGCGCCAGCAATGAGCCACACAGAAGCATAGTTCTGCATAGTCTCCCGGTCCCACTGGGAAGGTATCGCTGATGACATCGGATGAGTATGATACACACCTACTATATCTTTACCGTTTTTCTCTGCCTCGTTCCATGCATCGTAATGTTCTTTCGGATCAAGTTCAAAGCTTCTCCTGGTTCGCTTCGAATTGGTGATAGGCAGGGCTTTTTCTACAATCGCTGTGCTTCCATCCAGTGTGCCTATCAACACTCCGCAGGCTTCATACGGTTTATTGGCTTCCAGTTCAGATCGTATCGTATTCAGGTCCCTATTGAATATCTTGATTTCGTCGATCATAAGAATTAATCTTTATTAACCTCACCTTAACTTAAAATATATCAAAGGGCTTAATAGTACCGTCATCAGCGTAAAAAGAGAATCATGAAAGTAATAGCCATAATGAGACCTGCAGGTTATCTTGCAGAATCAATCAAACTCGCAAACTCCATGGGATTCAAAGCTATAACAGCGCCCATGATAGATGTAGTGGACAAAACCGATGCCAATTTTAAGGTATTCCTGGAACGCATAATGGAGGGAGCGGCGGAATATGTTATTTTCACAAGCGCAAACGGTGTGGAGTTCACGCTCCTGAAACTGAATTCAACAGATGAGTTCATCGATCAACTCAATCAGACAAATGTGGTAGCGATTGGACCTAAAACAAAAGACGCGCTCCTGAAAAACGGGATAAGCGTGAGTCTTATGCCAGATTCTTACAGTTCAGCTGGGCTGGTTGAGACGCTTTCAGGGGTTGAGCCAGGAATCGAGGGCTCGGTTATCGAAATAGCCCGCAGCAGCCACGGCGCGCCTGAGCTTGTCAAGGGACTGCTCGATAAAGGCGCGAAGGTGCATGAGACCCAGGTGTATGAAATAATACGTCCCAGGGATGAGAGGCATGAAAAGCTGATGAAAGAGGCGCTTTCCGGGAAAATAGACATTTTTGCTTTTACAAGTTCTATGATGGTAAGGAATTTCATGGCTATTGCAGAAGATATGGGAATAAAAGACGAGATCATAAGGGTAATGAATGAAAAGACTGTTGCTGCTATCGGGAAACCTACTTCAGAAACGCTTTCGGGGTTCGGTGTCAGGGTCGGGATAATGCCTGAGCGCTATACTTTTGAGGAACTGCTGATGGAATGCAAAGAGAAGGATCGTTGATACTTATTTTTGCTGAAGCATTTCTTTCAAATCACCTATATTCGCTTTTATTTTATCCTCTAATCCGACAATTTTTTCCATTATAACATCGGGTTTCTCATAGGCAACTTCTTCATACTCTATCTCCTTGTATTTTGAGATCGAAAGGTCATACCCGTTCTCTTTAATTTCGCCAAATGGAACAAAGAAGCACTTGCCTTTCCTATCCAATGGGTTAACTTCATGCCGTTTTCTGAAACTACGAATGATATCAGGAATATCCCCTTTCCCATCGATGAAATTCCTCTTATCATCCAGCGAATAACCATCAGCTTCCATATCATAGAACCAGACTTTATCAGTTTTCTCCCCTTTTATGAAAACAAGAACCGCAGTGGAAACCCCAGCATATGGCTTGAAGACCCCGGAAGGCATAGAAATTACAGCTTCAAGCTGGCATTTTTCAAGCAAAAGCTGCCGCAGCTTCCTGTGTGCATTTGAAGTCCCGAACAGAACCCCATCCGGGACTATGACGCCGCATTTCCCGCCTATCTGGAGCAGGTTCATCATCCTTTCAACAAAAAGGAGTTCGGTCTTGGTCGTTCCTACAGTAAGATGGTCATTTATATCGCTCTTGTCAATGCTTCCTTTAAAAGGCGGATTAGCAAGCACCACCGTATATTTGTTCTCTTCCGTGACTCCCTTGGACAGGGTGTCGGTCATTTCGATATTAGGAGTCGCTATCCCGTGCAGCACCATGTTCATAAGGGATATTCTTACCATCGTAGGCTCAAAGTCATATCCATAGAAAGAACTCCATAACAATGCCCACGCATTCTTATCTGATATTTTATCGCCATACAGCCCGTAATATTTCCCTTCATCGTCCTCCTGTACCATATCAGGGCTGGTGTGCTTCCAGATTATGTGCTCATAGGCGTTGATAAGGAATCCAGCCGTGCCGCATGCAGGGTCGCATATCCTGTCCCCGATGTCAGGGTCAACAAGCTCCACGATCATCCCGATTATGTGCCTGGGCGTCCTGAACTGACCGTTCTTGCCTGCGCTCTTAAGCTCGGAGAGGAGGTATTCGTAGATGTCTCCCTGCGTGTCCCTGTTCTGCGCGGTTATATTCAGGTCGTCGAGTATGGCGACTGCTTCCTGAAGGAGCGAAGGCTTGGGGATGATGAAGACCGCATCTTTCATGTGCTGTGAGAAGAGCGTCTTTTCCCCATCGTGTATGTTCTTTATGAAGGGGAACACAATGTCCCTTACATGAGTGAGCATTTTTTCCGCTGGATAGTGCTTCCAGCCTGACCACCTGCAATCCTCATGCCCCTCGAAGACGGATTTATATGGCTGCTTCTTAGCCTGCGCCTTTTTCTGTTCAGCCATGTCCATATCCTCAAGGCGCTTCATGAATATCAGGTATGACATCTGCTCGATGGATGAGAGGGGATTTGATAAGCCGCCGCTCCAGAATTTGTCCCAGAGGGCGTCTATTTTGGATTTGAGTTAGGGGGCGAGTCTCATTTAATTAGTTTCCTTTGAAGACTTTTTCGACAGGATAACAGGATTAACGGGATACGATATAATGTTTTATCCTGTTAATCCTTTACATTAAGCGCCCCGAAGTATTTTGAGCACTGCCTTTGTGCGATCAGTACACTTCTGCCACTATCTTATCGTCCTCAAGCCAGATATCGACGTTCTCTTTTTTCCCAAGAGCTCTGTCAATCTCCTCAGGTATTCCAAGCACCCGCCTTCCTCCACTTTTCGTTATCTTGCGCTTGAAAACCACAGCAGGCTTGCGGAATTTCTTTACTATCTCTTCTACTTTCTCGGCAGATTCAGCATCAGCATATTCTTCCCCACATGTGGGGCAGCGCGTGCCTGTCAGCCCTGTGATTACGACTTCTCTTCCTTCAACTGCCGTGATGAGTGTGATATCAGTTGCTTCTTTTGTCTGACTTGCGCATTGCACACACTTAATTTCTTTTTTGGTCATATTCGTGAATTCCACGTTCTCGACAGGCTTAGAACATCATTGAAGTTCCCTTAACAAATAACTTTTCAGTCCGTACTCGATTGCTATTTCATGCAGTCTCGAGTCATCAGTGATTATTGCGCTGCCGGTTGATATGGCACACGATAATATAAGGTTGTCAAATCCACTCGCCTTGGTCTTAATAGCAGTTGAAATCGTGAGCTCTAAGAGATCATGATCATATAGAATCGGGCTTGCATGCAATCGAACTTTATCAACAGCTTCTTCAGCATCTGTTTCATTGTTTGTCAAACGTGAAACTACAGCGCCAACCTCAATCAAAACCACAGACGGTATGCTCATGGATATCTTTTTGCGAACCACATCTTCGAAAATTTTAAGCGCAGTGGTGTGTAATTGCTTTTGAGTCCTGTAAATACCATCCTGTTTTCGCCTTTTCGGAGGAACGAGAGCTTTAATTAGCACACTGGAATCTATTATGAGTTTCTCTGGAAGTCTAAACGTCATAGGATTTTTCTCGCATTTCTCTTATTATCTGTGTGGTATCTTTCTCTTCAATTCTATGCGAGCCGATCCGCTGGACAAGTTCTCTGAGATTCTGTATTTCAACTTCTGTTTTTCCTTCGCTATGGCGTTTGCCTGTTAAATGAAGGATTTCATGAAGGTCTTTATCTAATTTAACCAATCTATCTTCCAGTTCAGATGTCATTTCCATAGTTACTTATTTTTGTCTCCTTTTTATATATTCTTTACCGTGTCATAACAATCATATTTTCAGGTATCATGTCTCCAGTTCCCCCCTGAACGCCTTCTGCATCAGGGCGCTGAACAAGTCCTCTATCTGCTGCTTTGACTGGTTCTGTGACTGGCGCATGGATTCGACTTTCTCTACGATGCTGGCGAATTTTTGCTGGAGGGGGAGGGGGATTTTCAAAGCATATGCATCATTCCTATTAAGTCCAGGAATTGCTGTAGATTTATCAAGAGAGGCCAGCAGGGAAATTTCGATATATGAACTTGCCCGGCAGACCCTTTTCTTCCTACGATTATACATGGCTTTTCTACCAAGGGCATAGAATGATAACCAACTATCCCATTTGAACCATATACCGGAATATTTCCATTATCTCTTAAATCTTCTCTAAGTCCTTTGCCGTACTCGAAAATTATCACATCCCCCAGCCTCTTCCACTCCCACCCCTCCGGCAGCGCGCGCCGCTCATGAGAATCCATTTATTGTCCCCCCCTTTGCGAACTTTGCGCTCTTTGCGGTGCATGTTCTGTTCTCACCGCAAAGCACGCAGAGGGCGCAAAGACCGATTTTGAGGCGCGGATGAACGAGGATACCCGATCATTAAATCTGCGTTCATCTGTGTTCATCTGCGGTTCGTTGTTTTTAAAGAATTCAGGCAGCAACCAACGCTCATGAAAATTATCCATGTACTGCGCCTCTAAAGATATTGTCGTCAATATAACAAAATGATTGTGGCGGAACAAAACCAGGAATTAAAATTCTTGGGTCGGCTGGGTTTTCAAAGATTTCTAAATCTCCTATTTCAATGGCAAAACCCTTTTTGTTGGCTCCAAAACAGGTAAAAAACTCCTTCTCATTATTGATTCCAGAAAATTCCTTGAATTGCGCCCATAGCATTTCTGGATGAGCTTTCAGTATCTCTTCAACATATTTCGGTTTAATGGACAGTAAAACGTTCATCTATCCCCTTATGAATGCTCACTTGTATGCCTTTCCGCGAATTTCGAACTTCAATACATGGATTGTTTTCTGCTTTTTCTCCACATAGTAGACGACCCTATATCTGCCAAATCTAATTCTGTAGGTGTCATCACTTCCTTCGATTTTCTTCAGGTCAAAATCCTTCCATGGAAATGGATTTGTTGTCAGAACATCTATTAAAGTAACAAATTTCTTAACTTGGATTTCAGGAAGATTTTTTATACTTTTATCGAGCTTTTTGTTAATGAGCACAATATAAGAAGTCACCCGGACAACTCCTTCTTTAGCTCACTCCATTTAACATATTCTCCTTTCAATGATTCTTCTTTCAATTGTAATATTTCCTCAAGCTCTTCATCAGAAACTTTTTCGGTTGGTATAACTATTTCCTCAATCGTTTCAAGCTTTTTCTTTACAGCAAGTATCTCTTTATAGACCATTGGCATAGAGACTTCTTTCGTTCTGTGCTGTAATTCAACTGAATCAAAATCTATATCTCTCGTAAGACCCGCAAGCTTGTCCACTTTAGATTTTCGTATTTCTATGGTAACCTCTTCCCCTTCGGCAAGTGCCAATTTCTTCTTTGGTTTCAATATCTTATTCCGGTAAATCGCTCTTACTCTCATTTAT
>JAQUNZ010000005.1:0-46683 GCA_028717345.1 Candidatus Methanoperedens sp.
TATTTTCATATGAAACCATTTCTTGCAAAGGGATATGCCAAACGAAAGCTGCATACTGGAAATCAGTCTGTGCAGTTTGATGAGGAGAGAGAGGTTGAAAGACCTCTCTTTTACTCTACTATCCGCGTTCATCTGCTGTTTCTTATTGACGAAGAGTTCATGATAGCCCCCCCAAAACCAAATTTAATTGCATCCTCCATTTATCCCCCGGATCGTGTTGAGTGTTGTATACCGGATTCTTCTCAGGTTTCAAATGTGTAGAGTACGGATATCATTCCGGGCGGGGCGCCGAATGGAGCGCCGGCAACCGTGCGCAAGATCAAAAAAGCGCAGGAGATAGCCAGATCATTCGTTGCCAAAAATAAACCCATCGCCTCTATCTGTCATGGTCCCTATACTCTTGTATCGGCCGACCTTGTGAAAGGTAGGCACCTTACTTCTTATTGGCATGACGGAGTGCCCGAAGAGATACAAGAAGCAGGCGGAATCTGGGAGGATAAAGAGGTGGTCGTTGACGGCAATCTCGTGACATCGCGATATCCGATGGACCTGCCCGCATTTATGCGAGAGGTAATGAAGATGGTTAAAGAGGTCGAAAAATAACAAATAAACAAAGAGGAAAAAATATGGAAAAAATACCAGATGTCTTAAAAGTTGCAGCTAAGGCTTACAAGCTGCTGATGGAGAATGAGAAAGTAAGGGTGTTGGATATCAGGCTTAAACCCGGCGAAAAGGCGCCGATGCATAACCATCCCAGCAGCCATGTTGTCTATGTGATGAACAATGCCACTTTCAAATTGACCTTTCCTGATGGCAAAAACGGTGAATTTGATCTCAAGGCCGGACAGACTTTGTGGTTGGAAGCAGGGTCGCATGCCACCGAAAATGTAGGAACTACAGAGGGTCATAATTTGGTTGTAGAAATAAAAAAGTGACAATACTAGAAAATTATCTCTTCCGAGAAATAAAAATATTGGCGCATGTCTACGAATTATCAGAAAAATGTCTTCAATATTCAACGCGGTCTGTGGTGACCATTTTATCTTATGAGCCATTTGGACAACCGTTTTTCAACTTCTTCATGAGGTATCCCCTTTCCCTCGTCAAGTTCCTTTAATCCTGCATCTACCTGCTGTCTAAAATACAGTTCTGCCATGATATCGTCCACTGTGCTTTCTTAATTATTTACTGTTTCTCATCGACCCCTCCGCTCATACTCAGTCCTGACAAAGACCAGCATATAATTATACGCTCCGGCATGCAGTCGTTCCTGTATCCTGAAATCCCCATCTTCGCATATCGAAACAACCTCATCCTCTGATAATCGTTCCTCAATCGGCGGACCCATCTCCATTTCCATCTTCTTCCAGTCGATAATTATCATTCTTCCACTTCCTGAAAGGATCCGTTTTGCTTCCCTCAATATGGCGACTCTGTCATCGAGTTCATGAAACACATTAGCCATGAAGAGTACATCAACTGAATTATCTGGAAGCGGGATTGAAGATTCATTTGACAGGAGAATCTCTATGTTGGGGAGCTTCACCACCCTTATTTTTTCACGTACGATGTCGAGCATCTCCTGCTGCACATCGATGGCATACACCTTTTTTACAATGAGCGAAGCCGGTATCGCGAAATAGCCGCTGCCGCAGCCAAGGTCTGCAAAAACCGTATCCCTTGAAAGTCCGGCTTTCTGAAGGATACTGTCCGGGTTCAGGAACTTGCGCCTGTCTGCGCTGTCAAGTATCTCCGCTTTTTTTGCATTGAATTTATGAGCCATTCATGTGATATTTGATATGAATTTATTGCATAACAGGAGTTACATTTTTTTTACATTTTTTGATTGACATGACGGACAGCTTATCTTTTTTCCAAGCCCCTTGAAATTGGTCTTGCAGTCCATGCATCTGTACTGGATCGCGGTAATCTCATCTGGGTCTATGTCAACACTGACTGAAGTATCTGCGAAACACATGGTTTCACCTCGATAAGAGTTGATGATTTTAAATGTAATTAATCCTTTGGTCAGAAAAACAAACATTTAATTTCTATAAAGAACATTGCAACCGCAGGATGTGATTTATGAAGCAGGTACAGATAACATTAACACCAGGTGAATCAAAAAGAATAATCGCAATGGGAGTAAGAAAAATCCCTGTAATCCAGCAGGCTCTGGCAAAAGGAACGATCCTGATAACTCTTGGCTCGACAAATGCATATGTGCTTGAAGAACTTACAGGAAAGAAGGTTGACCGCTCCAGATATGCAGCAGGTTACATTAATGGGAGAACGTCTGCAGTTCCTATGGATAAACGTCTTCCAGCCATAGCTTTAAAGAACGGCAAAGAGGTCAGCAGTGATGGGATACTTAATGAAATGACATCCGGCGATGTTGTCATAAAAGGAGCAAATGCTCTCGGCAAGGACGGCATAGCAGGAGTAATGATGTCAAATCCGGTTGGAGGGACAACAGGAGGATTCATGGGACCTGTCATGGCAAAAGGTATAAACCTGATAATTCCTGTCGGCATTGAAAAATCGATTCCTTATAAGGTTCTTGATATCTCCAAAAGGATCGGCATCCAGCGCTGCACAAAAGCAACAGGTTTTGCTGTGGGGATGATGCCACTTCCAGGGACTGTCATTACCGAGGTCGAAGCACTGAAACTTCTTGGCGCACAGGATGTGTTTCCGATAGGCTCTGGCGGTGTTGAGGGCGGCGAAGGGTGTGTGACTCTTTGCGTTGAAGGCGATAAAGCGGAAGAGATATTAGAGCTTGTGGAGAAGGTAAAAGAGAAAAGGTGAAAAATATCAACCACAGAGCATACTGAGTGCACAGAGCGTTATTGGTTTTCTCTGTGCTCTCCGTGGTTTTTCAAACCATTGGATAATAAAAGCCTTACTCTTTTTCTTCCGGCGTCTCTTCCCCTTTCTCCTTCCTGCTCCTTTTCTCTGCCTTTGCGCCCGCCTGCGAAGCAAAAACGTTCAGCAGATCGGTCAGCTTTTCATATTGTGCCGTTTCAATGTGAGAATACCGCAGCGGCTTCTTGTGCTTTCGTGTTTCTTTCTTAAGCTTCTTATACAGGTCATCAGAGCGCGAATTGAGCTTTTCATCAGTAGTACCCTCGATAAGCATTACACCTGTTGCGCCGTATTCAAAAGCAGCATTCACCACATCTGCATCAAGAACATGGATCGAGGGCAGGCTTATGAACCTGACAAGTGAAGAATACTGCTTCCGGTTCACTCCTGCAATATCAGCAGCTGCGTATGCATAGGGATCAATAAACACCACTACTCCAGGCGCATCTTCCAGCATGGCTTTAAGCTGCGCCTTCAACTGGCTGCGCGTGAAGTTCCTGATCTCTATGCCTTTTATCGGGCATGCTGGAACGCAGATACCGCAGCCTGTACACGCCAGCGGCGACAGCACTGCTTTTCCGCCAGAAAGTGAGAGGGCATTGTAGGGGCATGCTTTCACGCAATCTCCGCACCCGTTGCACTCAAGTATCATGGGTTTTTCCGGCGGTATGAGTATCATTCCCTTGCCGAGGAACTGCGAGACCTTATGCGCAGCGCTCATGCCTTCTGTCACAGAATCATGAATGTCTTTTGGACCAAGTACGCAGCCTGCCGCAAATACAGCCTGGTTTAGCGTGTTCACAGGATCGAGCTTGACGTGCTTTTCTTCAATAAATCCATCATCTCCAAGGGGCACACCAAGTTTATCAGCAAGCTCTTTTGTACCTGCAGAGGGAATAAGCGCAGGGCACAGGACTACCATGTCAAATATTTCACGCCCTTTCCTGCCAAGGTTGGTGTCCTCGTACTGCACCATGAGCGTTCCGTCCTGCTTCGGTATTATCTCAGCCACTTTTCCGCGAACATAATTTACGCCCTTTTCCTGTGTATGGTGGTAGAATTCCTCAAACCGCCTCCCTGCAGAGCGCATGTCGATATAAAATATCCAGGCTTGCGCTTCAGCTTTCATTTTTTTCACAAGCTGAGCCTGCTTTTGCGAGTAAATGCAGCATACTTTTGAGCAGTGCTTTCTCCCTTTTCCTGTGAAATCGCGGCTTCCTGCGCACAGCACGAAAGCCACCCGCTCAGGGAACGACCCGTCTGCCTTTTGCAGCCTCATTCCTGTTTTGCTCTTTGCTGAGAGCATATCCTCAAATTCAACAGCAGTGAGCAGGTTTGGTGCAGGATAATTGTATTCCTCTATAAAAGATGGGTCGATAGGTTCAAAACCAGTAGCTATCGCAACAGCACCCACAGAGATCGTGCTGGTCTCTTCCTTTGCATCAAGGTTCACCGCATCGCGGGGACATATTTTAACACATGCGCCGCACCCCGAACATTTTGACATGTCTATTATATATGCCTGCGGGACTGCCTGGGCAAATGGCAGGAATATGGCTCCAGCAGGGCATTTCCTTGTGCATGCTCCACATGAAATGCATTTTTTGATATCCACATAGCGCGGGCTGTGTTTAAGGGTAATCGAGTAATCACCAGGACTTCCTTTCACCTGTGCCACTTCGGTCTGCGTATGCATCGTTATGCCAGGATGATTATGCACAGCTACCATCTTCGGAGTCAGAATGCACTGCGAACAGTCCATTGTTGGAAATGTCTTGGAAAGCCCTATCATGTGACCGCCAATGTAAGGCTGCTTTTCGATAAGAATAACTTCATGGCCATCTGCAATTTCAAGCGCGGTTGTGATGCCGGCTATTCCCCCACCCACTACAAGCGTCCTATTGACAAGTTTCTTCTCAAGAGGCACAAGCGGCTCTATGGAACCCATGCGGGCTACAGCGCCTTTTATCAGTCCCTTTACTTTTGAATTAACGCTTTCCTTTCCCTCTTTATCATGCACCCAGCTTGCCTGCTCCCTGATGTTTGTGATCTCAAGGAGGGTTGGATTTGCGCCAGCTTTTTTCACCATCCCCCTGAAAGTCTCAAGATGCAGCTTTGGCGAACATGAACCAATTACAACGCGGTCTATTTTTCCCTTTTCGATATCGCTTTTTATCTTATCCTGCCCCGCACTGCTGCAAAGGTAGTCCTGGATATTCACGATGACATTTTCACCTTTTAAGCTCTCAGCGACAGACTGCAAGTCCACCACATCGCTAATGTTTCCCCCGCATCTGCACAGGTACACGCCGATCTTTTTTGGCGCCGGTTCTGTTTTTGCGGATGTTTCGTTCACCTGAGGCTTTTCGATTTCAGCCATGTTACTTCCCTGCCTTTGCAATGAATATATCAGTCGAAACAAGATGTTTATCCAGCCCAAGCTCTTTTGGAGCAATACCCATAGCAAGACCAATGAGCTGCGTGAAATAAATGATGGGCATGTCTATTTTAATATTGTATTTTGCCTCGACAGCTTTCTGTTTTGCATCAAGCTGGAGATGGCACATCGGGCACGTCACGACCATGCAATCCGCGCCTGAATCTTTTGCCATCAAAAGAAGGTCTCTCGCAAGTTCAAGAGCAAGGTCTTCATTGGTTATCAATATCGGTCCTCCGCAGCATTTTGTCTTGTAATAGTATTTTACCGGCTCCGCCCCCAATGCAGCGATAAGGTAATCCAGGGATTTTGGGTTTTCCGGGCTGTCGAATTTGTTCTCAGGTCTTGTGAGCAGGCAGCCGTAATACGGAACTGCTTTTATCTTCAAAGGCTTTTTTACCTGTTCAGCCAGTTTTACAAGCCCAAGGTCTTTTACAATCACTTCAAGAAGATGCTTTGGTTTTGTATTTCCATCGTATTTGGTCGCAAGCGCTCCATTGATCCTGATTTTAATCTCGCTATCTTCAAGTGCGGTATTGGCGCGCATGAGGTTTGAGTAACATAGGTTGCACGGGGTTGCGATGTCAAGACCTTTTGCTGCCGCCGCAAGTGTCCTTGCTGAAAGCCCGACACGCGTTGTCCGGTCGTCAACATGGAGAGCCCCGCAGCAGTTCCAGTTTTTTATTTCCTCAAGCTCAATGCCAAGACGCTTGAATACCGCTTCCACAGAAATTCGTTGATCTATGGCTGTTCCGTGCTGCGCGCATCCGGGATAATAAGAATACTTCATTTTTCTGCCTCCTGACTGTCACTGTCATTTTCTTTTATTTCAGGCGGCTTTTCCTTGCTTTGCGTCTTCTCCTGTATCCCGGTTTTTTCACCGAGCCCAAAAATAGAGTCCAGTTCGCGCAGATCATCCATCTTATCAATAGACAGCGGCAATTTTCCTTTTGACATAAGTTCAAGGCCAAAAGGTACCTGCTTTATCATTCCAGGCTCGGAAATACTGTATTTTGAAATAAGTAGAAATTCAGATGCTCTGCCGTTCTTTTTGACCACATCCGCGAATATTTTATCGAATTTTGTATTCCTGTTCTTTATGCCTTCTTTCATGGCTATGGGCTTTAGCGTCTCCATGAGTTCTGTCGGGTATATCCCTCTTGGACAACGGACAGAACATGAAAAACAGGTCGTGCAGATCCATATCGTGTTGCTGTTGAGCACTTCCTTCTTAAGACCCAGTTGTATCATGCGGACGATCTGCCGGGGTGTATAGTCCATTTCGTGGCTGACCGGGCAGGAGCCGGCGCAAACGCCGCACTGCATGCATGTGGGGATATTCTTGCCGCCGGGTGTTTTTATGATGAGGTCTCTAAAAGCAATATCTTTTGACTCTGGAATTATGGTCTCTTTTTGCATATTTATCACGTTGGAGGAAATGACACGAAGATTTTATAATATATATACTTACCTGCTCACGATTTTATCGGGCAAAGAAGTGGCAAAAAAACCACGCCTTTATTAATATGATTATGGTGTTTCTTATAAAAAGATGCTCCTCAAAAGCCATACGACCGAAATGTTTAATAAAAAGGAGAATCCCGTATAGTTTATGGCATATGAATTAATAATCCTGATCCTTGCAGTACTTGCTGTGATCGCTGTATATCTCGTTCTGAAAACTGCGAAGTTTCTGATAGTGAATACCATTATGGGCCTTATCATTCTTTTTGTTGGCAATAATTTTTTTAACCTGAACATTCCTTATTCACCCACGGCGCTTCTGGTATGCGCTCTTGGGGGAATACCAGGAGCACTACTTGTAATACTGCTCCATGTTGTCGGTATTGCCTTCCTGTAAGCGGATTGATTCGGAAAATACGGCTGGTCTGATATCAGAAAGATAATATTATCAAAGCGCATAACTGGGCAATATGAAGATCGTAATCTCGGTAGGCGGCTCTGTGCTTGCGCGCGCGTTGAGCCCTGGAAAGTTCAGGAATTATGCTGCTGCAATAAAAGAGATATCAAAAAAAAATACCGTATTCATCGTAACCGGGGGCGGGCAGGCTGCGCGCGATTATATCAGTGTTGCACGAGAGCTGGGGGCAGATGAAGCCACATGCGATCTTATCGGTATCGAGCTCACGCGCCTGAATGCCAGGCTTCTGATCACTGCGCTCGGGGATGACGCGTATTATGAGCCACCACTTAATTATAAGGAGGCAAAGAATGCAAGCCTCTGCGGAAAAATAGTAGTAATGGGCGGTGTGACTCCGGGGCAGACCACGGATGCAGTATCAGCCGTGCTTGCAGAATACATAGGCGCAGATATCCTTATTAACGCAACATCTATTGATGGGGTGTACACGGCTGATCCGAAGAAGAACAAAGATGCGAAGAAATTCGACTCAATGACCCCTAAGCAGCTTATTGAGATAATCATGAAAACAGAGATGGTAGCAGGAGCCAATGCGCCTGTGGATATGCTTGCAGCCAAGATCATCGAGCGAAGCAATATAAAGACGATAGTGCTAAATGGAGAAGATCCGAAGAACATCGTGGATGCTGCAGGCGGGAAGCATAAGGGGACAGTGATAGAGAAATTGGATATCCTGTAAATCCTGTCAAAAGGTTGAGTGATTCACTCCAAGATAGGTTATAAAATATGACTTAATGCGTTAGTCCCTGTTTCCAGCGCAGTCCTCAGGATATCAAGTGGATTTGCGATGTGCAGGTAAGGGACAAGTAAGAATGGGATTACCACGAATGTGCCGATCATACTCCCGACATTTGCAAGGGCTGCCACGAGAATAATACGAAATAGCTTGTTGTCCATCATATCTGATAATGTCTGAGGCTTATATACATTCAATTTGCCTTTTTCCTTTTCAACTCCGAACTCAAATGTATTTTTTTTATCGATCGAGAGGATAACTGTTCCCTTTTTCTCATCCATGCGCAAAAATATCTGTTCCCTGTCCGCACTGATGCAAACAGCCTTACCATCTTCTATTTTCTCAATATTGGCATGATCAAGCCATTCTGCATTATGGTTCTTCTTCAGGAATTCTATCATTCTGCTGCTGTCCTTTCCAGGTATTTCATTCCAGTTGAACAGATATTCGTCATTCAATATCGTTTTGAAATCCTCGGTCGTAGGAGGGCGAAAATGCGCTTCAACCATCCCTGCGAACATACCTACGCTCAAAACGGGGTGCAGGAAGCCAAACCAGGCAAGACCCAGAGCAGTTAGGGCTGATACCGGATGACCTCTGACCACCAGAACCCCGATCGCAGAAAGTATTCCCTGGGCAATGAAAAGGTATAAAAGCAAGGTCAATAACTTCGAAAGTGGAACGCCTCCAAAAATTACAAGGAGTGCCATCATCCCGATAACCATTGCGAATAGAGCAAATAATATAGCCTTTGTCCAGCTAAATCTCTTCTTTGGCAGAGCCATCATTTCTTCAACAGGCGGTATAGAGCCAGGGTCATCGATATATTTCTGGATGCCCTCACGGTGTCCTGCTCCTATGACTGCCACAACAGTCCCTTCTTTTGAGGCATCAAGCAGGTTCTTAGCCATGATGGCGTTCCTCTCATCCAGCAGGACCGAGGCTGCGCTTGGAGCCACATTCCTTAACTCCGAGACCAACTGAGTGACCACATCCTCATCAGTCACAGTATCGATATCAATATCCTTTGTGCCAAAACCAAAAGACGCGCCAACAAGAGAGCCAAAGAGCTTCAGTTTCTCAACGAAAGACATCATATTCCAGAAACGTCCGAGTGTAACCTGTATATCCCTGTCAATAAGCGCCACATGCGCGCCTGAACTTTCAGCCAGTTCGATAGCTGACAGCATCTCTGCTCCAGGCTTCACTCCTGTATCAGCGCCGATTTTTTTCTGGATATATGCAAGAAGCCAGTGCAGTAAGAACTGGTTGAATTTCCCGCCACTTAATATCTCCTTTATGTTGATCTCTCTGGCATCATCTTCCCCTTTTAATGCCCTGTATCTTGCTTTGTCAAGTTCAACAGCCACTATGTCTGGTTTTTCTCTCTGGATAACTTCGTTTACTTCTGCCACGCTTTTTTCCGAGACATGGGCGGTGCCGACAAGAATGATCCTTGACTTCAGGGGAGCTACAGGGTTCCTGAAATTGATATTACAGCTTAATTCGTATTTTCCATTATTCATATTATTCGAGTAATTGCACAGCACGCAAAACATCTGTTCGCGATACGATGCCTATCATTTTATCATCGTTTTTGATCAATATTCGTCCGATATCGTTCCTGGTAAGAAGTTTCAGGACTGACACTGCATCATCATCTTCACTGGCAGTTATAAGTTCTTTGCTCATTATCTGAGAAACCCTGGCATTTTTTCTATTTTCTCTTGGAACTTTCTGCACATCAGTAAATGTCACCATTCCTGTTATTTTTGAATCATCCACGACCGGATAGCCCATATGTTTGTATTTGAACATAATATCCACAAGTTCTTCAACAGTGGTATCAACACTTACTGTTTTGACATCTCTTGACATTATGTCCCTTACTTTAACGCCTTCAAGTATGACATTTACCTCAGTGGATTTCTCTTCTTCTGAGGCACCGATGTATATAAAGAATGCGATGAGTGTGAGCATAATATTGTAAAAAAATCCAAAAAAACCCATAAATATGGCAAACATCTTGCCAATCCCTGCCGCAGTGCGCGTCGCTTTTATATACGGCATTTTTCCTGCAAGCCATGCTCTCAACACCCTGCCGCCGTCCATGGGAAATGCAGGTATCAAGTTAAAGAAACAGAGCACTATGTTCAGGAAACCGACAAGCCAGACAAGGCGCATGTAGGGGCTGTCCAGAAACAACGACTCCTGTCTGAAAATCTCATGGATTATAATAAGGACGGAACCGATCAGAAGACTAACTGCTGGACCTGCGACCGCCATCTTTAACTCATTCTTTGGGTCTTTGGGCGTCTCTTCCATTGAAGAAACACCTCCAAAGAGAAAAAGAGTTATATTGCTTATATTGCTTCCGTGCTTTTTGGCAATATAAGAATGACCCAGTTCGTGCAGGAGCACACACGCGAAAAGAAGGACAGATGCTGCCAATCCCAGTGAATATCGAAACATTACAGGTTCAACATCATTGAACCCGCCAAATTCAGGATCGTAGCGCGTAAACATCCATGCAAATACTGGCAAAATCAGGAGAAAAGTAATGTGCAGCTTTATCGGGATACCCATTATTTTTCCTATTTCTATCGAAGTTTTCATCAATTCCTCCAGAGGTTATATAAATGTCCATGTAAATAAAGATTGATTCGTATAGACTTATGGCGTAAAGAATATAAGAAGGCATTTTTATTAACATTAGAATTCACTAATTTGGCGATAATGCTATAACTGATTAATAAAATATAACTTTTAATAAGTTGAGAAAATATGGATACTACTCAAAACGATTCAAATAACCAGGACCTTCTTGGTGGGTTAGCGATATCTTCAACAAAAGATATCGAAGTACCAAAGAAGTTAATAGAACAGGTCATAGGTCAGGAGCACGCGGTCGAAGTCGTTAAAAAAGCGGCTAACCAGCGAAGGCATGTGATGATGCTTGGGATACCTGGCACCGGCAAATCCATGCTTGCAAAAGCAATGGCTGAACTGCTCCCAAAGGAAGAACTGCAGGACGTTCTTATTTACCATAATCCTGATGATTCAAATAATCCCAAGATACGCATAGTTCCTGCCGGAAAAGGTAAGGAGATAAGCGATGCGCACAAGATGGAAGCCCAGAAGAGAACTCAGGCAAGGAACATGTTCGTGATGCTCCTTGTGTTCGGTATTGTGGCATATTCCTATATCATGGGGCAGCTTCTCTGGGGTATAATAGCAGCGGTTTTGATAGCGATAATGATGCGCCAGTTCATGCCAAAAGAAACCATATTTATTCCCAAGCTCCTTGTTTCTAATGTGGGAAAAGAAATAGCACCTTATATAGATGCCACAGGAGCGCATGCAGGTGCCCTTCTTGGCGATGTGCGCCATGACCCGTTCCAGTCAGGCGGGCTTGAAACACCGGCTCATGACAGGGTCGAGAGCGGCGCGATCCATAAAGCTCATAAAGGCGTGCTTTTCATCGACGAAATAAATACGCTGCGTATCGAATCGCAGCAGAATCTGCTCACTGCGCTGCAGGAGAAGGAGTTCGCAATAACAGGTCAGTCCGAACGCTCAAGCGGCGCTATGGTAAAGACAGACCCTGTGCCATGCGATTTTATCATGATAGCTGCGGGCAACCTTGATGCCTTAAAAGGCATGCATCCTGCGCTTCGCTCAAGAATAAAAGGCTACGGTTACGAGGTTTATATGAGCGACACCATTGAAGATACCCCAGAGAACAGGCAAAAGCTCGTGCGATTCGTGGCTCAGGAAGTCGTAAGGGATGGGAAGATACCTCACTTTGACAGTGGCGCTGTGGAAGAGATAATCCGGGAGGCAAGGCGCAGAGCCGGAAGGAAAGGACATCTTACGCTAAAATTGCGAGACCTTGGCGGGCTTGTGCGCGTGGCAGGGGATATTGCTCATGGTGAGAAAGCTGAGCTTACGACCGCACAACATGTATTAAAAGCAAAGAGCATTGCGCGCTCTGTGGAACAGCAGCTTGCGCACCAGTATCTTGAGAGAAGGAAAGATTACAAGCTTTTTGTGAAAGATGGCGCCCAGATAGGCAGGGTCAACGGTCTTGCAGTAATGGGCGAGGATTCAGGTATTGTGCTTCCGATCATGGCTGAGGTCACGCCGACGCAGTCCAAGGAAGAGGGGCATATCATAGCAACAGGTATGCTTAAAAACATAGCAAGAGAAGCTGTGCAGAATGTTTCAGCGCTTATAAAAAAGACCACGGGGAAAGACATATCAAGTATGGACGTGCATATCCAGTTCGTAGGAACGTATGAAGGGGTGGAAGGCGATTCAGCCAGCATTTCAATTGCAACAGCCGTTCTTTCCGCCATACAGGGAATACCTATTGACCAGAGCGTGGCAATGACAGGATCATTATCAGTACGCGGAGACGTGCTGCCTGTGGGCGGAGTAACTTATAAGATAGAAGCTGCTGCGCTTGCTGGCATAAAGACTGTCCTCATTCCAAAATCAAATATGGGCGATGTCCTGATCGAGGATGAGTATAAGGATCGCATAAAAATAATCCCTGTTACGAACATTGAAGAGGTGCTGGAATACAGCCTTGTGGGAAGGGAAAAGGAAAGTTTTATCTCATCCCTTAAAAAGCTTGCATTAAGAACGAAATTCAATATCGTGCTGCCTGAGACAAAACCAATAACGGTGCTGTGATATTCACATGGATTTTTACGATATCCGTAACATACGGAGTTACAGTACTTCGATTTTGCTTGACAATGGTGAGGTACGCGAGATATCAAACAATTTCTCAAGCGGCGCGGCTGTGCGTGCCCTTGACGGCGGCTCGTGGGGATTTGTTTCTCTGGATGATAAAGATGCTATTGATGATGCTCTTATATCTGCCAGAAAGCTTGCAGGTGCGGCAAGAAGCAGGTTCCCCCGCGAGAAAATAACGCTTGCGCCAGTGGAAAAGCCGCAATTAAAGGATCTTCCAGAGGTGAAGGAGTCTCCTGATGATATTTCTATTGAGGATAAAGTGAAATTACTTATTGAAATAGAAAAAAGCGCCCGGATCGATGGAATTTCAAGCACGAACGCAGTTTATTCCGAGTCGCGCGTGACCGTTGGCTATTCAAGCTCTGAAGGACTGGACTGTGAATATACCCTGAACAGGATAGGTTTTGCCATTAGCGCCATCGCGCAGTCTGGAGGGAACTACCAGATAGGAAGAGAAAGCAGGTTCGGAGTAATGGGTTTTGAGATATTTAAAGAACATGATGCATTTGAGCTTGCCAGGAAAGCAGGGAATACGGCGGTAGAACTGCTATCTGCAAAGACGCCCAAAGCAGGCTCATATCCTGTGATACTTGACCAGGAACTGGCTGGCGTTTTTATTCATGAAGCAGTGGGTCATGCAGTGGAGGCAGACCATGTTATAGAGGGAAATTCAATACTTGCAGGAAAAATTGGTGAGCAGATCGCAGCACCTTGTATTACAGTGTATGACGATCCGTCGCTTCATGAATTCGGGTATTATCCATGCGATGATGAGGGCGCAGCTTCAAAAAAGACTATGCTTATCCAGGATGGCATTCTCAAATCCTTCCTGCACTCACGCGAGAGTGCAGGTAAACTGGGTGGCAGCAGCAGGAATGCCCGTGCGCAGGGATACGCCCGCCCTGTTATAAGGATGAGCAATACATTCATATCACCAGATGGGACAAAGTTCGAAGAAATGCTTGAGGAACTAAAGGATGGGATATATCTTATAGGATCGCGCGGAGGTCAGGTGAATCCTGGTGAAGGTGTTTTCCAGTTCAATGCAGAGCGCGGCTTTATCGTGAAGGACGGGGAGTTATCGACACCGCTGCGGGATGTTTCATTATCAGGCAACACTCTTGAGATACTTAATAATGTTGATATGGTGGGTAATGACCTGAAAATGAATTCGGGAAGGTGCGGCAAGGCTGGACAGCTTGTGCCTGTCAGCGACGGGGCGCCGCATGTGATGGTTAAAAGCGCAGTGGTGGGAGGAAGCGGGTAGAATCCAATCCATAAACTGCGGTTTTCTAATATCTATACATCTGCAAGCGAGGTTGAGGAGAAAAGCAAACCTGCATGATTAGAATTTAATGCTCCGATGGGGATTGGAGCACCGGATCGCTCTCAGTCCTCCAAGCCCAATCTTGAGCATTTGGTCTCTGGAAATCCCCGGCCGGAGTATAGAAAATCTGAGAGCCAGGGATTGAAGCGGTAGAAACGCCCCAGGAGACTAATCTATATTCTGCTTCCATTGGATATAAGGGTTGTCGGTAAATATATATAGATTCGGGAATATTCTTTAGATTAGCAGTTTTTTCCAGGTAGAAACTGGGAAACTGAGAAAAGGAGTATTAGAATATGACTGAAACTAAAACAGATAGCGGAGCAGATTTTCAAGATCTGCAAGAAGTCGAATTCCACAAGATCATGGATATGAGCATCGAGGAGCTCATGGAAAAGGCCTGGGCCGAACAGTGGAAGGTCAAGCATATTGTTTTTTGGCTTGATATCAAGAAGGCACAGAATTTTGAAAAGATGTTGATCCTTGTCAGAGATCGCCTGGAAGCCCTGTATCAGCCGGTGATTATATGACTTGCGGAAAACATCCGGATTCCGGACATAAGACGCATCTTTGCGCAAGCTGTGGAAGGCTTAGCATTGAATGTGAATCTAATTGCAGACAGGCCGGGGCATGTCATTTCATTGATTGCGGGGCTGCAGTCGAGGCGATGGCATGAAGATTTGGAGATCTCTGTTCTGGCTCATATCCCTGGCGTTTGCTGCTGGGCTGGTTGTCGGGATCCTGATCACGCTCGCGATGGTGAGAACATGACCAACAAATGCTTGCGCTGCGGTCGTCCTCTCAAGGATCCTCTCGCGGATTACGGGCCGGTGTGTGGTAAGAGGGTGGCAGCGAATGCCAGGCTTGATCACCACTATCCTACTGTGGTCAAGAACAAAAAAGGCGAGATCTCGGCGGTGATCGTATGAGCGCTCAGCGCTGGCAGCCGGGATATGAGGACTGTACTGTGGATCGTAGTCCCTGTGGACATCGCGAGAACGCATACGGCGAATGCAC
The DNA here is from genome assembly GCA_028717345.1 of Candidatus Methanoperedens sp. GTDB lineage: Archaea > Halobacteriota > Methanosarcinia > Methanosarcinales > Methanoperedenaceae > Methanoperedens. Next base: position 15,089 of record JAQUNZ010000005.1, read on the forward strand.
GATCTGTTGGATGTGCGAAGCTCCTCCGGGTCAGGTCGGGATCGGCTGCCTGCAATGCGAGATGTGCATCGAAGGTGCGGAGAGTGAAATATGACCGAGTGCGCCGGCTGTGGGACCCTGCTCTCTCCGAAATATCCCTGGCATCTGTGCCCGGACTGCTGGAAGGAAAAATACGGGGCTGCTCCAGGATGGAATAAGAAGGATAATGAATTCTGGCTGAACACAATCGTCAGGTTCGAGCTCAACGTGCTTTCTCTCATGGCTCTCCATGGCAACCTTTGCCTGGCGCTGCGCCATCCTGACAACAAGGGAGAGAGCCGGGGAATCATGATCCATTTTGTCCAGCTGGTAGGTAGGAAACTTGTTGAGCTGAACGCCATTACACCTGATCAGCGAAAAGAGGCTGAATCTGGCCTGGTTGTTCCTTGAACCTACCCCTTTTTTCTTATGGATTTTTGGAGGGCAACTATTGACATCTTTTTTAGGTGAGCAATTTGCTCACCTTTTCGGGCCGTCCTTGTGTCATGAAGGGGTTTTTTCACGTTTTTCGGGCTTTTTCCGGAAATTTCAGGAGGAAATAACTTGAAAATCTAATTAACTTTTTTCAAAAATTGTAATAAGTGACGTTGAATTATTTGACGGTGTGTACGCGGAATCAATCAAAAATCAATCAAAAATCAAATTATCTGCATGAGACAAAATAAAAAAAAGAGGTGAGCAATTTGCTCACCTGGAGAGAATTAAGAAAGTGAGGCGCAGTATAGCGGTATTTCAGTAGTGAGAATAACCGATATGGGTAAAGGGAAAAAACAAAAAAAACATATAATTTTCTACGATCCTGAGATTGGAAGAAAACTCAACGAGATCAAAAAAGCAGAGGGGATCACGTATGATGAGCTTCTCAAAAAGTATCTCAAGCTTCCGGAGGACGTTCTCGACCTGGCACAGCGCCAGCATCAGGATATCGCGCATCAGCTCGCAGAGAAATACAAAAACGAACATCTCATTGAACTGATGGGTTTTTTGTGGGTTTTGATATCAAAATGTGCACTCGGTGAATATGATATCAAGAAAATTCTCTCCGTAATTGAAGCTGACATCACATATAAAAAATACCTAAAAAAATGATGTACATGACAGATTTAAAGAGTGAGTTGAAATAGAGTTGAAAAAGGGGTGATATCATGGATTATATTCGCGATTTCGTGGCAGACTGCCAGGCTCGAGGCCTGACAGCCCATACAATAGAGACCTACCGGAGCTGCCTCAAGGACTTCCTGGAATATCATCCTGATGCTGCTGCAGTAGGACTTGAGGAGCTGCGGGCTTACCTTGGTGAGCTCCGGATCCGGAACCTTGCAGGTAGCAGCCTGAAGGGATATTTCGCTTCCCTCTCAGCCTTCTATGAGTTCCAGGTCTTTTCTGGCTGCATGGCAGTCAATCCTGTAATTTCGTTCCGGAGGCGATATCTCCGGATCAAGGAACAACAGAACGGAGAGAATACCAGGCAGCTCCTGAGCGTGCAGCAGGTTCAGCTCCTCCTGGGTGCAGCTGCAGGCCTGCGGGAGAAGGCATTGATCCTTACGCTTGCGAAAACCGGAATGAGAAGGGGAGAACTTCTTTCCTTGCGTGTTCAGGACATCATCATCAAGGATGGGATTGTTCGTATAGCGCCGAAAGCAAAAAGGTCAAATAGACTCACTTTCATGGACGAGGAGCTGAGGGATATCCTGGTTGCTTATCTCTCCTGGAGGGAAAGGCGAGCAAAAACGTCCTGGCTGTGGATCTCTGATCACGGAGGCAGGATCCACAAGGACGTACCTAACAGGATCCTTGCAGGCCTGGGGATATCCCTGGGACTGCATCAAAAAGAAGGACCCATATCTGAACGGCTGACCTGTCACTGCATGCGTCATTGGTTCACTACGCATCTTTTCCGGGCAGGAATGAACGTGGAGTATCTGAAATGGCTGAGAGGGGATGCTTTGAAAAAAGAGGCGTGGCAGATATACAATCACATTGACATTGAGGAAGTGCGCCAGGAATATCTAAGGAGGATTCCGAAATTGATATCGTTTGATGAAAAATTAGCGAGGTACTTATAAATCGAGATGGGAATATGAACCTCAAGTAGATTTTTTTCCACTCAACTTTTTTACCATCATTTCCACTGTCGGGGTTCAAACGTGTATTTGAACCCCGCAAAAAACATACCTTTTTCACACCTTTTTTTCCCAGTGGAAATCTATCAATATTCATTAAGGAAAAACGTGTCCTTATTTTGTCCTCCTCCGTGTCCTCTTGCATGGAGTACGATTGTCCTTGCGGAAAAAAACATCGATCGCGCAATACAGTACATCGACATAAGAAAGCGCTGGCTGAAAAAGATGTCCTCAAAGATGTCCCAAAGGACGTCCTAAAGGACAGGACAGAGGACAAAAAAGGACGTCCTCCGGGACAATCGTTCATCAAAGAAATCGACCTACAAGAGGAGTACAGAAATATGACTGAAAAAGTGGATCCGAAAAAGCCCGCTGAGGGCGAACCGAAATATGAATGTTCTGCATGCGGTGAAAAGTTCAATGAGAAAAAGAAACATTGCCCTGGCTGCGGCGTGGAATTCCAATGAGGTACAGGAAAAGACCTCTGGAAGTTGAAGCCTTCCCGGTGAAAGGAGCCTCCGTCACGATAATCACTCCGGAGGGGACGAATACAGCAGAGGAAGGAGACTGGATCGTGAAAGGGATAGAGGGAGAGATCTACCCTGTGAAAAACAAGATCTTCGTGAAAACCTACGAGGCGATACCGGATGTTGTCTGAAGAAGTTTCACTTGACAAGCTCCTGGCAGTTGCAGGAGATAAGAACGTAGGAGAGAACGCAAATAACATCCTGGAGATGCTCAAGGAGACAAACAAGGTCCTCGGTGAATTTCAGAAAACAGTGAATTTTTTACGATCCACCGGCATCCTCCCGGGGATCGTAAGGGCCGTAGGAAAAAAGTATGACATCGACATGGAAACCCCGCTCAAACAGGATATGGCCGTTCCAGCACCGTCGCATAACCATAAATCGGTGATGGAGAATATCAGCAAGATGACAGAGGAACAGCTGCTCGCGTGGATCAAGGGAATGCAAGAGAATGGATCAAAAGACACTACACTTGGGAAACCTTGACATACAGAACCTGACCCAGAGAACAGTTAGCATCCTGGGAGGGAAAGGATCCGGAAAGACAACCACGATGAAAATGATGGCTGCCGTGAGTCCCGTACCTGTGGTCCTTTTCGATCCCCTGAACGTGATGAAAGTCAAGGGATTCAAGCGCTTGATAGTGAATAAGTCCACGATCACGAAGGGCAAGGATACTGCTCAGCTCCTCAACAAGCTCAAGAAGGAAAATATCATCATCGCGTTTCACGAGCTCCTGCAGAAGGAACAGGCAACTTTCCTGAACGATCTTTTCGCGCACTGGAAGCCTGAAAACATACTTATCGGGATTGACGAAGTCCATGAAGTCACTCCGGAGAGCGGAGTTTCAGGCCAGTACGCTCCGGAAGTAGACCGCGCGATCCGGCACTGGAGAAACCGGAACGTGGGATTTGTGCTCAGTTCCCAAAGGCCTGCGTCAGTTGATAAGAACGTGCTTGCACTCACTGATTTTCTTATCCTGTACAGGATGACCTGGCCGCACGATATCGAGGCAACCAAGAAGATCCTGGGAAACAAGCTCTCTCCCGAGGAAGTCAAGAGCACGATAGCAGCTCTGCAGACAAAACAGTTCCTCCAGGGTTTTGCTGTGGATTTCATCCAGAAAACTTGAGGTCACAGACCGGTTACCTTATTGTTTTTATTCATATATATTAATATTTTAATTCTTCTTATATATCAAAAGATCGAAGTCTTAGTTTACAACTGGCATTAGCCAGGAGGAATACAAATTGACTGAAGTTTTGAATGCTAAAGTAGAAAATACAGGCGTTCTTGATCTTGCAGGCATGGTACTTGTTGCAACAGTTGCAAATAATGTCCCTCTGCCTGTAATCGGTTCAAAGAACGTCATTTCAGGTGTGGTAAAGCTCATTGCGGGCGGTATGCTGCATGGGAAAGGTGGAAAATTGGGAAAGATTGGTACCGGCGGATTGATCCTTGGTGGAACAACCGATATCGTCAATGTAGTCATGGCCATGACCGGCCTCAAGGGCATAAACCAGGCCCAGGGTCAGGATAACTGGTAAAGGAGAAATTATGGGAAATACAGCAGAAGGAACAGTAAGGATCGTAATGCAGGATGCTTCCGGAACATCCCGTTCGGTTGTTTTCGGTGAAGTAAGAACAGAACCACTGAGAGCAGCGGCAGCCGGAACTGTGGCAACAGATCCACGGACAATGCTCCAGGTACCTGCAGGTGCAGCAACACTCGGCCAGGATGATAAGCTCGTGGTTGAGATGAAAGCAGATTCAGCGACGAACATCAACAATACCTCGACAATCAGGATACCCGTAAGGATCCAGAACGTCAAGACCGGTGTCGTCCGGGAAACGTATCTGACAGGTGCAGATCTCGGTCTCACAAGCTCAAACGTGGCTATAGCTACCACTTTCACGACTGTGGGATCATACACAGTCAATGCCCAGGAACGCGTAAGACTCGGCCATACAACCCAGGTGAACAGCCAGGCCCTCGCTTGCTTACTGTACACATAAGGTGACTTATGGCAGTACCAAGATACGGAGAAGTGATTTCGGTCACTTCCCGTAATTACTTAGGGGATTTAACCGGCAAAATAGGACTCATCACGACACAGGAAGTCAACACAAAACCGTATGATGGGTCCCGTCTTGCCAGTCCACTGAGATCAGGAAGATGGAATCCTAACAGGAGGGATTGGTAATATGGTAAAACAGCAATTAGCAGACGACCTCGGAATAAGTATTGATGGACTACAGTATAACGCCGGGATGTTCATCATTCAGAAACAGTTCGTTGGGGCAGTGGCAGCTACAGCAACCGGAGATTTCGGGACAGCTATGACGGCATCCACCACCACATATCATGTGCTTGGAAGAATGCCGAAAGCGGGACAGCTCGTTGAAGGAAAGATCAGAGCACATGCAGCAGGAGTCGGTGCGACAACAACTCTCGACATTCTGAAAGTAGCGTCTGGAACTGCAGTGTCTTCGGGTACTGCAATGGTTACTCAGGTAGCGACTAACGGCCTGACAGCAGATACGGATTATTCTCTCGCACCAAAGACAGACGGCAGCCAAAACACAGGAGCAGGTGACCTGATTGTTGCGAAAATCGTAACACAAGGAACAGAAACACTGACACCCCCAATAATTGATCTGAAATTCAGACTGTGAGGTTAAAATGAAAGCGTTAGCAGCAAACACAGCGACCTTGATAATTTCAAAGGTGAACGTGGACAGGATAGTAACGATCACTTCAGATCAGACTACAGCCTGTCGCTTATCGCTTTCTAAGGTCGATCTGCAAACTGATCAGACATTCGGGTTCAGCTTTTCAAGTGTAAGCCCGTTGAATATATTCCTTCCAGCAGGGCAGGAATTGTTCGCAATATCAACAGGTACCCCGAACATAAGCTGGGCCCCGATCAAAAAAGGCACAGGTTCAAACGTGGTGGAATTGGTATGAGCTACATCTCAGATAGGATCACGGCTCTTGAAGCACATGATAAGGTGATATTGAACGCGTTGATAATTGCGGGAATCGTCTTTGTCAGCACATTACCTACATCGTATCCTCCATCATTCCAGTCCATCTACAGTTCGACGATAGGGTTTACGCTCTCGCTCTTAACGCAACTCAAAACAATTACGAGCGACTCAGAGCCTCCAAAAATAGGAATGTTGTTATAGAGGTAAAATCATGGGATTTTTTGATTCGGTTGGAGAACTCCTGAGACCGGTCTCTAATGCAGGGGCCGGATTCAGGACATCTATGGGATACGGAGACAAGTACGCACAACCTCCAAGCACCTACGGAAAGGCACTTGTAGCCGGCGGAATAGGACTTGCAGTTGCTGGAGGGGCAGCAGTAGTCAGTGCAGCTCCTGCGGGTGCGATGTTCGGGACGGGTGCCGCAGTGGCCAGAGCAGGGGTGGGTGCAGCAGGTGCAGGATTATCTTTGCCATCCTGGATGATCCCAGCTAGCGCAGGTTTGGGTTTGGGTGCGCTCATATTCGGAAAATCTGCACCAGTTACCGGGGGTGCTGGAGGAGCTGGAGGCAATGACTACTCTAATCGATCAGTCAATAGTCCAACAAATACCAATATCGACAATAGAGTATTCACCAACACCTTCAATAATCAATATGATAATTCTAAGACTTTCAACATTATCTCGAACAGTCCTAACTCTTCTATCTCAAATAAAAAAACCATGGGATTATCATCCCAGGTAACCCCCTCTCTAACTTCGCCGGTTTCAGTATCGCCAAAGGTAGATACATCCGGTGGGGGTGGAGGAGCTGGGGGAGCTGGAGGAGCTGCATCTTCTGGAATAGACTGGATTACGATCACCGCGATCCTGACGGTCGGACTTATCGCTTATGGTTATACATCAGGAGGGAAGAAAAAATGAACAATAAAAGCGGCCTTGTAGTAATTGCTGCCGGAATAGCAGCGTTCCTTTTAATAAAAGGAAGCAGGGATTCAGGCAGCTTGTTCGGATCCGGAGGTGGAGATTCAGGCCAGCCATCAGGAACAATCCTTGCAGGCCTGGGGACATCGTCGTCGCCGTCAAGTCCAATGAACACTTCGCCGGCGCCATCTTCCTTATGGGACCCATCGCCGACTAATTATAGCCCGCAGCCATTTCAGATTTCAGATAAGATCGTTGCAGACATGGCGGCAGCACAACAGAGTACAACTTCTAAGGTTACAAGTAGTCAATATGCACCAACTTCGGCATTGGCTGCAGCAGGAATTAAGAACGTATATCAAAATAACATTACGGGCAGTATTCCAGTATTGGCAAAATTACAGCCAAACACATTCCAGCAAATGATGAGTGCGGTTGGAAACAATGGAATAGTCACTCAAACCGCTTATGTTCCAACTCCTAAGCTTCAAGACGCTGGAATTAAAAATGTAATATTAACAACATTCCAGGCAACGAAAACAGCATCGGTATTCACTCCAGCACCATCAACAAAGTCTGCCCCAACTGGATGGACTGCTGTATCTGGTGGCTATATTTCAAAATCCGGGACATTTACCAGGGGTTTCATAAAATGAGGTATCAATGGATTTATTAAATTTATTAAGGAAGCCTCCTCCTCCTCCTTTTTTTCAGATCTTCTATGTGCCTGCTCTGGCAGCAGGAGCAACAAAGGACTATGATGCAGAGAATACCCTGAGGGCATATCGAAAGTTTGCACCGTTCGTAAATGCCCAGGTCATCAACACATCTTCAGTGAATATCGAAGTAAGTTTCGATTATAATGCCAACAGAAAAATATTCAGTGCAGCTGGAGGCGCGCCAGGGACACATAATCAACCGTTCTGGAGCTTCCAGGTCAAAAATATCGGCAGCAATCCCACTCAGGATAACCAGGTAATAATTTGGATTGAGAAACTATGAGTGTGGATATCGGTGTAGCTCAAATTTTGCCTGCAGCCCTTAGCTCAAATAACCCGACACTCGAGGGTCCTGTAAATGCCGGCAGTGGTATTGTAGGCAGCAGGGATGATCATGTTCATCCTTTGCTTCTTCCGATTGGTGTATATGTCGGAGCAGATGGATACCCGCAACTGGAAACCACAAGCACGTTGTGTTTTATCTGGATTCCATCCGGGCATTTTCTTGAATGGGATAGCACGCAGCAATTATTTTTATACGGGTGATTTAAAATGGCAGTATCAAGAGTGGCAATTCAAGCATCATTGGCACAATTAGTACAGAATCAAGGAATAATCGCTGATGCCAATGGGTTATTATTGAGCAGTGCAAATTTTAGTTTCTATTCAGATAACAGATTAAAAATATTGAATGCAACACATGACATATCACTTACTGGCAATCAATCAATAACTGGCTTTGGATTTAAGCCTACAATAGTAATATTTATCGTCTCTGCATCAGGAAAAACAGCTTCTTGGGGAATGTATGATGGTGCCTTAAGCCAGTGCTTATGGAGATCATCTAACGATTCAGCGGATACTTTCTCTATAAATACCTCTCTGGCCTGTGTTTTAAATACTGCGCTCGGAGTATATTCACAATTCAGTGCTATAAGTTTAGATGGTGATGGCGTTACGATATCCTGGTCTAAAACTGGATCACCAACCGGAACAGCCACTATATTAATCGCAGGATTTCGGTGAGACCATGTTCGGGAGAGCATCAATCCAAATTTCAACGGGTAAACTAATAGAATTTCAGAGTGGAGATGCAGTAATAGGAACACTTACGCAGAATGCAATTAATGCCGGGATCCCTCAAAACGATATTATTGAAAAGCATATCACAGAGGCAGAATTTAAAGCTCTGATGCCAAAGCCTCCGGCGCCGAAAGATTATAAGGCATTGTTCGGTGCAGCAGCCACTGCAGAGGGGAAGATCTCTGTCCTTGCAGATGCCCTGGGCCTGCTCTGAAAAGGTAGACCTTTTTAAAATATAAGAATAGTGATGATTTCAACCATGTTTAGTGATGTTTTCATCATTGGTAGCATCATTGTTTTCCACCATGTAAATTAGAATTTGATGAAAGGGTTTTGGATATGACAGAAATTCCTGGTCAAAAGTTAACAGAAATTCCAGAAAAGTTAATAGAAATTCGCAATAAGAAGAGCAGACCAAATTTTAGAGGTTTACAATTAGATCAGATATCTGATCTGCAGGTGGGCTAATTGTAAACCTGATATTCTAATCTCAATTCCTGGTCCACGAATCCAGGTATTTAAAATTCAGTATCGGTAGACCATGACAAATTTAATCTGGCAGGTAATAACACAAGGACAGCATAGAAAAAATCGCTTAAATCGCATCCTGATGGCTCGACTTTCTAAAAAATACCTCTCAATCCCTGGTCATCCCTCGATCTTAAAGAATGATACAAATATGATTCAATTATGATACTATTTCTCTCAACCTCTGTCCAGTGATCACCGGAGCGATCCCCTGGCATGGTGCACAAAACTGCGCTTGTGATCACTGAAATACATATTATACCATGAATATAAATTACTTCCACTCTCTCGATCCTTGTTATCCATGATTCAGAGCTATTCCTGGCTATCCTCTCACCGGTATCCCTCAAATCCCTTAATCCTTCTTATCCCTTCAAATTTTGAGCGAACTCTGGGTTACCTCTGGTATTTGGCTATTCCCCGGGATCTCCTAACTCCTGGTTAATTTTCAAACATTAGCCTCTCGAAAGCCCCTGTTACAATTTCATCTTCTGACATCATTTTTTAAGCAAACTCAGCCCCGCAGTATGGACAGTACCTGGATTTCTCATCGAACTTTCCCCCACATTTACCGCATTCATATTTCGGCTCTTTAGGTTTTTCAGGTTCTTTAACCTTTGATCCTGATTTATCAAAATCTAATTCCACCCCACAATGCGGACAGCGTTTTGATTTGTCATTGAATTTCCCGCCGCATTCAGAGCATTCATATTTTGGTTTTTCAGGTTCTTCAAGCTCTGGTTTTTTAGGCTCTTTAATCTCTGGCTCTTCAGGTTCTTCATGCTGCGGTTCTTTAGGCTCTTTAATCTCTGGCTTTTCAGGTTCTTCAAGCTCTGGTTTTTTGGGTTCTTTCCCCTTTGATATCCCTTTGCCCCTTTTCAAATTTTTAACCGTACTTACAGAGATACCATATTCCTCTGCCAGTTCGCTATTCGACATTGTGTTTGCATCCTCAAGGAATTGCTCATGTTGTTCTGAACTGAATTTAGTCATAGTGTTATAACTGACTCTATGAGAACTAATATATTTTGTCTTTAATAATGTTCAATTGACCAGGGTAAAAGGACGTTCAAAACCTGTCCTCTAAGTATGTCCGATTGGACAAAATTGACCAGGGCAAAAAGGACATTTTTGACCAGGGCAAAAGGACAAATTGACCAGGGCAAAAGCCATTTTGACCAGGTCAAATAAAATCGTACAAAAAAAGGACAGGAAAAAGGACAGGACAGAGGACATTCTTTTAAGCCTTAGCATCTTTATTTTTCTGTCCTCAGTGAACAGGACAGAGGACAAAAATTGACCAGGGCAAAAGGACAAAATTGACCTGGGCAAAAGGACAAATTGACCAGGGCAAAAGGACATTTGACCAGGTCAAATAAAATCGTAAAAAAAAAGGACGTCCTCAGAGGACAGGGACAGAGAACGTTTTTCAACCTCTGGATATTCTTGATCCTGAACGATAGAAAAATACATATTTTGAGAAATTTATATATTATCACGAATCATTAAATATGCTTATGGTTCGATTAAAGAAAGCCTCAGATGGATCATACTCTGTGACTGTCAGGAAAGCTCTGGTAGAATCAAGGGGATGGAATAAGGGCGATGAAATGACCCTTTTCACCGTAGGCGGGGATATCATGGCATACCCAGGAGATCTCGTACTCCGCAGGACTGGATATAGTAAAGAAAAGCCAGGCAAGAATTGAGAGATCACCTTTTTGTTATAGCAGCTCTCCCCTAAAATATTCTCTGGCATTCCCTCAAAACTATCAGCTCCACAGATGCTTAATTTCACAATCTTTTTATAGATGCCTCTTCTATTTCATCTCAGGGCGGGTTTTGCTTTTTTTAAAACCACCCCAAACCCTCATGCCCGCCCACCCATGCTATTAAGAGTTCAAGAGCGATATCCGAGAGATCCCTGTGGCTACCCTCTCGATCCCTGGCAACCAGAAAATCGTTATTTCTTGTCCGTTATTTCTCCGTTGTTTCTCCGTTACTTGTCCGTTGGGTGTCCGTTGGCTATTCCAACGGGGAGCAGGAATGAATTCGTTTTATGAGAAAAGCTTTGTTAACATGAATAATCCATATTAACGAATAATGGTATAATAAGAATGGCATCGACTGCAATGAATTGTACTCGTCATACTTTTCTTTTGGTCGATGCTCTCTAACTTCGCTCTAATTTCGTTAAACTTTAAATAGTATGTGGTTATAGTTTGAAAGGACGAGTACAATCTATATTATAGTTACTTGTTAGGAACATAAAATATGGCAAACCAAACAAGACTTTTGCTTCAAAAACAAGAGGCAAGAACAGAAACAGAAACAAATAAGATAAAAAGAGTATTCCTTGAGCCACTCCCAGAGCAGCGACGCCAAGCATCGGCAGTCATAGCATTGATGAATAATAAAGGCGGTGTCGGGAAAACATCCCTTTCCCTTGCGTTTGGACTCACGATGGCGCGAAAGAATAAGAATGTATTATTCTGGGATAACGACGGGCAGTCAAACCTTACACAACGCCTGGGTGTTACTGACAACATGCTGCAAGAAAGGCGTGTTAACGTGGCGTTCACGTTGGCTCCTATTGCAGGCTCTAAAGAGAATATTCGCAACCTGCCATTCATATTAGATTATCCTTATTTCATGAGATATAGGGGTTCTACTGGAAAAGCTGGTCATATTGCTCTAATGGCAGGCAGTCATGATGCGGAACTAGATGCTAATGCGGCGTTCGGAAAGATGAATAGGGACCCTAGGGATTACAAAAATATATTTGATTTCTTCAAACAAACCATGGATTTTTACCGCAATTACTTCGACTACATTATAATCGATACCGCGCCTGCTCTGGAAGGCAATATACTTAATCAGATGAGTGTTCGCGCAGCAGATAATATAATCGTCCCTATCGATGCCCTGGAGGCTGCCTTGGGCATAGAGCAGCTTATTAAATGGATAGCCGGAGAGGCAAGCCCTGCAATAACAGGGCGGTTAATGCCACCTGATTTGCTATTCGCTATAGTCAAATACACTAAAGACACTGGAAATAAAAATGAGGTGAAGAACACCATAGATATAGATGATAGACTTCGTAATAATGTCTATCGTGCTATAGAGAGTGTATTTGGGGAGTACGTGTGTAAAGAGGGTGTTAAAGCAAAACCAAGTCTAAAGTCAAAAGTCACCTTCAGAAAGACAGATTACGATGCTGTTGTCAACGAGCTTGAACAAAAGCTTGAGAATAAAGCCCGCCCGAATTTCTATACCACCTGGAATATTGAAAAGGCAGATGAGCTTCGCAAATCGCTTGAAGTAATAGCAGAGAAAAACATAGCTAAGAAGCCTGTATTTAAGAATCCAAAATACACGCTTTGAGGTACTATGCCGTCAGAATATATCCGCGATCCAGATAAGGTGTTTTTTGAGATATGCAGAAGAGCATATCCTTATTTTTTGCATGCTGACTCTGATTTCCTTAATAATTTTATACCTCTTATGAGGGCCATTGACATTGCACATAACGATATGAATAAGGCAGATTTGTATGAGTTAGTGCAAAGAGCTACCGATTTGCTTGATGACTGGGATGAGGGGCATAAAGGCGTCATGACCGATCTTATTAGACGCCACTATTTCAGGGTAACCTCATTTGAAGAGAGGTTCGCAGAACTATATGATTTAGCAAAAGGAAAGCGCGGAAAGAAGGCAGATAAAGAACTATCGGAACTCAAGGAAAGGGTTGAGCAATTATCTATCGAAGTTTCAAATTTGAAAACTCTAATGGAAAAGAAAAAAGAAGTGCCATTAGATATTCCCGAAGTTGTTCCCGAAGCTATTCCTGAGGTTGTTCCAGAGATTGTTCCAGAGGCTGTTCCATTAGAAGTTCCCAAAGAAGTCGAACAAATGAATATGCGAAAAAAGAGATCTTCCCGGCATGAAATAGAACAAAAACTTGAATTGATAAAAAATTATCTTAAAACCAATAGGGAAATTGACAATCCAAAATGCAGGGAAATCTGCAATATTAATACAATACAAGCAAGTCATATGCTTCATAAACTTGTGGAAGAAAATTTTGTTGAAAAAGGAAAGGGTCCTCGACCAAACTATGTGATCAAGGAGTAAAGACTATTTTATAGGAAGGAATTAACGAAAGGTAATGAAAGGAGTTAACGAAAGGAGCTTATCGAAAGGCTTATCGCAGAAGGTTAATGGAAGGAGAGTTATGAGGGAAGGTTATGGGAAAGGTTATGTCATGAAAGAGTTTTCCTGAAATATTAAGGGAATTATCAGAGAATTATTTTTCTGCAAGTTTTTCCAGGATTTTTTCAAGACGCTTATTATGCTCCCGCATTTCTTGATTAAAACCTTTTTGTTCCTTGTTATGCTCTCTGATTTCTATAACAAGTGCCGAAGTATCCCCTTTGATGCTTTTTAACACTTCAATTCCCACATCCAGTTTTCTTCCGATATCAGCAAGCTCATCCATAAATCAAAGTGTAAGCATGCCTTTCTCTCTGAGATAATTTCCAGGTCCTTGAGTGCTGAAAGCAGTAGTTGAAATAATTTTCAGAGGCTCTAAAATAGATTCATTCTTTTCAAAAGCATCTGCCAATAGCCTTAATCCCTCTTCTATTTTTTTGAAATGGATATCCTCAAGTTTCACCGTTGTATCGCCATTCTTTATTCGCTGAAAACGATCCACAAGTGATTGATAACCAGCCATTAAAACAAGGTCAGCCAGTAAAACGTCATCAGAGAAGCTATATCTATAGGTGCGGCTTGTAATTCCATAAGCTCCTGAAAATAAATAAATCTTCTTCTCGATATTTTCCTCTTTTTTCATTAGGGCTTCAACAAGCCTAAGTTCTTTGACTAATTCTTTTTTGAAGAACTCTTCTTGAGACATTATGTTGCTCCTCCTGAAATGAGAGACTGTGATCCAGTCAAACATACATTATTCACAGTAGAAGTGACACTGGTGGGAGTTTTTGCCGGTGTTTCTTTCGCATGCCAGGGAATTGTCAAGCCTTCACCGAAACCATACGCGCCTATCTGTTGTACAAATCCATGATTAAAGAGTGTTTCCGCTGCAGCAGGTTGACCTATTAAAGTATGAGGTCTTTGAGTCTCCCAATATTCATGAATTTCATACAGTGTTTCATTGCCCAGAATGTTTTCAATGAGAGCATTGTTGAGTTGTTCGACAGATTTCACGATAGGTGATTCGTGATTTATGCTATAATATGTGGTAGCTCCTGCCGTTCTCGTTAAATTCAATAATCCCCATTCAACAAATTTCTTTACGTTTTGGGTAGCAGTAACCCTTGAAACCCCTACCTCTTCAGCCAGTTCAGTGATATTGAATTCTATTCCCTCTAATGGCAATAGATATTCAAGCATCCTCAACTCGCTGTTATTTCCCAATAAACCTTCAAAAGGTCTGCTCATGTCTTTCATGCTCCTGTAGTTGTTATATACTGTAGTATAATAGTAGTAGTAATTCTTAATATAAAAGGTTTTGCAAATTTACTTTACAACGGTGCTAAATAAACTTTACAACGGTCTGATTCTGCCTTTTGTTACTGAATATCCATGTGATCCTAACGCAAAGCTCATTTTTTTGATGTCTGAAATGTAGTATTTGAGTTCTTTTTTCTTAATTGGCGCAATATACCCTTTCAATAGGTTTTTGATGGCTCTTTCAAAATTTGATGAGAATTTTTTTATGTATAGATGTTCCAGTTTTTTAGAGTGAAAACCCCTATCCTTCGCCAGACATCTATTCCTGTACAATAGATTCAAAATAAACAGTTCATCCTCTGAAAGACCGCATGACATGGGGTTTACTCACTTTTTCCTTCGGAAATTCTCTCCCTTTTCAGCAACGACATAGCCTAAGTCCTGCGATTGCTGAAAACCCGTTTTTACAGTAATGGGCTTTTCAATCTCTTCCTGTTTTTCTAACCAGAGACGAATTGCTTGGTTAATAGCGTCTCCCGTCTTGATGTTCTTTTCAACAATTTTTGCTCTGAATTTACGATACAGTGGCTCATCAATGTCTTTAATAGTTGTAGATATTGTACCCATATTACCTCAGTTACAATAGTTACCCGTAACCTATTTATATTTAGGTGTTTCTTTAGTTACTGTAGTTACTTATAACTACGGAAACACTGCGTAAGGAAAGTGAACGACATGGCAATACTTGAATCCAGAAATGAGAGGGTAAAACTACTCAAAGCAGGGTTCACAGGGAAGCAAATAGAGACGCTATATGTGATTCTCAATTCCCTCTGTGTCGTGAACGTGGACTAGCAGGAAAAAAGCAATCCCTGGTTGGAGTTATAAAATCTGAGAGCCAGGAATTGTAAGCGTAGCGCCCCAGAACGGAGAAAAAAATGAGTATCGACATTAAGGATTTCCTGGAAGATTGCAGGTCAAGAAATTTGACAAATAAGACGATAGCGACCTACAAATCAAACGTTACCGAATATCTAAGGTTCGTTCAAAATCCTCTCAATGTTGATACTCTTAAACTCCGTAATTTCCTTGACTATTTGAAAAATGATCTCGAATATAAGATCGGGAAGGTAGCCAAAAAAGGGGTATGTCCAAAGACGCTCAATGCTTATTTTTCAGCAATCCGCACCTATTACGATTACCTTGTTTATACCCGGCAGATCGACAATAACCCCGTCCTTCCATTCAGACAGCGTTATCTTTCAAGAATCAAGGAACAGCATAACGGAGAGAACACAAGGCAGCTTATCAGCATAGAGGACATGATCCAGCTCGTCACTCTGGATATGGCGATCCTGGATAGGGCTATCCTGATGATCCTGGCAAAGACCGGGGTAAGAAGGGGAGAACTCATAGCGATAGATCGGGAAAATCTCGACCTTGAGAAAAAAGAAATAATCCTGAAACCCAAAGCCAAAAGGACTAACAGGTTAGTGTTTTTTGATGATGAAACAGTTTTAGTATTGAGGGCATACCTTGAATGGAGAAACAAAAGGACTAAGATGAAAGCTCTTTTCATCTCGCCAAAGGGTTTTAGAATCAATAGGGATGACATCAATCAGATAGTAGCCAGGCATGGCAGCCGGTTAGGTCTGCATGATCCAGAGGGCAGCCTTAACAAGAAGCTAACTCCACATTGCTTTAGACACTGGTTTACCACTCATTTAAGAAGAAATGAGATGCCCAGGGAATTTATCCAGGAATTGCGCGGGGATCGGCGCACGGATGCCATAGACATCTATGACCACATTGATCTATTAGAGTTAAAGGAACGCTATTCTGAGTGCATACCGAAGCTTTTAGAGGTTGACCAGAGGGTAACGGTTAGTCCTGGTTCTCAAGGGGTAACAGTTAGACCTGACAAGGGGGTAACAGTTAGACCTGACGAGGGGGTAACAGTTAGACCTGACGAGGGGGTAACAGTTAGACCTGATGAGAGGGTAACAGTTAGACCTGATGAGAGGGTGACAGTTAAACAAGACCAGAGAGGCAAACATAAGCACGATATCTATGGATTCAGTTTAACACTCTATGAGTATGTCAAAAGACATGAAGGCTTATCCACAGCGTCAATAAGCAAGTATTTTTTCAAAAATAAAGACTACGTCAAGCAATATTTGTATCGGTTAAAGGATTACGGACTTATCTTAAACGATAGGGGTAACTGGTATCCGACTTCAAAAAAGCCGATAGCAGAAACGTATTTTATCAATTCAACAGAGCGATCAAAAGCCGTTTTAACAGAAGGGATAGCATGATCTGCATTTTGAGATCCTGTTGGGTTTTCAATGAATTTGTGCCTGGTTTTGATATCATTGTGTATAATAAACGTGACCTCATTGAAAAGGCAAGAACGTGGTGCCCTGAAAGAATAGAGAGGATAGCATGACCTCTGAAAAAGAATACTCGAAGACAATAGAAAAAACCCTCTCGGATTCCAGGATAAGCAAATCTAACCTTGAAATTCTCAAGTATTACGATTCTCAAGGTAAATTACAACAACAGATAACGTTAGGGACCCGGGTAGTTCGACTTAATATCATCAGGCAGCTTGCATTATTCTTGGGTTCCAAGAATTTCAAGGATGTAACAAAAGAGGATATAGAGGCTTTCATTTTATCACGTGGGGAATGGCAGCCTAAGACCTGGTCAACCAATGGTGCATACATCAAATTCTTCTTTAAATGGCTCAATAACTCGGATGAATATCCATCTAATGTAAAATGGATAAAGACCTCAATGAAGAGCAAAAACCGTAAACTGCCATCGGATTTACTCACACTGGATGAAATTAAAGCGATGGCAAAAGCCGGTAATCCAATGGAGAGGGCTTTCATAAAGGTTCTTTATGAAAGTGCTTGCAGGATCGGGGAAATTCTCAATCTTAAAATCAAAGATGTTTCTGTTGATCAATACGGAAGTGCTTTAATGGTAGATGGTAAAACAGGGATGCGGAGAATCAGGTTAATAGATTCCTCTCCCGATCTTGTTTTGTGGATTGACAAACATCCAAAAAAGCATGACAGGGATTCATGCCTTTTTATTCAAAACCACTCTAAAACCGATTGCAAAGGGCTTACTGATTCTTATGCAGATACTATACTAATCAAACTTGTCAAATCGGCAGGAATAAAAAAGCATGTTCACCCTCATCTTTTCAGGCACAGCAGATTAACGGAATTAGCCAGGGATTTTTCAGAATCAGAGCTTAAAGTGATAGCGGGATGGTCAGGCAATAGCAATATGGCAGCGGTTTATGTCCATCTTAGCGGTGGGGATATTGAAAAAAAGATGCTTGAGAGAAGGGGATTACTGAATAAAGAGAATGACAATTTAACGCTTGGGAGGGTATCAGTTAGTCCTGGTCGTCCTCAAGGGGTGAAAGTATCTCCAGAGCCAGGGATGAAAGTATCTCCGGATCAGAGGGTAAAAGAAATTTCAGAGGAGTTAACAGAATTTCCCTTTCAAAAGTTAACACTAATTCACCGTAAACCAGGCAGACCTCCAAAAATTATTCAGGGATTTACCTTATCACTTTATAAATTTATCAAGAAACATGAAGGAGTATCAATATCAGAAATTAGTGATATTTCCCTCAAAAAAAAGGAATCGGTAAAGCCTATTTTATCTCGATTGAAGAATTACGGATTTATCATGAACTCTAAAGGTAATTGGTATCCTACATCAAAAGAACTAATACCGTAACGGACATCAATATGCTTAACTTTTTTCAGAAAAAGGTAGACCTTTTTGAAATCTCGAAATATCAATGTTTTTCATGATATATATTGATAGTATCATTATATTTTTCATGTGAAACGTCATGGATATGACCAGGTGATATATCCTTGGTGAAAATTCAACTCGGAAATGATGGACGGTTTAACGTCACGATACCTAAAGATATCGTGGATGGAAAAGCATGGAAGAAAGGGGATGAACTTGGTTTTTGCATTGTGGATCATGAGATCAACCGGCCTGTGCCGGGAGATATTTTCCTTAGAAAGAACAGATGAAACACTACTGTGCTCTACGGAGAAAGCGATTTGAAAAAGAATTGCTTCCATGTGTGAGATATTCAGGATATCATTGTAAAATGAGTAGCTCGTGTAAAGTATCGGTATGAGAGGATTCTGCCGTGATCTTCATCTCTGGGTTGATTGCTGCTCCGAAGGATCCTGCCAGTTCGCGGATATCTGCGGCGTATATGAGGGTCTCGACAGAGGAGCAGGACCTGAGCCTGCAGGAGGACGCAATACGAGGTTCTGGAGCAAATAGGACATACAAAGACAAGGAGAGCGGGATGAACGTAAGCCGGGAGGCTTATGTGTGGCTCTGTAGAGACATTAGGGAGGGAAGGATATCAGAGGTCATAGTCTACAGGTTGGACCGGCTCGGACGGGATCCAGTGGAACTGGTCCGTTTTTTCATGGAACTCCTGGAAAAATACCAGGTGAAATTCAGATCCCTGACAGAGCCGTGGCTTACCCGGTGGAACGAAGGACCTATGGAGTTTCAGATGTGGTGGAACCAAGTTGGATATGCCAGGTTCGAGCTTCTCCTCCTGAAGGACAGGCAGCGCAGGGGAATAGCGGCAGCCAGGGCGAGAGGGAAGCATCTGGGGAGACCAAGAAAAAAAAGTGACGCCCAGACAGGGAATTAAACCCTGTCTGTCCGGTCCCCGTAGGCAGTTCAAGGCCTTATTTAAGGGCCACAGATCCTTGCGGTTCCGTTCCGGGCACATTTCATAATAGTAATGAGACCAAATGCTCCGATGGGGATTTGAACCCCAGTCGTCAGAGTGAGAGTCTGACATGATTGGCCGTGCTACACTATCGGAGCGTGGTCATCTGAAAGTCATTATGTAGTTATTAAAGTTTCGTTTACAATCATCATTTCAATCGGTCTGAATAGATTACATTATTAATTTAGATACTCTAATAAAGATTATCATGTTTAATCATGATAAACTATATGTACTATGACATTTATTTATGTGTTGGAGGCTTTTATGAGCGAAATCGTAAATGTTGTCTCCCGTAACAACGGGAAAGTGAACCGTAAAAAAGTGAAGGCATCGCCATATGAATTTACCATAGCCACTCGGGCAAAGTGGGAAATGGTGATCGCTGATGAGGACGTAACCATAGGTGCAGGAAAGCTGGAGCGTGTCAAGGTAAAAGAAGTCAAAGTACAGAAGGACATGCTTGCAATACCCTGCGCTTTCAGCCATCATCCTCTGGTTTCGGTCATAAAAGTCGCGACCAAGAATGGTCCAGCACCTGTTGAGACAGACCGTATCATCAACGCGGCTTATGTGCTCGGTCAGGAATCAGGTGAGATCAAGAAAGGTGACCTGCTTTCAGTGCTGAACCTGTATCCGATAATGTTCACCAGAGAGGCTACTAAACCTGT
This sequence comes from Candidatus Methanoperedens sp., assembly GCA_028717345.1. Classification (GTDB taxonomy): domain Archaea; phylum Halobacteriota; class Methanosarcinia; order Methanosarcinales; family Methanoperedenaceae; genus Methanoperedens. The sequence goes on from JAQUNZ010000005.1 coordinate 34,971, forward strand.
TGTAGTTGGGTGAGGACGATGGAAACCTGCATGATATGCAAGGGAGATCAGGACTCAAAATATTACACTGGCTACAACATCTGCACAGAATGCGCTGATCTTATGGAAGACCTGATGGGTGAATATTTCCTGAGAACGATAAAAGAAGGCTCAGGATCAACAAAAGGATATCTCAGATATCTAGAGAGCGGAAAACAGTATGTCAGCGACTACCAGAAGATCAGAAAAAACACGAAGCGCCACATCAAGCACATGGAAGAGCATGTGCGTGAAGAGATGCAGAAAGGCGCTGAAGGCGGAAAGAAGAGATACCTTGAAAGGCTGCTCCTGACCATTAACTGGCTTACGAACTCCCCTGAGTTCTATAACTACTATTTCAAGGAATACTATGTCTGCCCGGAATGCGGTGCATCCATATTCGACCACTACGAAAAACAGGAAGTCGGCGACTGGCTCATGATAACCTGCGGAAAGTGCGATACTGTGATAAAGAAGTATTTTTCGCCCAGGTTCGTGAGTTAGTTGTTTTATTTTTTTACGCCGAGGTAGGGATTTGAACCCTAGCTTACCAGAAGGTAAAACAGGTCTCGAGCCTGCCGCGTTAGTCCGCTCTGCCACCTCGGCACACGAATGCTTTTAATATAGTTTATTTGCTATTAACTTGACGCTTCCAAATCCAAAATAGTATATAATTTATTTCAAGAAAGTTCCATTGGAAACAAAAGGGTTGTATTTATCCGATAGTTATTTCTTATAACATTTTCTTTTAAATTTATAATGTGTATTATAATCAATATTCGTTATAATTGATATATAGCTTTATATTGGAGGTTAGCGAAAAGATCGGGAACATTGGCTTCTGGCTCCTTAGTTCAGGTATCGCTATCATATTCATATTGATGCTTATTGCAGGGTATATCGGTTCATCCCTTGCCATAGCAGGAAAAAGAGCTATGATCGAAGCAGAGACTGCACCTTACATGATCCTTATAATGGTTTTTGCTACCGTAATAGCAATCGGGTCATATCTTACGGTGTACAATTTATTCAAGACAATGAGTAATTGAATTTTTTCGAATCCAACCTGATGCAGACACGTATGCCATAACATGGTTAAATTATTGTAGTTTCATGCCATTCTGGCATTAACAATTGCAATCCAATTTATCTGGTGTTCTATGAGACTTGACTCTTTCCTTGTTGATATGGGCGACCTTGGTTCCCGCGCTCGTGCAAAAAAAGCCATTACAGAGGGGCAGGTAAAGGTCAATGGAAAAGTGATAGCAAAACCATCGTATGATGTTGCGTATTCAGATATCATTGAAGTTACGCAGGGTATGGATATGCCTGCTGGATACTGGAAACTCAAAGAGATCCAGGAAAAGACAGGAATTATAAAAAACGGTGACAGTGTGCTGGATATAGGCTCAAGCGCAGGCGGTTTCCTGTTATTTGCCTCTGAACTTGCCTCACAGGTCCATGGTATCGAGTTCAGTAAAGAGTTCCGTACCGAGCTTGGAAAGATCGCGCATGAACACCCTAATATCACAGTCGAGTTCGACGACGTGTTCACAATGACTTTTGAGAAGGAAAAATACGATGTATTGCTCATGGATATCACAGTCAGCCCTTTTTCGTCTATAAAGGCGCTTGAGAACGCGCTGCCTGCATTGAAACGAGGTGGAATGCTCATGCAGGTGCTGAAGCTGCCGAAAAAAAATGAGAGAGAGCCGACCCTCCTGATACTCTCTTCTATGGGTCTTGAGATCATTGATGTGCTTGAACCTGAGAAAAAAGAAGCCTATGTCATAGCGAGGAAATTGTGATAGAACAATTCGATCTGGATATTGAACGCATAATTGCGATCATAAAAGAGAGGAACTGCAAAAAAGTTGGTCTCCAGTTCCCTGAAGGACTGAAAAGGCGGGCGACCGGTCTTGCAGAAGAGATAGAAAAAAAGACCGTGGCGAGTGTTATTATTTCAGGCAACCCCTGTTTTGGGGCATGCGATATCGATACCGTACTTGCAGGCAGGGTCGATGTACTGTTCCATTTCGGGCATGCAGGTATGGGGAAATACGACAACGTGGTCTTTATTGAAGCGCGCTCGAATATAGATGTGGTTCCAGCGGTCAGGAAAGCCCTCCCTATGTTGAAAACCGATACCATAGGCTTGATAACCACAGTCCAGCATGTTCATAAGCTGGATGAAGTTTGTACGGTCTTAAAAGAAAATGGGAAAGAATGTGTTGTTGGGAGGGGAGACGAGAGAGTCGCATACCCCGGTCAGGTTCTCGGATGCAATTTTACGGCGGCGCGGGTCGATTGCGAGGAAATCCTCTATATCGGAAGCGGGGTTTTCCACCCGCTTGGAGTTGCTATCGCCACGGGGAAAAGAGTGGTTGCAGCAGACCCGTATCTGAACAAGGCGGTGGAAGTTGCTCCAGAAAAATTCCAGCGAAAGCGCGGCGGATATATCGCAAAAGCCATGGACGCAGATGTTTTTGGGATCATTGTTTCCACAAAGAGCGGGCAGAACAGGATGGAACTTGCCATGCGGCTAAAAGCGCTGGCTGAAAAGCATGGTAAGAAGGGTTTCATCATCGAGATGGAACTTGTAACGCCAGAGCAGTTGCTGGCATTCCAGGCTGATGCTTATGTGAACACAGCCTGTCCGAGGATAACGATCGACGATGCTGAAGGGTTCCATGTGCCAGTCATTACGCCGCAGGAGTTTGAAATTGCGCTTGGAGAGAGGGGGATCGAGGATATAGAGATGGATGAGATATTTCAGGATACTTGAATTGAACTTGTTATCGTATGGGGCTGGTGAGATTTGAACTCACGATCGACGGGTCTCTCCGAAAACGCCAGGTTTTAGGCGCACTTGACCCAGACCCCGGATTTAAATCCGGGGTCTACGGGGACTTTGAGCAGCACGTTCAGTGCTCCAACGGTTCCTCACTGCTTACCGCGTCCGGTTCGCTCGGTTGACCCGTTGCTCATCATAACAAACCGGTAAAACTCCGGAATAAATTCCGGTGTCTCCGGATTTTCCGCTGGAGCCCGTCGCCATGCCGGACTAGGCCACAGCCCCTGATGACCCGCTATACTCGATTCAATGGCTATTAAAACTATCTAATATTTCAATGGAGCATCAACCTGAGTTCATTCTCAAACTGAACTCTCATCCCATCGCTGAAACCGTGACCTCCGGTCTCGACCTTATAGAACATTTTTGGCTCCTTCGCTTTCCTGAAGGTGTTTTCAGCCAGATCAACAGGGATGACGCTGTCATTGACAGAATGCATCATCACTAACTTTCTCGGAGGTATGAACTTCAGATAAGTTTCAGGGTCAATGGAACTATAGAACCTGCGCGCTGTCTCATCTTTTACGCCAGTAAGCTGTGCTTCCGTATCATAACCACTTGTGCTGATCCCGATGACACCTTTAATATTGGGATCGATCGCCGTCGCAATGATGGCAAAGCGTCCTCCGTTACTTTCTCCGACCACAGCTATCCGTTCAGGGTCAATGCGCTTATCCTGTCTGAGGACATCCACTGACCTGAGAGCATCAAAAACCATCATGTGTTCAACAGGTTCCTTGTTATCCTTGAACAGTGAAAAATCGTACTGGGGATCCACCCCGCCGCGGTTTCTCTGCTCAATTCCAAGACTTGCATATCCCATGCCTGATAATATCTGCGCAAGCCCCTGAGTTCCTTCTTTAGGCACGGTAGCTCCTGGAAGGAGAACAACAGCAGGCACTTTTTTCTCTGAGGACGGGATTCGAAGGAGACCCTCTACGGTATAGTCCTTGCTCGGAAATGATATCGTTTCAAGAGTGTAGTTGCTTCCTGATTCGGTTTTGATCACAGTGACATCGACTTTGCCTCTGTTCTCAGGATATGAAAGAATACCTTCGCTGTTCACGATCCATTTATCACTATCCCTTGGGATGAGAAGGTAAGCAATAACAAGAATAAATAAAATAACAAGGACAGCAGTTATTGCCTTTGATCTTCCGGCTGGCTGCTTTGCTGTTTTTTGTGTCCTGTTATTCTTCTGGCTTTTTTTTGCTTTCATTTATCTATAATCCGCTAATAGCCATCGGGATTATCGTTGAAATGAGAATTATCACTATTGCCAGAACTGCAAGCAGCAAAAGGATAATGGGCGCAATTACAGCAGCGATGGCTTTGCCCTCCGGGAGATCCTGATACTGATGGAGCCCGACAACGTTAAGGGCACCTACCCATATCCATCCGAATATGCCAAGCACTGGTATCCAGCCCAGAAGCATAAGGGGTGTGGAGCTGTACAGTGCAACTTTTATTGACCTTGAGATATGCCATCTTCCGCCCAGGAGATATGCGAAAACGTGAAGAATCGCACCCCATATGAACACGCATATCAGCATCAGAATAAAAAGCATAAAAAAGTCCCCGAAGGTTTCTGTAAAGCCATTGGGCGCTTTCAATACGTAGTATTTACTTACCAATGGATTTACAACAGAATAAATAACAGAATAAATGATCCCGGTTATTATCGCTGAAAGAAGGGAATAAACAGCAGCGACCAATAGATAATACTTTAATGCCTCTTCAAGAGGTTCTTCTTTATATGTCTCGAAGGCTCGAGTCGGTTCCAATAAAAATCCTTTCACTTTTTCAATTAGATCCATTTAGTACCACTGCTGAATAGAGAAATGTTTGTTTATATATATTTTTGCATGCTCCGATACATCGGGTTATTCAAAATATTCATCAGGTTTGTTGTCAAAAGTTGGGGTAAAATTTGGGTCAATAATAGTCTCACATAAACACGAAATTCTTGATTGCTTCAAAAAGTATATGTTCTATGTGATATATTATGCATGATAATTATAATATATATAATGTGTTGTGTGATAACCAATTTTGAAAAGATATGTAACATACTGAAAAATTAAACGTATCGAATGAGGGCTTGACATAATAATGTGTCCTGAAAAAAAAGGTCATATGGCGTAAAAAAATTTGGGCATGACAATTAATTATCGATATACACAAATTAATTGGGTCAGAACAGCAGGAGCTTTCGCCTTTGTGCCAATCATCATAGTGGGGCTGCTATTTCTTGGTATTGGTATTGAGAATGCCAGCCAATCTGAATTAATCCCTGATGCAGGATTAAATATCTCAAACGCCACGACAAATATCACAGCCGGGGAAACTCAAGTCTTAGTTCATTCAAATTCAGAGGTGCAAGGAGAAGACCATGTCACAGTATCCGATAAAATAGTAGTTCGTGACACTAGAAAAATGCAGGTTAAAAGCAACATCATAGCAATAAACTTGAAAAAAGAGATCAGTACTGGCATGCTGGCAACTGCAGATTTCCCCGATGGCGGAGAGCTTGTGGTTGATGCTCTTGAAAACAAGAACGTGTCTGTGAGGTTGAAGATTAAAGGAGTGGATAAGGGAGAGTTTGTCCTTGATGATTTCGGGAAGAATAATCCTGAATCTGTTCTACTTCCAGGCAGGGTTGTGAAATATGTGGAAATTGGCGCAAGGGGTATCTTGTTTTCTTCTGCTGAAATAACAATACGCTACACAGGTGCTGATTTAAACGGCGGGAGTGAAAATGACCTTACCATTTACCACTGGAACGGCACTTCATGGGATGCATTACCTACGACCGTAGATGCGACGAACAATGTGCTTACGGCAACCACAACCTCGCTCTCGTCATTCGGGGTTGCAACGCGCTTAATTAATTATCTGGAAAACAATGAGGCTGGAGCAAATATCACGAACACCACCACGACATATCTTTCCCAGGATGAATTGAAAACAAAAGGTGTGGCTGTAAAACTTAAATTAAATAAACGGGGCAATGGTCAGATAATAATCGAAGATCATGGAAAAAAGAATCCTGTAGCATCTGCACCGCCTGGAAATAGCATCAAGTTCGTTGACATAAGCGCAACAGATAATAGTTTTGAATCAGCAGAGGTCAGGATAAAATATACTGATGAAGAGCTTGGGGGAGCGGATGAAAATACGCTTGTCATTTACCACTGGAACGGGGCGGCATGGGATGCGCTGCCGACAATGGTGGATGCAGGGAATAATGTGCTGACTGCGACAACGAACTCACTGTCGCCATTTGCAGTATCCGGGGGAGATGCAGGTGATACGACATTAATAGTATCCGTAAACAGGTTTGTAGTATTGGATGATCCGCTAACTACCGGGAAAACTGCGCAGACGGGTTTTGCTCTACCAGCTTTTACTGGCTGGAGCACTAATCAATGGAGTGGTAATCAAACACAAATTAAAGGGTACGCTTTGTTACTGGATAAAAATGGTTCTTCCATCAGTAACACAAATGTCACATTCAATATAAGTAACTGGAATGCTTCTTTCACAAATATATCAAATGTTAGCACAAACTCGAATGGAATTGCAATTTATACTTTTGATATGAATGCAAGGAATTATTATGGCAACTGGACTGTTAAAGCCACAGCACTTGGTAAGACTGATTCAACTGGATTTATCTATAACTGGTGGGGATGTCAGGCAGGAGGCTGTGAGGATCATGGAATTAGGTCTGTAGGTACCGCGACCCCTTCAATCCAAAATTCACCATATACATTAGGGCGAGAGACAATTACGGCCGATACCAACCATAACAGTATTACTGATAATGATTGTGTAGGATGCCATCGTGGATATGGGGGTGTAGGTGGCGGAAGTACATTCACAGGACAATCAACAAAGACCGCTGATGTCCATATAACGAATACATGTGCAACTTGCCATGCTACCATTGCCACTCATGATACAAATGAACCGATCAAATCCTGCAGTGATTGTCATTCATGGGCAAACCTGACGAAAGAATATACTATGAGTAGCGGGACTACTCCTATGAGCAATTATTCAGGTATGGTCGCTGCCACAGGTCATGATCCCAATAATACTATTCCATGCATAATTTGCCATGGCCCAATGCACAACATAACCAAACCAGATGAGTCCTTGCGACCTAATAACAACAATATCACAGAGGATTCACACTGCACGACATGCCACACAAGCTATAATAAACATAATTCAAGTAATATCACATCAGGCGGCGTTAACTGCACTCTTTGCCACAGTCAGGATATACATTACATACAGGTATTCGCACAAAATAGCACAGGCGCCACATATGTAAACACGACCAGCAATTCAAGGGGCAACTGCACCCTGTGCCACCAGAATGGAACATTTTTCGCATCATTAAAAAATGCTTCCAAAGCAGGCAATTATATTGGTCGTCCTCCTCCTCAAGTCCAGACCCCGGTAAGACACAGCAACAACGCAAGCAACGGCAGCAGATGGAACTCAACAGAAAATTACTGGAACCGCAGCAGTCAGGTCACTTTATGCAGATACTGCCACGGCGAGACGAATCACAAATCTGTCGCCCTGGGCAGACCATCCACATGGGACGGGAACAACGTCGTAAATTCAACTATCGGCAACACAACCTGGTGCACAGGATGCCACTGGCAGGGATACAGCAATGGCAGCAGCAGATACCTGGACATGATCAATAATGTTACTGATGACCACAGGAATATCTCATCGTCTGCTGGTTATAATCTCTCCATACCGCCTGAGATCACAGGCAATAACACATACGGCGCCAGCACCTCGAACTACGAATACACGAACCATTCTCTTTATACTCCATTTTCATCCAACCTGAACGATTCAGCATGCAACCGGTGTCACGGCTATCAGTATGGCTTCACCAGAATTACCCAGCTTATGCACAACCAGAGTAGTGTTGGAGGACCTGATTGTGTGGGCTGCCATGATATTGGAGGTATTGTTCTTTTATCAAAGATTGATGTGACAGCAACAAATGATACAAATGCCATACACAAGAACCTGAACAGCAATGCCACTGCCACCGTGGATTCCAACAATAGAAGATGCTGGGCATGTCATGGGAACGGGAGTGCGCCGTCACCAAACACTCATCCCACAAATTATAAGACCCCATACAATTGCACAGATTGCCATGTACAGGGCGCAGGTCAGAATTTCAATTATACTCCAAACAACACGTTACTGAATGTATCGCAGCATTACTGGAATGGCGCATCTATTAAAACCACAGCTGTCAGCACATGTTACACCTGCCATATTAAATCCGAGATGATGATCGCTGCAAATGATCCGGATGCGGGAACCGGTGCGGTATATTCAGGTGCAAACGGTGGCAACAACAGCACAAGCCATTATGGTAAAAAGAGAACAGATCTTCATACATGGAACGGAAGTCAGGCAGTCAACTGCAGTTACTGCCACCAGAACATAAGCACAGTCTTCAATACTGCAATGCTTGATCAAGCATATAACAAATCGATCCAGAACCACAGTGCTTTAGCATCATCTCCATCATGTCTCAATTCAAGCTGTCACAACTCAGGATGGATACACAACAGCACACTTACAAAACCGTCATTGGTATTACCCAATTCTACATACTGCACATCTTCATGTCACGGCACCGGGGGAAGTGCTTTCTTAACAAATAATAAATCACAGCATAACGGTACCGTGTCTTGCACGCAATGCCACATGAACTCAAGCAGGAGCATCCACCCTGTCCGATACCTCCAGAACATCAATAACACATGGAACACTTCAAATACAAATGCCGTCAACTGTACTAACTGTCACCAGAATATAACATTCTGGACAGGTTCCCCCGCTGCTCCGCTCATCCCTGACCCGCTGAAACACAGTTCCAATCTGTCAAACGGCAGTATCTGGAACAGCACCTCCACCCCGTTCTGGACAACCGAAGACGGTTCATGCTACTACTGCCACGGAAACACCAAACACAATTCAACAGCTTTTGGCAGAATAAATTCCCTTACGACCGATCCATCCGATGTCAGGAACGGATCACTCGTCACAACCAGATGGTGCGTGGACTGCCATTACAATGATACGGCAAATAGCTATTATAATGGCAATCAATGGACCCCGACTCCCCCGCTCATCACGGTCAACAATACGAATAATGCCATGTGGCAGAACCACAGCAGCTATCTGGGCAGTGGATACAATGACACTACTTGTGAATCATGCCATGCCCTCAACGGTTCAACCCTGCATACATCCCGGAATTACAGCCACAGCCTTGATGAAGGCGTTGCAGGAGGTCCGGACTGTAAAAGCTGCCATGATACAGGCGGTTCAGCCGGAGGCGGAGGAAAACTGGTAAACTTCACAGCTATGAACGATACCAATGCCCTCCACAAGACCCTCAACAGCAATACCAGCTCAGGCATCTACTCCGCAGAAAACAAGAAATGCTGGGCATGCCACGGCAATGGCAATAACCCGGTAAGCAGTCACCCCACGAATTACAAGAGTCCATCCAAATGCGTGGACTGCCATGTGAATAGAACGAACCTGAACTATACGCCAAATTCAACTCTCTTGAACGTCACCGAGCATTACTGGAATGGGACCGACATAGCCCCTAACATAACAACGTGCTACAATTGCCATAACAAGAGCGAAATGATGCTGGGCACGGCACTTGACCCCGATGGTGCAGGCAGCGTATACAGTGGTTCAAACGGCGGGAACAACAGCTCAAGCCATTACGGCAGGAAGAGAACAGACCTGTCAGTCTTGAACAGCAGCATAAATAATACATACTGTATTTACTGCCACAACAATGCATCAACAGTTTTCCCCTTCACCGACATTGCCAACAAATCAATATCCAACCATTCAGCCAATTATCCAGGGACAAATCCGCTCTGCTCCAGTTCCGCCTGTCATTCGACAGGCAGGATACACAACAGCACACTTACAAAACCGTCATTGGTATTACCCAATTCTACATACTGCACATCTTCATGTCACGGCACCGGGGGAAGTGCTTTCTTAACAAATAATAAATCACAGCATAACGGTACCGTGTCTTGCACGCAATGCCACATGAACTCAAGCAGGAGCATCCACCCTGTCCGATACCTCCAGAACATCAATAACACATGGAACACTTCAAATACAAATGCCGTCAACTGTACTAACTGTCACCAGAATATAACATTCTGGACAGGATCACCCCCCGCCCCCCTCATCCCCTCAGTCCTCAAACACTCTTCCAATTCAAACAACGGCAGTATCTGGAACGCAAGCACAACCCCCTACTGGACATCCAACAACGCTTCATGCTACTACTGCCACGGAAACACCAAACACAACACAACCGCACTGGGCTCGATCAATTCCCTTCTGACAGACCTCAACAATACCAGGAACGGCACACTCTCAAATACCAAATGGTGTTCAGACTGTCACCTCAATACCAGCTTAAACAGTAATTACAGCGGCACTATCTGGACCCCTGTTCCCCCCCTGATCACAATAGACAACACAGGAAAAAGTACCTGGGTAAACCACAGTTCCTACTTCGGGTCAGGAATAAAAGACAGTACATGCAGTGCCTGCCATGCCCAGCCAGGCAATTACGCATCCACATCACTCAACTATTCCCACAGTCTTGATCCGGGCACATCAGGCCCTGACTGTATCTCATGCCACGATACTGGAAAACTCGCCCGGAAGAGAATCAACAATTCAGCCATGAACAGCAGCACTTCAGTTCACAGGACCCTGAACTCCAATGCATCCAACTCAACCTGGGTCTCAGCAGAAAACAAGAAATGCTGGGGCTGTCATGATTCCACAGGCACCCAGCCATCCAATGACAGTATGGGAAGCAGGTACACCAATCCCTACACATGTTACGACTGCCACAACTCCACATCCAAACCGTACTCCAACGTCAGCACTGCCCCCAACGTAAGTGAACATTTCAAAGGCGGTGACCAGATAAGAGCCGCAGCATCCGCAGCAGACAACTCCTCATCCTGTCTGGTCTGCCATAACCTGAGCGAACTGAAAGTAAGTTACACAGAAGATGATCTTTCCTCCAATTCCTCCTCCCTCTCCTCCCACTACGCAAGGAACAGGACAGACCTGAGAACATGGAACGCAAATCAGGCAGTGAACTGCAGTTACTGTCACCAGAACAGCACAACATTATTCGCATCAGCCATGTCAGATTCATCATACAACAGTTCCATCCTGAACCACAGCACAGGCACAGGCTCCCCATCCTGTTTCAATTCCACATGTCACGGTTCGGGCTGGATCCATAACAGCACACTCACACGACCCTCGTTCAGTTTACCCAACTCCACATATTGTACCTCATGCCACACCGGAAAACAAAGACACAACGGATCCACAGGCATGAACTGTACGTCATGCCACATCAACAGTTCAGGCAGAGATACCATCCATCCCATAAAATACCTTCAGGCAAACAGTTCCTTCCAGACCACAAACACCAGTGCAGTCAACTGTACCAACTGTCACCAGACCTCCTCATTCTGGACAGGATCACCCCCCGCCCCCCTCATCCCCTCAGTCCTCAAACACTCTTCCAATTCAAGCAACGGCAGTATCTGGAACTCAAGCACAACCCCCTACTGGACATCCAGCAACGCTTCATGCTACTACTGCCACGGAAACACCAAACACAACACAACCGCACTGGGCTCGATCAATTCCCTTCTGACAGACCTCAACAATACCAGGAACGGCACACTCTCAAATACCAAATGGTGT